>DJBN01000030.1:20433-22476 GCA_002430075.1 Actinobacteria bacterium UBA5975 | reverse complement strand
GCATTGGGATAGAACGGCCAGCCAAATCGGCAAGAGTCCATGACAATCGAATTACCTTATGTAGCCCACGAGCGGTGAGTAGTTCTCGATCGAGTTCGTCATGGAGAAAATTCATTGCGGCGCGTTCAGGTCGATATGTGGTTCGTAGCTCGCGACTTGGAATATGGGCATTGAGTTTCCAGGGCTGATTTTTATATCTTTCGGCAGCTGCGCCACGAGCTTGAATGACGCGCTTACGAATACTATGACTCGATTCGCCCAAATCAGTCTGGGCCATTTCCACGCGACTGACAGGTTCTACCTGTACGCGCATGTCGATGCGATCCATAAGAGGCCCAGATAGCTTTCCTAAATATCTACGTACTTGAATGGAAGAACAGGTGCATGCCCGTCCCTTACCTGTGAATTTTCCACATGGGCATGGATTGGCGGCCAAGACGAGAATAAAATGTGCAGGAAATGTAATAGCCCCAACGCTTCGCGTAATTGTTACAGTGCCAGATTCAAGAGGCTCTCTGAGCGAGTCCAATACACCAACTGCGCATTCGGGTGCTTCATCGATAAAGAGGACTCCGTGATGGGCAAGGCTGCATGCACCTGGTTTGATCACATGCGAACCCCCACCAACTATTGCAACGCGGGATGCTGTGTGATGCGGTGACACTATCGGTGCAAGTAGCGACATGGGAGATCGCGTGCTAAGGGAACCTGAAATGGAATGTACTGCGGTGACTTCAAGGGCTTGATCAACGCTGAGTTGAGGCAGAATCGTTGGAATGCGTGATGCAATCATCGTCTTCCCAGTTCCGGGAGGGCCGATTAAGAGCAGATGATGTCCCCCACTTGCAGCAACTTCGGCCGCAAAGCGTGCTTTTGATTGCCCTGCAACATCTGAAAAATCGAGATAGGTGTCAACTTCTGTAACCTCTAAATCTAACTCCTGCGATATAGCACGCTCGCCTGTGCGAGCCCAGAGCAAAACATCATATAAAGATTCAAAGGTAAGAATCTGCATCTGTGTCATCAGCGCAGCTTCAGAGTGATTAGCTGCAGGAACTATCGCTTTCGTGATTCCGCTCTTATATGCCGCAATCAGGGCTGGAAGAACCCCGCGGACAGTTCGCACTTTTCCATCGAGTGCGAGTTCGCCTAAGATAATTGTTGAATCAAAAGGTGCTTGAGGAATACGTGAGCTGGCTATCAATATCGCAATCGCAATCGCTAGATCAAAACTGGACCCGCTTTTAGGTAACCATGCAGGAGATAATGAGACAGTTACCTTTCGATTGGGCCAGACCTCATTGCAATTCGAAATCGCCGCTCGCACGCGATCGCGAGATTCCTGTAGGGCAGCATCCGGCAGTCCAAGTAGTGAATACATCGGTAAGCCGTCTGAAATATCCACCTCTATCTCAACCAGACTTCCAGTTAACCCCAGTAAAGCCACGCACTGCGTTTGCCCAATACTCACAATATTCCGCCTCGATATTCGAGAGTATGCGAACCATCTGCGGCGAGGAGAATTGCTGCTGCATCAATTGAATATTCGCACCCTAAACATCCGTGCGTTGCAAGCCATCCGAGAGCAAGACGTTGCATTCGGTGGGCTTTCTCGCGATTGATTGCCTCAAGAGGATGGCCAAATGCAAGCGAACTCCGAGTCTTAACTTCGACAAAATGAAAGAGCCCATCGGTTCCGAGAGTGACAAGATCAATCTCTCCCTCTCGGATCCTCCAATTTCGATCCATAATTTCATCACCACGAGCCAATAGATATTGTGCAGCTACTTCTTCGCCGAATGCGCCTATGCGCTGTTTTCGACTGGATTGCTTCTGACTGGGTCTCTTTATCTTAGTTGCCATGTGCGGCAGGATAAATCTGCAGGCTCTCTATTATCTGGTCAATATGTGAATCTGTGTAAAACTATTGTAAGAGCGCTGCTATATTTGAAAAAGATCTGCGGTGTTCTACACAAGGTCCATGCTCTGCAAGCGCCGCAGTATGAGCTGCTGTGATATAGCCCTTATGTTTGGCAAAGCCAT
>DJBN01000030.1:19662-20387 GCA_002430075.1 Actinobacteria bacterium UBA5975 | reverse complement strand
AAGCCATATTGTGGATAGGTTTCACTCAGTTCTATCATGATGCGATCTCGGGTTACCTTGGCAATAATTGAAGCAGCGCTAATTGCTGTGACAACTTGGTCACCTTTCCAGACCGCAACGTTAGGAATAGCTAAACCTTCGATTGCATAGCCATCGGTTAATACATAGGCAGGTTCTATAGAGAGACCTTTTACCGCACGTCTCATTCCATCAAGGTTTGCCGCGTGTACTCCACGTTCATCAATTTCAGATGGAGGAACGATAATGACGCTCACGCCTTCGGCGATTGTCATGATCAGATCAAAGAGAATCTCGCGCTTGCTTTCAGGGATTTCTTTTGAATCTCGCACTTCGGCAAGTTCAGGAGCAAAGGGATCTTTCAATATAACTGCTGCTACAACAAGAGGACCAGCACATGGTCCGCGTCCTGCCTCATCAACTCCAGCTATAGGAGAAATGCCTGCGCTTCGAAGAAGTTCTTCGATAGCTTTCATGGATTCAAACTACTCAATGAAGTTACTTGGCGTAGTTACTTAATTGGATTTTGAGAGGGAACTAAACCCAGATGGTTAAATGGCCAAATGATGGCAAAGACACGTCCAGTAACCTTATCGACGGGTACAAAGCCATTATTGACATCGTCTTGGTGATAACGAGAATCAGCTGATGAACCACGATGATCTCCCATAACCCAAATCTTCCCCTCAGGAACGCTCACATTGAAT
>DJBN01000030.1:0-19476 GCA_002430075.1 Actinobacteria bacterium UBA5975 | reverse complement strand
ATTTCCTGCAAAGATATACGGCTCGTTGCTTTCTACCTCATTAATAATTAGTGTGTTATTTTTAGAGCAGCACACTACGTGATCTCCTTCAACTCCAATAACTCGCTTCACTAAGTACTGCTTTGCTGGGTTAGGCAGGACTCCAACAGATACAAAAGCTTCTTTAATCTTCGCGATGACTTTATTTTCATTCCCGGCATAAGGCTCTGGAAGCCAATTGGCTGGATCTCGGAAGACGACTACATCTCCGCGATTGATCGCAGATGAAATGAAAGGGACTTTATTAACTGCGACTCGATCATCAATCTGCAAAGTATTTTCCATAGAGCCCGAAGGTATATAGAAGAACTGGACTAGAAGGGTCTTGATCACGAGGGATACAGCGAGCGCAACGATTACGAGAATCGGGAACTCGCGGAGGATTGAGCCCTTACGCGACATGTGAAAAGGAGAAGTTACTCTGGCTTGTTTTCAGTGTCCGGAGTTTCGGCTGTGTCCGGAGTTTCAACAGCGCTTGTAACTTCAGTGATTTGTTCTGTAACTTCAACTGCAGCAACGTCTTCAACAACTACTTCAGGTAGCGCTTCTGCGACAACTTCTGGCTCAGGCACTGGAGTAGAAAGAATTCCATCTCCGTAGCCTTCGATGCCATCGCGCTTTTCGCGAATCTTGGCAGCCTTACCGCGAAGGTCGCGAAGGTAGTAAAGCTTGGCGCGACGAACATCGCCCTTTTTGACAAGTTCAATCTTTTCAATAACTGGTGTGTGAACCGGGAATGTGCGCTCTACGCCAACGCCGTATGAGAGTTTACGGATTGTGAAAGTTTCGCGAACTCCATCGCCTTGGCGGCCGATAACGATTCCCTGAAAAACCTGAAGGCGAGACTTACTGCCTTCGATAACGCGGACGTGGATCTTAAGCTCGTCTCCTGCGCGGAACTGTGGGATGTCCTTGCGGAGTGAAGCTGCATCTACGAGGTCGAGAATATTCATGGTTTTTCCTGTTCATTGCCTAATTAATTGAGCACGGATATCGCCGTGCAGACTGCGTATCTTGCCACAGAAAAGGCCTTGAGCGTAAATCGGCCAACGCGCCCCTAGGGGCGCCCTCGAAATATAGGCGCGGGGCTAGCTAAGCGTGCAGACCCAGGAAGCTTTCCAACTCTGTATAGAGGGTGGGACCACCTGCAATGGTGGTCATATAAGGCGCGTGACCATAAAGGCCAAAGCGAGCACCTGCCTCTGTGGCTACCAAGCTCGCTGCAGCCCAATCCCATTCCTTTAAACCATCTTCAAAGTAGGCATCGAGTGCTCCCATAGCAACGTGGCAGATATCTACTGCCGCTGCCCCATTGCGACGGATATCTCTAATGATTGGCAAGATCTTTGCGACGTTATCAATCTGAGGTACGCGATGGGCAACATCATATTGAAAACCAGTGCCGATAAAAGCTCGATCAAGAGTGATGGGTTCGTTACATTTGATTGGACTTCCGTTATAGAAAGCACCCCCACCGCGAGATGCCCACCATGTTGAATTAATCGTAGGTGCAGTAACAACACCTACAACTGAACCATCTCTATCTCTAGCTGCAATTGAAACATTCCACCCAGGAAGTCCGTAAAAATAATTTACAGTTCCATCAAGTGGATCAATAACCCAGGTAATTCCAGATCTGCTTTCAATCGCCGCACCCTCTTCACCAATGATCCCATCACCGGGTCTTGCAGCTAGCAATGATTGAACGATAAAGGCTTCGGCCTTCTTATCCATCTGTGTGACAATATCGATTGCGGTGGATTTCTCTTCAATCTCGAATGCAGGAGGTCGCTCCATCAATAGGGCCGCAGCCTGTGACCCCACCTTTTTCGCCAATTCGAGCAAATCTTCATACATAGTTGCAGTCTAGAGGGTCTATCTCTCGTAAAAATCCCACCTCATCAGTTATTCTCACCTCATGAGTGAGCTTCGATTAATTGGCAAGACCCAGGATGGAAACCATCTGGAACTTGTCGATGGCGACGGCGCGCATTATCTAATACGTCTTAGCGACACTCTCCGCGCCACCGTTAATCAACCACGATTGACCTCAGTTGCACCTGTAGATGCGGCCGAGACAATGTCAGTGAAAGAGATTCAACGACGTCTTCGTGCGGGCGAAAGTTTTGAACAGGTTGCTCGCGAGGGCCATATCTCGGTCGACAAAGTCGACCGTTTCTCAGGTCCGATCATGCAGGAACGCGAATATATTCTCGATCGCGCACGTGAATTGATTATGCGTAAAGATGTCCACCGAACCGATCTCACATTTCGCGATGTAGTTCTTGCCAAGCTTGCCGCACGTGGCGTTAATACCGATGAAGTCTCATGGAATACCTGGCGCTTAGTCGATGGAATTTGGCATATCGAACTTCACTACCCAAATCGCGATGGTAATGGAGTTGCTACCTGGAACTTTGATTTAGCGCGTCGCGCACTTGATGCATCAGATGACAATGGAGCCTGGCTGATAGATGAAGATGCGCCTGCTCGCGCTTCAACTCCTGGAATCATTTATGCAGAACCGGCTCATCCTTCACGCCTTGACGAGCTAGTAGTGCAACCTCTGAGCGTTTCCACTCCTTCCAGCTTTAGCGCTCCAACCGAGGATGCCTTAAATGAACCAGCGCCTATTGTTGAGACTCCACGTCTTGCAGTAATCCGCGAAATTCCAACGGCTGCGGATGCAGAAGATGGAATAACAGCTCGCGCAAAAGTTCCTTCATGGGATGAAATTATGTTTGGGCGCAAAACAGAGGAAACTCCTGAAGATTAAATAAACTGCTCTAGAAGCGGGACCGAACTTTCGATATCGCTATCGCCACCATGGTGGCCAACCATTGAACCTTCTTTATCTGCTCTCTCGGGATCTAGTAAGACCAGCGATTCCTGAGCAATAGCAATCACATCACCTGCACGTTCAGATGCATCCAATGAGACTTCGGTGCCAAAAAGGCCTGAAGCAATTGCGCTTTCACGGCTATGCATTCTTACCTGAGAGCCCAAAGCGCTTTCCCAACGCGAGATTACTTCGCGTGCTGCTTGTGGACTATTACTAGAAAGATAGAGATGGCGCGCTCGGGGCTCTCCTGCAAGCACTGCAATATCTGTGAGTAAATCATTATCGCGACCAAGAATTACTTTCTCACCCACATTGATCATGCCGTGATCGGCAGTAACCCAGATGCGTGTGCCCTGAGGAACACGCGCAATCAAATCTTTCGCTAAGTCATCGATACTACGTAGCGCTGCTAACCATTTTTCTGAACCAACTCCATCTGAATGGCCTGCAGAATCCAAATCATTAACGTAGAGATAGACAAATGATGGCTTCTTATCCAGGGCGGCAACTGTCTCAGCGACTAAATCGGCTACAACATTGGCTCCCTTATAGTTTGCTCCACGAAATACTGCGCGAGTAAAGCCGGTATTTTCATAGCGCTTTGCGGCCACATGTGTTGTCGAAATTCCAACAGCTGTTGCACGTTCAAAGAGAGTCGGTATAGGTTGCCAAATCATGGGATCTACACGTTCATCCCATTTCAAAGAATTAAGTACTCGTCCTCCACTGCGGGGAACTTGCACTGTATATCCCAACATCCCGTGAACTCCAGGCATCTGCCCTGTTGTCAGCGTTGCAAGACTTGTTGCAGTCGTGCTTGGAAATGAGGTAGCAACATTTCCGCGTAGCTTCATTGCCGAGAGCGTGGGTGCCACCTCTGAATAAGTTTGCAGAACATCGGCGCCAAGTCCATCGATGAGAAAAAGGATCTCTCGACCATTAGGGCTTTCGCCGCTATTGATTGAATCATGCGCTGTTGATAAACCTAACCCCGCAAAGATTGAGGGCATGATTTGCGATAAGTGCACGGGGCTATCTTCTCATGAGTATTGTTGCCGCCATGAACTCGTATGAATTCGTTCCATCGCCTGAAGTTGCCGTAGCGCTTGCAGCTGGCAAGCCTGTTGTTGCACTTGAATCAACGATCATTAGCCATGGTCTGCCTCGACCATCAAATCTTGAGGTAGCTCGCGAAGTTGAAGCGATTGTGCGCGCTCATGGCGCAACACCTGCAACTATCGCAATTTTAGATGGAAAAGTATGTATCGGCCTTACCGATGAACAACTCATTGCAATTGCAACTCGTGACGATATTGCAAAGGCGTCAAGTCGAGATTTGGCAATCATCACCGCAACTCAAAAGAGTGCAGCAACAACTGTGGCAGCAACCGCTCATTTAGCAGTCCTTGCCGGAATCCATATCTTTGCAACAGGCGGTCTTGGTGGAGTCCATCGTGGGGCCAATGAATCATTTGATGAGTCAGCCGATCTGACCGCTCTTTCGGATTTAGATATCACCGTGGTCTGCGCCGGCGTTAAATCAATTCTTGACGTTGGTGCAACTCTGGAGCGCCTTGAGACTTTAGCTATCGGGCTAGTCGGTTATAAGACAACCCACTTCCCTGGCTTCTACCTGACTGATTCTGGTCACACCATTGAACATCAGGTCAATAGTGCGGATGAGATTGCGGCAATTATTCAAGCACGTCATTCTCTTAAGACAGATATTCACGCACTGATTGTGGTAAACCCAGTACTGCGCGAAATGGATCGTGCGCGCCACGATGTCATTCTTAAGAGCGGACTTGAAGGTGCTTCCAAGGCAGGTATCGTTGGAAAAGCTGTCACCCCTTTTCTTCTCGAGCATTTTCATAGAGCATCCAAAGGTGAATCGCTCAAAGTAAATATCGAAATCATTAAGTCGAATTCGGCGCTTGCTGCAGATATCGCTGTTGCGGCAGCAAGATAGTTTTATGGCCGCCAACGTTCTCTGTATTGGTGATGTCATGTTGGACGTTGTTACAAAGATTGGTGTTATGCCTTCGCAAGTCAATTATGGAAGTGATACACCCGCGCAGATATCGACACATGGCGGAGGCGCCGCCGGCAATGTAGCTGCATGGCTTACTCGCACCGATGCAAAGGCAACAATTGTTGGACATGTTGGAGATGATTCAGCCGGGGCTGCCTTGGTTAGTGAATTTGATGCACTCGGAGTGCGCCATCACAATCTCGTCGTTGATAATGAGCATTCGGGCGTCGTTGTTGTCTTGGTGGATCCCACAGGTGAACGCACGATGTTTCCTGACAATGGCGCTAATTCGGGGCTACAAATTGATGATCTGCCCGAACTTGCCGATTATGACGCTGTCTATATCTCTGGCTACTCGCCACTTGATCCAGCATCTCTTGGTGGGATAAAAGAGATGATTGCAAAGATAAAAACTGCTCGAATCCCAATCTATTTCGATCCTGCATCTGTCGGCGGAATGAGAGAAGTTGAAATCAATGAAGTTCGATCATGGCTTTCTATGATGGATGTCCTATTACTTAATGAAGAGGAAGCGATTTATCTAACTGGAGAAAGTGATGTCCAGAAAGCGCTCGATATCTTGCTCAAGGAATGTCAGACAGTTGTAATAAAACGTGGATCGCATGGGGCAATTGGTAAATCACGTGGCTCTGATTCAGTTGAAGTTCGAGCCCTACCTGCAGTTGTCGCCGATACAACGGGCGCAGGAGATTCATTTGCAGCGGGATTTATTTCAAATTTTGCATCAAATAAGGATTTAACTCGAGCTTTATTAGCCGGAGTTGCGGTTGCAGCCGATTGTGTTGCAATCGTTGGGGCTAGACCGCGTGTAGGTACCAAGATTTAGCGACCTTGCTTGGCAGAATACGCGCCATGGCAACGAAGAAGACAGTAGCACCTAAGAAGTCAGCAAAGGTCGTAGGACCTAAGCCTGGGGAGTTCCCAGGCAAGATTGTTGATATCGATGTCTCTTCAGAAATGTCTGAGTCATTTCTTGAGTATGCATACTCCGTTATCTATTCACGCGCCCTTCCTGATGCGCGCGATGGATTAAAACCAGTTCATCGTCGCATACTCCACCAGATGAGCGATATGGGTCTTCGCCCTGAACGTGGACACGTAAAGAGCGCACGTGTTGTTGGTGAAGTTATGGGTAAATTGCACCCTCACGGTGACTCAGCGATCTATGACGCACTTGTGCGCATGTCTCAATCTTTCTCAATGCAACTGCCCTTGATTGATGGCCACGGAAACTTCGGTTCACTCGATGCGGGTCCTGCTGCGATGCGTTACACCGAAGCGCGCCTTGCTTCAGCTGCAATGTCCATGGTTGCAGAAACAGATGAGAACACAGTTGATTTTGCGCCAAACTACGATGGTCAGCTCAATGAACCTGTCGTACTTCCTGCCGCCTTTCCAAATCTGCTTGTTAATGGCGGTTCGGGTATTGCTGTCGGCATGGCAACTAATATGGCCCCGCATAACCTTGGCGAAGTTATCAACGCAACTAAATTCTTGATCAATAACCCGAAGGCAACTCTTAATCAGTTAATGAAGCATGTTCCTGCGCCTGATTTCCCAACAGGAGGCGAAATCGTTGGCCTTGAAGGTGTGCGAGAAGCTTATGCAACAGGTAAGGGTTCTTTTAAAGTCCGTGCATCGGTTGAAATTACCAAAATCACTTCCCGTAAAATGGGAATTGTAATCCGCGAACTTCCTTTTAATATCGGTCCTGAAAAAATCGTTGAACGTATCGCAGATTTAGCGAAGGCCAAAAAAATTCAAGGCATCTCTGACATCATTGATTTGACTGATGGCCAGACAGGCACCAACGTTGTCATCGAGCTAAAGAATGGCTTTGAGCCTGAAGATGTACTTGAAAAGCTCTTCAAGCTAACACCCATGGAAGATGCCTTCGCAATCAATGCTGTGGCGCTGGTTAAGGGAAAGCCTCAGACTTTAGGGCTTAAAGAGCTTCTTCTAGTCTTTATCGACCACCGCATTGAAGTTGTTCGCCGTCGTTCGGAGTTTCGCAAGGCTAAAGCTGAAGATCGCCTTTCACTCGTTGATGGTTTACTCAAGGCAATAATCGATATCGATAAGGTCATCAAGATTATTCGGGGAAGTGATGACGCAACCGCTGCCAAAGAGAAGCTCATTAAGGACTTCAAGCTTAACGATGAACAAGTCACCTACATCTTGGATATGCCACTTCGTCGTTTGACCAAGATGAGCAAACTTGAATTAGAGAGTGAATCAAAGGAACTTAAGGCAATCATTGCCGCCCTCACAACGCTTCTCAAAAGTGAAGAGGCAATCCGCAAGCAGGTTTCTGACGAACTCACCGCTGTCGGTAAGTCTTTCGCAGTTCCTCGTCGTACACGTATCGGCAAAGAGTAATTTCTTATCTCTGCCCCCATGTGGGAGACTTCGCCAAATGATCGCAACCACCGCTCTCGAACTCCGCGCTGGTGCTCGACTTCTAGTCTCTGGCGTTAACGTTCGCATTAATAATGGAGATCGCATCGGCTTCGTTGGCCGCAATGGAGCAGGTAAATCCACGCTCGCAAAAGTTTTAGCTGGAGAAACCCTGCCTGCAGGTGGTGGAGTTCAGCGAACCGGAAAAATTGGCTATCTCCCCCAGGATCCTCGCACAGGTGAAGATCAAGGAACCGCACTCGATCGCATCTTGTCTGCGCGTGATCTCGATCAAATTGCAGCTCGCATGACACAGGTAGAACATGAGATGGCAACGACTGAAGGGGCCGAGCTAGAGAAAGCACTTGATCGCTACACGCGCGTGGATGCAGAGTTCACAGCAGCTGGTGGTTACGGCGCAACCTCAGAAGCAGAAGCGATAGCGACTTCCCTTGGTGTATCTGAGGCGGTCTTTAATAATCAACTCGACACCCTTTCAGGTGGACAGCGTCGTCGTATTGAACTTGCCCGAATTCTTTTCTCCGGAGCTGAGACCTTGCTTCTGGATGAGCCAACAAACCACCTCGATGCTGATTCGATTATGTGGCTTCGAAATTATCTGATGAACTACTCAGGCGGATTGGTCATCATCTCTCACGATGTAAATCTCATCGAGACTGTCGTAAACAAGGTCTTTTACATCGATGGAAATCGAAATGTGATTGATGTTTACAACTTAGGATGGAAGCAGTATCTCTTGCAGCGCGAACAGGATGAACATCGCCGTAAGAAGGAGCGAGCTAACGCTGAGAAGAAAGCTGAAATACTGCAGAAGCAGGGCGAGAAGATGCGCGCTAAAGCATCAAAGGCAACCGCTGCCCAAGGAATGTTACGTCGCGCCGAAAAACTTCGTTCGAGCCTCGAAGATGTGCGCGTTAAAGATAAGGTTGCAAAGCTACGTTTTCCAACTCCAGCACCATGTGGAAAGACTCCCCTGTCAGGTGAAGAGCTTTCCAAAAATTATGGCTCACTTGAAATCTTTACCGATGTTTCTTGTGTGATTGATAAGGGATCACGAGTTGTGATCTTGGGTCTCAATGGTGCCGGAAAGACTACGCTGCTTAAGATTTTGGCTAACCAACTTGAATCCGATACTGGAAAAGTGGAACATGGCCACGGGCTAAAACTTGGGTACTACGCCCAGGAGCATGAAATGCTCGATTTCGAACGCACAATCCTTGAAAATATGATGTCCTCAAAGGATGACTTACGCGAACCTGAAGCTCGCAATGTATTAGGTTCATTTCTCTTCGTAGGAGATGATGTTCATAAGCCCGTCAAAGTCTTATCCGGTGGAGAAAGAACTCGTCTTGCACTTGCAACTCTGGTTGTCTCGGCCGCAAATGTCCTGCTCCTTGATGAGCCCACAAATAACTTGGATCCAGCATCGCGCGAAGAGATTCTTGGAGCTCTTGCTGAGTACCAAGGTGCAGTCATCATGGTTTCTCACGATGAGGGTGCAGTTCAGGCGCTCAAGCCAGAGCGAGTGATATTGCTACCTGATGGCGATGAAGATATTTGGAAAGACGAATACTTCGATCTCATCAGTATCGATTAGAAGTAGAGTAAAGCCTAAGCGTCAATCTGCTCGCGATCGATTTCAGCTGTTGCAATAAATTCCTTACGTGGAGCAACATCTGAACCCATCAAAAGCTCGAACATCTTCTCGGCAGCCTCAGCATCAGGAACTGTGATGCGACGAAGGGTACGAGCATCAGGATCCATTGTTGTTTCCCGGAGCTGATCTGCATCCATCTCGCCCAAGCCCTTATAGCGCTGAATTGGCTCTTTCCACCGTTTGCCGTGCTTCTTCAAATCTGTCGTGATCTTCTTCATCTCTTCATCTGAGTACGTATAGATATATTCACCTTTTTTACCACCAGCGCCCATCGTTTCAATGCGGTGAAGCGGTGGAATGGCTGCAAATACTCGTCCAGCATCAAGCATCGGGCGCATATAGCGATACATCAAGGTCAGTAGAAGGCAGCGAATATGCGCACCATCAACATCAGCATCACACATCAAAATGACTCGACCATAGCGGGCTTCGTCGAGCTCGAATGATTTTCCTGAACCTGCGCCAATAACCTGAATAATAGAGCCACACTCTTTATCATCGAGCATCTGAGAAAGAGAGGCTTTTTGAACATTCAAGATTTTCCCACGAATCGGCAAAATTGCTTGGAACTCTGAATTTCGCGCAGCTTTGGTTGTGCCCAGCGCCGAGTCACCTTCAACGATAAAGAGCTCCGTGCGAGTGACATCTTCTGAACGACAATCTGAAAGCTTTGTTGGAAGTGAGGAAGATTCAAGTGCGTTCTTGCGGCGCTGCAAATCTTTATGTGCCCGTGCGCTGATTCGCGTGCGGGATGCGCCGGCAATTTTCTCCATGATTAACTTGCCATTGGCTTTGTCAATGCGCCGAGTTGTAGCAAAGAATTCTTTCAACTTATCTGCAACAACTGTTGAGACAATCTTTGTGGCCGCTGCCGTTCCAAGTACTTCCTTTGTCTGGCCTTCAAACTGTGGCTCTGACATGCGGACTGTGACGACTGCTGTAAGGCCTTCCATCACATCATCCTTGATGACATCGGCCTCATTCTTCTTCAATATTCCTGCAGATCGTATCGATTCATTAAAAGCTTTCGTGATTGCGCGCTCAAAGCCGAGGATGTGTGAACCACCCTTGGGGGTCGCAATAATGTTAACGAAGGAGCGCATAGTGGTATCAAAACCTTCGCCCCACTTCATCGCGATATCAACTTCCATATCGCGCTCTACATCTGTTGACACCATGTGGCCTTTATCGTCAAGGACTGGGACTGTCTCTTGATAGTGACCACTACCGTAGATGCGAATTACATCGCCCACAGGTTGGTCTGGTTGTAAAAAGTCGCAATATTCCGAGATTCCACCTTTGTGGAAGAAGGTCTGCGTGGTCTTCTCTTTTTTACGGTTGTCATTGACCGTTATTGAAAGACCTGGAACTAGGAAAGAAGTTTGGCGAGTCCGTGCGTAGACATCATCTAGGTCAAGTTCGGCATCCTTCAGGAAGATCTGACGGTCTGACCACCATTTGGTTCGCGTGCCGGTTACTTTTGCTGAAATCTTTCCGATTGTGCGAAGCCCCGATTGCGGCGTGAATTCTGCCTTCGGTCCATCACCATCGAATACCCCCGCGACTCCGCGCTTAAAGGACATCCAGAAAATCTTGCCGTTACGGTCTACCTCAACATCAAGGCGCTCGGCTAGCGCGTTAACAACAGATGCACCTACGCCGTGAAGTCCACCGGAGGCTGCATAGGAACCGCCACCGAATTTTCCGCCAGCGTGCAACTTGGTCATCACAACTTCAACGCCAGTTAAGCCAGTCTTTGGTTCCTTATCGACTGGGATTCCGCGTCCATCATCATGGACCTCAACGGAGCCATCTGATTCAAGATTAATATCAATTTTCTTACAGTGGCTAGCCAGAGCTTCATCAACGGAGTTGTCGATGATTTCCCAGAGGCAATGTTGCAACCCACGTGAATCGGTAGAGCCGATGTACATACCGGGGCGCTTACGAACGGCATCAAGGCCTTCAAGTACTGCAAGATCTTTGGCGGTGTAACTATCCTTTGAATCTGCAACCGGATCGAAGTTCAATTCACTCGGATTGTTCTCTTTATCTGCCACGGTGGCATAGGTTAGCCAGCGAATGCTACGCACGAGCGCAAGCGCGCCGATAAGTCTCATATATTGATGGCAGAGGGTGAGATATCCCCCAATTATCGATTTTGAAGGCGTTGGGGATGAAAAATGGCAATATTGGAATCAATATCTCGTGCGGGGAATAAAGAGAACTGGCATGATTGTTCTATAGACGTACAGATACTTCGCACCGGCAAGTACTAACGTAAGCGAATGGAGAGCGCGATGAACGAGCAAGTAATCCTCGAATCCACACCTCTTAATGCCCTTGATCGTTGTGATCGATGTGGCGCTCAGGCGTATGTTCGAGCAACCCTTCTCAACGGTGGAGAACTTCTATTTTGTGCCCATCACGGTAAGGAATACGCCGAGAAGCTCAAGACCGTCGCTGCAAATATTCAGGACGAGTCAGAGAAGTTGGTTGAAGTTAAGTAGTTATTTCTCTTCAAGAATGCCCTTATGCGAACCATCGCATAAGGGTTTTTCTTTTGATTGACCGCAACCGCAAAACTTCGGATTCTCAATTGTTTCGATGACACTGCCATCGGCATCGACCATATCAACAGTTCCAGAGATGCGAATTGATCCGCTCTTTGGATTGATAAAGGCGCTGACGTTTTCCGTCATGGCTTAATCGAGATAATCGCGAAGTGATTGCGAACGAGATGGGTGGCGAAGCTTCGACATTGTTTTGGATTCAATCTGACGAATACGTTCACGAGTTACACCGTGAACCTTGCCGATCTCGTCCAGTGTCTTTGGCTGGCCATCTGTGAGCCCATATCGAGCCTTAATAACATCTGCTTCACGGCTGGTTAGTCCACCAAGGACCTGCATCAACTGTTCCTGCAAGATTGTGAATGTCACTGACTCTTCTGGCTTTACAGCTTCTGAATCTTCAATGAGATCTCCGAACTCAGAATCTCCCTCTTCGCCCAGTGGCGTGTGAAGTGAGATTGGCTCGCGCCCGTACTTCTGAACTTCGACAACCTTTTCAGGTGTCATATCAAGCTCTTTTGCCAGCTCTTCAGGAGTTGGTTCGCGACCGAGATCTTGAAGCATCTGGCGCTGAACACGTGCCAACTTATTGATGACTTCAACCATATGTACTGGAATACGAATTGTTCGGGCCTGATCTGCCATTGCACGGGTGATTGCCTGGCGGATCCACCACGTGGCGTAGGTAGAGAACTTATAACCCTTTGTATAGTCGAACTTCTCAACTGCACGGATAAGACCGAGGTTACCCTCTTGAATAAGGTCAAGGAATAACATTCCGCGACCTGTGTAACGCTTTGCAAGAGATACAACAAGACGAAGGTTGGCTTCGAGCAAGTGATTCTTTGCGCGCTTTCCATCTTCAACAATCCACTCGAGCTCGCGCTTAAGTTTCTTCTCAATCTTCTTTGTATTTTTAAGCTCTTCCTCAGCAAAGAGGCCAGCTTCAACGCGAGTAGCAAGCTCTACTTCCAGCTCTGCATTAAGAAGTGCGACACGGCCAATCTGCTTGAGGTAATCCTTTACAGGGTCTGCAGTAGCACCAGCCGTGAGAACTGTCTGCTCAGGCGGAAGGCGCTTGATTTCAATCAGAATAAATCGCGCCTGCTCGTTGAAGAAGTACTGCAAATCTTCGAGATTCTTCAGGTAGCCCTGGTTAATTGACTCAGCAATTAGCTTTGCAGATTTTTCATTAAAGGTATTCATGGCAAATTGCTGCTGAACCTGTTTGAAAGTCAGAGCCTTTGCATCTGCTTGATCAATATTATGCTTAGGCGCAACCTCGACCCCTTGAATTTTCCCATTGATAGCTTCAAGGACCAGATTTACGCTCTTGAGATCCTTCTTATGCTTTTCACGTTCATTCTTATCTTCTTCTTCATCATCTGCATCTGTGTCAAGAAGTGTAAATGAGCCTGCCTCATTCTTGGTCTCATCGGAGAGAGTGACAACGCGAGGCTGATCTTTTCCATCTGCCTCGGCATCGATGATCTCAGCTGCCTCGGAAATTAGAGTTTCTACATCTTCATGTTCAACTTCTTCAACAACTATTTCGTTGCCGTCATCATCGATAACGACTGCGGCCTTACCGGAAGCGCCAGTTGACTTTGGTTCTTCCTTGGGTGCAATAAGTGCAAGCTGAGCTTTTGTAAGACTTCGACTTGGTGCGCCAAGTCCTGCCTTGCGAGCCTTCTCTATAGCCTCTGGAATTTCTATATCTAAATGACGCACTTCAAGTGCCAGCGCCATAAATGCTTTCTTAACAGCTTTGCGGTAATTATCAATGCCGCTGGCTGCAAGTGAATCAACAATCTCAGTGTGGCGGGCGATTGCCTTCTTAAGATCAACTACCTGTTGAACTTCTTTAGCGCTGAGCACTTTCTTAACTTCTATTTTCGCAACCTTTGCCGGCTTGGCTGTAACCTTTTTAACGGGAGCTGCCTTCTTAGCTACCGCTTTCTTTTTAGCTACAGCTTTCTTCGCAGGAGCCTTCTTGGCCACTGCCTTCTTAGCAGGGGTTGCTTTCTTGCCCTTTGCCTTGTTTTTGAGCGCACTAAATACAGCCACAATTGTCCTTTTGGTTTTTCCTCGAACTGCTCGAGGTAATACCTATATTGTACCCGCAACCTGCAAGGCTTGTGCAATCGCATCGCCCATCGCCTCTGCTTCAACGAGAAACCCATCATGTCCAAAGTCAGAATTGATGGTAATCGGCGCTTGGGCAGTCGGCACAAGCTCAGATATCTCAACCTGAAGTCGAGGTGGAAAGAGGCGATCGGTGGCGATGGAGACCACAACCACAGGCACGCTGATGCTCTCAAGGGCTGCTGCTACTCCCCCTCGTCCGCGGCCAATGTCATGAGAATTCATCGCATCCGTGAGAGCAATGTAGGTATTGGCATCAAATCTCTTGGCTAATTTCTCTGCTTGGTGATCTAGATAAGACTCAACGGCGTAACGACCTGTCTCATCTCCTTGCAACTGGCGGCCAAAACGAACATCCATCTCGGATTCGGTGCGATAGGTCAGATGAGCAATGCGCCTTGCAATGCCCATGCCTTCAATTGGACCGACTTCCTGCTCGTAATAATCTCCGCCGTTAAAGTGCGGGTCAGATTTTATGGCGCGAATCTGAATGGCGGCAGTTCCAATCTGATCACCTGTTGCAACCGCTGATGATCCAATCGTGCAGATTGCACCTAAACGATGCGGCAGCTGAACTGCCCATTCAAGAGATCGCATTCCGCCAAGGGATGGGCCAACGGCAAGTAAATATTTCTCGATTCCGAGCGCATCGCTAAGAGCAACTTCTGCACTGACCATGTCGCGAATAGTGATGATTGGAAAACGAGATCCATAACGTTTTCTATCGGGAGCAATGCTCGATGGTCCTGTTGAACCTTGACAGCCACCGATGACATTGGGACAGATAATAAAATATTTATCTGTATCAAAAGGCAGCCCTGGACCAACCATCTGGGGCCACCATGCAGTCACATCAGACCAACCGGTCATCGCATGATTAATTAAAATTGCATTTGATTTATCTGTGTTGAGTTCGCCCCACGTCTGATAGGCAATTGTGATATCAGGAAGTATCTCCCCATTTTCAAGGAGAAGAGAGCCGATATTGATGAAAGTGCGTGCGCCAGGGTGATCGCCTTCGATCCATGAACCTGTGACTCTTTCACTTGGTCGAGAATTCATACATTTTTCCCTCACGCACTTGCAGCTACACATAACGTGGAACTACCTGGTCGTCACCCGGAGCACCCCACCGCGGTGGAGGGTTGCCGTCTCATCAGCCGGGGCTATCGATAAGAACTCGTGACCTGCTCATATATTACCCGAAGATTCCAGCTACCACTTTTGGGTGGAGATCAATTCTCATTGCAGTAAATGATTCAGGTGGCCACCCAGCGTTAAAGACTCGTCTTAGCAAGAGCGCTAATGAATACTGGTCGTCATCTGCCAGCGCTCGATCGAGCGCCTTCTGAGCTAGGGCGCCCTCGCCGCGTTCGTAGGCAAGGGATGCAAAGAGCGAGGCGATAGGGGCAACAAAGCCCCGAGGTGCGATGCGCAGAAGCTCGCGCCACATTGCCCAATAGTGATCAACGTTTTCGGATGTGTGGCAGCCGAGTGCGAAATCCCGAACTTGTATATCACTGAGCCGTCCGATAACTCGCGCAGTGAGTTCGCGATCTTGGCTACCCCGCCCTTGTAGATATTCACCCGCTAAATCGATGACTGCAGTTGCTCCATCACGTTGCAAATCATTGAGCTCTTCAGAATCTGGTGAAATCCAGAAGGTATGGACTTCATCCTGCCAACTATCTTTATGCGATGAATCAAGGGCTGCGATGGATTGAGTTAAGCCATTAACGTTTGCAAAGGGCATCCGATGGCCTGCGATAACGTGCTCAGCTGCAATCCTTGATGTATCAAGTTCAAGAATCGGAGTGCCAACAGAGGGGCAGCATTCAGAATCTGTACAGAGAAGTGATCGAAAGCGTTGGTTACGCACGATGAGTGATTCTTTTATTGATAGACCTGCACGCACTAAGGCAGCGCTGGTATTGATTAAGACAGATTCAGGATCGGGCGCCGATTCATCGGCGTAAGCCACGATAAGTGCACCATCTGCCTCTTCGCGCACAAGATGGGATGCAAGTAGGTCATAGCTTTCAACTGCGATATCAACTGGAAGATCAACGCGCATCGCCATCCCTATTGAGCCATCTTTGAGTGAGACCAATACCAATGAGTTTTCTGGGTGATAGCCGATGAGAAATGGAATTGCTGCAAGTAAATCGTGTGTAGAGGTAAGTGTTGTCATAAAAAGCCTTTCTTAGCGAGAGTAGAGAATGGGAGGTGAGAAACGAGTGGGGGCTGCAACGACTGTGATCGCAAGGATGGAGACGGTACGTATTTCTCCTGGAATCCGAGTCTTGATTCCTTGTACCGTGAAATCGCCATCCCAGCTGGTGATAAGTTGAATTAGGTAGTGGCCGGGGGTTGAATATGTATGTTGGATTTGCCCATCAGGAAATGGCGCACCTACTTTTCTCGTGACAAAGATGACACCATCTCCGTAATGCCAGAAAAATGTTGGTCTAAGAGACACCTCAACAACTTCACCAACGATTTTGATTCTCTTAGTAACAATTTCAGGGATATCGCTCCAGAAGAAAACAGGAACTTCGATTAGCGGTTCAAATGAGGGCGAATATGAAATTCCGGCCGTCGGTAGCATCTCGACTAATTTGTCGCTCAGTGAGGTGGCTGGCGTCGTCGTCTTTGCCGTAGCTGGCTTTTTAACAACTGGCTTCTTTGTCGTAGTACTGACTTTAGGTTTTACTGTTGCAGGTTTGGAAGCGATGGGTTTAATAGGAATCGCTTTCTTCGTAACAACAGCGGGCTTTCTTGCCGGTTTTGGAACTACCGCCTTCTTCTCAACAGGACCAGTCCCTTTTCGCCCTTCGATCACAATCTTCCCATCTTGGGTATAAACATCGATACATGCTTTTTCTATGCAATCGAGCGCATGTGCTGGGGTGGTAATTAGCGAAGCAATGAGTGACATCATCAGGATTCTCTTCATGCGCGGCAGGGTAGGTTGCTGAGATATGGGCACACCGTTTGAAATTACCTATTGTGGATAGTTATGACACCCTAGGGTTATGAGCGCGCGTGATGGTGATGGTTGGGTCGAATGTGCATGCGGCTCGAAACATTGGGGCAAATTTGGAGCCGCAGGGCTTTTAGCTCTCCGAGATGGCGCACTCTTTATGCAGCACCGAGCACCATGGGTACATAACGGCGACACATGGGGGATTCCCGGTGGTGCGCGCGATTCACATGAAAGCGCGACGGAGAGTGCGATCCGCGAAGCGATGGAAGAGACAGGGATTAACCCGGAAGATCTTCAGGTTCAAGATATTTATATCGACGAACATAATGGCTGGAGTTATTCAACTGTCATTGCAATTGCCAACGCCACACTAGAGGGCCATGAACTCAACGATGAATCACAAGAGGTACGTTGGGTATTACTGGATGACGTTACCCAGTTACCTCTTCATCCAAGCTTTGCGCGAACCTGGCCCGAGCTACGCCAGATCGTCGATAACATCATCGCACCACGTTAAATCTCGTTTATCGCTATGGGCTATGAGAAGGATTGTTTTACCTTCACTGCGCATCTGTTTCAGAATTTCGATGATGCGCTCCTTACTTCGCGCATCCTGCGCCGAAAGCGGTTCATCCAATAAATAGAGTTCGCTATGGCGAATAAGAGCTCGAGCGATTTCTACGCGTTGAGCTTCTCCCCCAGATAGCGTCGTCACCCTTTGATCCGCAAAATCCGCCATATCAAGCTTTATGAGGATTTCATCAATTCGTGCAATAGCGTCGTCACTTTGCCCCATAGCAATGACTTCACGCACTGAGTATGAAAGCCAGTAGTTTCGATCTTGAAGAACAACACTGCGTACTGCGGCTTGCTCTAATAACGAAAGATCGGCGACGTTAGATTTGTTAATGCTAATAGTTCCCTTGCTGCAGGAAATATCTCCCGCAATTGCGGCAAGAAGTGAGCTCTTACCGCTTCCATTGGGGCCGATTATCGCTGTAATTGTGGACGGTTTCAGGCTAGCTGAGAAATTTTTAACAATGATGCTGCCGCCGCGTTCGATAGATACATCCTTTATTTCTACTAACGCCATACATCACCACCTTTTTTCAAAGTAGCAATCAAGATTGGTGCACCGATAAGGGAAGTTAGCAGTCCGATAGGAAGTTCGTGTGGTGGCAGAACAGCACGCGCTGCCGTATCTGCGCCCAAGAGAATTAAGGCCCCGATAGCCCCTGAGTAAATAACAAGCGCACGATTGCGTGGGCCGTTGATATAGCGCGCAATATGAGGAGCCGCAAGAGCTAAGAATGCAATGGAGCCAACGCTAGATACTGTGACGGCAACCAATACTGCAAGCAGTGAAAAGGCGCGCAGACGAATGCGTTGTGCATCATGGCCCATGTGTCGAACGGATGCATCCCCTAGTGAAAGTAGGTCGAGCGTAGGAGCAATTTTCCAGGCAAGTATCGATGCAATGAGAAAGACGGGTGCTAAAACCCACAACACTCTAGGCGTTACCAAAGCGAGCGATCCAAATGACCAGAATGAGACCGAACGTGCATCAGGGCGAGAGATTATTGAAAGTATCAATCCAACAATAGCGCTCAATATCGCTGAGACACCTATACCAATTGTAATTAATTGAAGTGCTGATCGAGCAAGAGAGAATGAAAGCCGCGTTGCAAGAAGAGCTCCGATAGCTGCAAAAATAACTGCTCCAAAAGAGCCAATAGAAACCACGTTGAGGAGAAGGCCAATTAGAACACCCAGGGATGCACCTGCAGATGTTCCGAGGATTGCAGGATCTGCAATGGGGTTATTTGTCGAACCTTGTGCAAGCACACCTGCAATACCCAGAGAAGCACCCACAAGAATGGCAGCCGCGATTCGCGGTGCTCGAATCTGCCAAATAATTTGATGAGCAGAATTCTGTGCATCCTGGAAAGGGTTAAATATATAGCTCCAGATGTTGGCGATATCGGCTACTCCTACAGTCAGAGCAAGTAGTGCGCCAACCGGAAGTAGCGCAATGATGAAGGCTAAGCGTTTCATTTCTGCATCACCTGTTCTACCGCTTTCAGTAATTGCACAAGCAGATCGGGAGTTCGCGGACCAAAAGAGAGCAAGAGCGAGTCATCGACAGCAATAATTCTCTTATTCTTTCCTGCTTCTGTCTGCGCAACTCCGGGTAGGTCAACAAAGCCTGCGACTCCCCCCGTTGATGCAAGTCCTTTTGTCATCAGAAGAATGACTTCTGGGTTGAGTGAAACCATGGATTCGCTGGTCATTGAGTTAAATGGATTTGCAAGAGCTGCAGCCCCCACATCAACTGCACCGATTGCGTTAATAAGCGAATCTGCTCCCGATCCTTTGCCACCGATGAGATAGATGGCGCTAGAACCACGCAGATAGAGAAAGGCGATGCGGGTACCTGAAATCGTGGGTGACTGTGATGGTGAAAGGTTAGCCATCGCAATATTGAGTTGCGCGCCCAGGGCCGGTGCGCCGATGGCATCTGCAATGGCAGAGACCTTTACTGAAATATCTGACAACTTCCATGCCTCAGGAGTTTGTACAACTCTTATTCCGGCAGAACGCAGCGCATCGAGCGCGTTCTGCGGCCCTGTTGATTTATCAATGATGACAAGGTCTGGGTTGAGTGAAATTATTTTTTCAGGTATTACTTGATGTCCCGATGTAACGACCGGAACGTCACTTAAATCAACATCCGTGCTGGCGATATCACGACCTATCAATATT
>DJBN01000047.1 GCA_002430075.1 Actinobacteria bacterium UBA5975 | reverse complement strand
TCTATAAATCAAGCCCACCTTTAGGCGGTAATTGCCCGGTATTCATCCGCTGTTAAAAGAGCTAAAGGCTCAGATGTAACCTCGATCTCAACTAACCACCCAGCTCCATAAGGATCTGAGTTGATGAGTTCAGGTGAGCTCTCTAGCCTCTCATTGACTGCAACGACAACCCCAGTCAGAGGTGCGAAAATTTCTGAGACGCTCTTAGTCGATTCGACTTCGCCACAAACCTTGTCGCGTTCAATTAAATCGCCGACCTTGGGCATTTGTACATAAACGATATCGCCGAGCGCACCTTGGGCATAATCAGTGATTCCCATTCGAAGACGAAGCCCTTGCTCAGTTGGTGCCACCCACTCGTGCTCCTTTGTGTAGTGCAACGCAGCTGGAATATTAGACATAGAGAGCTCCTACTAACCTTCGACGATGTGTGGACGAACTGTAATGGTCTTTATTGCACTTCGGAAATACCCAACCGCGGTGCCCACGTACAGCGCCACTCCCCAGATTACGAATGCCCATCCGAGTACAAAGGCGAGGGTTCCAAACCAAGAGTCACTGAGTGCAAGTAACAAGAATGGAAATGCATAGAGAAGATTAAAAGTGGCAGCTTTACCAAGATAGGAGACTTTAAGGGGCGCAAATCCGCGCAACTGCAGGAGTAGAGCGAGAACGGCCATCACAAGATCTCGTGCAACCAAAATCGATATAAGCCAGAGTGGAATTGCATCTCTGATGTAGAGAACTATGAGAACGGCGATAATGTACAAGCGATCGATTGTCGGGTCTGCAATCTCACCAAATTTTGAGGTCTGGTTCAGTGCTCGAGCTACTTTGCCATCGAAGTAATCTGTAGCCCCCGCGATCGCTAAGGTCAATATCGCCCATCCATCGGCGTTGCCACTAAGGGCCAGATAGATGAAGAGAGGAATGCCGAGAAAGCGAAGAAAAGTGAGCCCGTTAGGTATCGTCAACACGTCTACTACTCCTTGTCTCGTTCCTTCACGCGGATAGCAACTTGAACTGGGGTTCCCGGAAATTTGAACTCCTCGCGTAGGCGACGTTCAATGAATCTACGATACGACGCTTCGATCCAGCCTGACGAGAAGATAACGAATTTTGGTGGCGCAATGCCAGCTTGAGTAGCGTAATAGACCTTGGGCTGCTTGCCACCACGAACAGGAGGCGGCGTTGCTCCAATCAGAGCCCCTAAGAAAGAGTTGAGTTTCGATGTGGGCACGCGACGTTCCCACGAATCGATTGCAGTTCGAAGCGCCGGGGCAAGACGATCTCTATGCCAACCTGTCATGGCAGCAACATTGACTCGTTGCGCCCATTCCACTTGATCCAGATGCCGATCGATCTCTCTATCCAATTGATCTCGACGATCCTCATCAACTAGGTCCCACTTATTCATCACGATGACCATAGCCTTGCCGGCTTCCTCAACCATTGTGATGATACGCAAATCCTGCTCTGAAATTGGAACCGAGGCATCTAGTACGACGACTGCACATTCACATCGCTCGAGAGCTGTTTGAGTTCGCAAAGTCGCATAGTAATCAGTGCCACTTGCCTGATTACCGCGCTTCTTGAGCCCCGCTGTATCAACAAACCTCCAAATACTTCCGCCAAACTCGATCAACTCATCGACGGGATCTCGCGTGGTGCCTGCGACTGAATCCACGATAGCTCGATTCTCGCCAGCTAGCGCGTTGAGTAAACTAGATTTCCCAACGTTAGGGCGCCCAATGAGCGCGATACGGCGGTAACCATCTTGAACTTGTGCAGCGCCTACTTCCGGGAGTTCTTTAGTAATTGCATCAAGCAAATCTCCGCTGCCACGACCATGTAAGGCTGAAACAAATCGGGGTTCACCCAGTCCGATATTCCATAGCGCGTGAGCATCAGATTCATCATTATCACCATCGACTTTGTTGGCGACAAGGATTGTTGGCTTCTTAGCCTTGCGCAACTCTTGCACCAGAATGTCATCTTCATCGAGTGCGCCAACTTGAGCATCAACAACGAAGCAAAGAACATCGGCCTCGTGCATTGCAAGTTCTGCGCCGGCGCTGACCTGTACGGAAATTCCATCGGGCTTTGATTCCCATCCACCGGTATCCATGATGATAAAACGTCGACCACCCCATTCGCATTCATACTGAACGCGATCACGAGTAACACCTGGCGTATCTTCAACAATTGCTTCACGACGGCCAATGAATCGGTTTATCAGTGTTGATTTTCCAACGTTCGGACGACCAAGGATTGCAACAATGGGAAGGCCTAAAAGGGATCGTTCAGATAAAATTTCCCAGATACGTTCAACGGTCTCTTCAAGAGTTAGTTCAGTGGAATCTATATGTACTGCATCGAATGCTGCAGCTAAAGGCGAAGCGCTGCGCGTTGAATCTATTGCATCTCGTTGCGCAAGTGACTGCCCCACAGCTTCTACGCCTTGCGAAACATCTGCAAGCTCTGCATCTCGCCGATGAGCCCGGGCTGTAATATCTGCAGTCAGGAATACTTTGAGCGCCGAATCTGGACAAACAACAGTTCCGATATCGCGACCCTCAACGACAATTCCGCGATCAGCTTTCGCGATTATTGACCGTTGCAACGTCAAGAGTTCAGCACGTACTTCAGGAAGAGCGCTTATAGCCGAAACCTTCTCTGTGACTTCATGTGAACGAATTTCCTCTGAAACATTTTTTTCGCCAACAAAAACTTTTGGGTCGCGTGGATTCGAATTGAAGGTAATGGGTGTTTCGATGACAGCTGCGATGATGTCTTTAGCGTTATCACTCTTTATCGATAAAGCAATCAGAGTTACCGCACGATAGAGCGCTCCCGTATCTAAGTAGCTCCAACCGGCTCGGATAGCAATCTCTTTAGATGTGCTCGATTTGCCAGAGCCACTTGGGCCATCTAGCGCAACAACAATCATTTTCACAGCCCATCTATATGTTGGTCAATTCTAATGCGTTAACCGCAACTCGCTTTACCGCTTCAAACCTAAAGTAGGCTCAATTACGAGCAGGATGTACATTCCAACCGTTTTTCAGTAAGTGCTCTGACAGAATCTCTGCATCTTTTACAGAGAGCGCCAGGGTAATCAGACCCGTGAATTGTTCCGGGCTATGTTCAATAGATAAATCTTCGACATTGACCTTTGCATTAGCGCATTCATCAAAGAGAGCCGCCAGTTGGCCCGGCTTATCTTCAATCACAATTGGGAGATGGCGGTAATCGCGCGCCTTGCCTCCATGCTTACCTGGAATAAGAGCTCTCCCGGCTCGACCTTGATCAATTAATTTCGCTATCTGCTCTTGATCCTCCAAAGATGCGATCACGTGGTCAAGATCAGCGCGTAGATTTTGAAGAAGCGGATGTAGAGCTAGGTGGTTACTGGCGATGATCTCTTGCCACAATTGGGGGTCCGAGGCAGCGATTCGGGTAGTATCGCGAAGACCGGCTCCTGCAAGATCGAGCCAGAGCTCATGAGCTCCGAGCAATTGCTTGGCGAGCATGGATGCCATGAGTTGAGGAAGGTGAGAGACCAAGGCGACTGCTTGGTCATGTTCACCTACCGGTAGATCTATTACGTGAGCGCCTAGAAGATCGATGAGCTCTTTGCCGACTTCAACTACATCCAAGTCAACGCCTTGGCTATCGATAACCCACGGGCGACCTTGAAAGAGATCGGCGCGAGCAGACTCTGCTCCCCCGACCTCACGACCTGCCATCGGGTGGGATGGCAGGAAACGAGCAGATGGAATGTTAGATGCTAAGACCTCTACTTTAACTTTAGTTTTCACAGATGCAACATCTATAAATGCAGCCTTCGTATTCAGGGCAAATTCGCTATTTAGAACCGTACCTAGGGCCCCCAATGGAATTGCGAAGAGAACCAAATCAATTTCTTCTCCAGTTTTACTCTTGACTAGATCTCTAGCTAGAGATTGCGCTCTAGGATCAACATCAACCATATCCACTGTGATTCCTTGGGCGACAGCGGCAAGGCCAATCGAAGTGCCGATCAGACCAGAGCCAACTATCCGTATGCGAGAAAGGGTCATTGTGCGCTCTTATTGCGCTATATCTCGGCGCAGGCTCTTAGCTGCATGCAGGTAGATATGAGCAATCTCTGACTTGGAAAGGGCTGTGTGAACGTGGGCCATAACCCGAATTGTGCGTTCAAGGGCGCCTGGGACATCGATTTCAACTGAACAGATAAGCGGGGTGCTCTCAAATCCGAGCTCCCGAGCTGCTGCTGCAGGGAAGCTCGCATTCAGATCCGGTGATGCTGTGAACAGGACCGAGATGACATCCTCAGGAGTTAAAGAATTAACTGACAAAATTTCGCTCAGTAGTTCTTGGGTTGCCGCAGTGATGGCTTCAGCCGTATTAGCTGTTGCTTGAGTTGCTCCACGGATCGCACGCACAGTCATCCGCATATCCTACCTCTCCGCCCTCAACCTTGATTCTATATATTAAAGGTTTTGACGATAAAATGTTAAAACGATAAATTGTTCTTTCTAGCAGAAGAATTCTTAGTAGGTGAGAAAGTGCTGAAGACCTCCTCGAGCTAAATATCGATAAAGAGATATCTTAAGGGGTGTCTTCAGCACGTAAATACCTATATATCGACATTGTAAGT
>DJBN01000029.1 GCA_002430075.1 Actinobacteria bacterium UBA5975 | reverse complement strand
GCACTAATTGTGCACTTCATAGCGAGGCAAGTGGGGCGGGTCGGGCTCGAACCGACGACGACTAAATTATGAGTTTAGGGCTCTAACCAACTGAGCTACCGCCTCGTCGTGGACAATCTTAACGTGTGGTTGATTAGGATAAAGCCATGATTCACCTCAGCCAAAGCCGTTCATCAATCATCTTCGAGCAGGAAGGTGACTCTTTAGCGATTATTTATTGGGGCAAGAAATTAGGTCAGATAGATAAGCAGGGTGCGGTTGCCATTAAAAAGGCTTTAACGAAGCCAGCATTTCACGGTGGACTCGATGTTTCATCAGGCAACTTGGTATTGCGCGAACATTCTCGCGGGTGGATAGGCCATCCGGCCCTTCGTGGTCACCGTTCCGGAATAGGTGCCACGAATTCATTTAGTATCACGAAGATTGATCAGAAGGATCAGATCCTCTTTGTAATCTTCGAAGATTCGATTGCGGGCCTAGAAATTGAGATGTCTTATACGCTTAGCGCATCGGATGTCTTGCTCATAGACGCGAAGATAACAAATACAGCTGAAGGCGATTATTACCTTGAGCATTTCTTATATTGGCTTCCGCTTGCCGAACAGGCAGACCAAGTTCTTGATTTTTACGGACATTGGACGAAAGAGCGTCAACCGCAACGGCGCGATATTGGATACGGGCTAACTACTCGCGAAGGATTCGAAGGTCGATCAGGACATGACTACACAATTACTCAAGTAGCGCTCAATCATGCCACGGGTTTTCGCCACGGCGAAGCATGGTCATTGGCCATGGCATGGAGCGGAAATAATATTCACCACGTCGAACGATTAATTGATGGGCATAAATCAATTGGGGCCGGAGAATATTTGCTGCCAGGTGAAGTTATATTGAAGAAAGGCCAGAGCTATAGTGCGCCACGAGCAGTAGCAAGTTTTAGTGATCGCGGTTTAGATGGATTAACGAATAACCATTACTCATGGATTCGTTCACGCCCGAATCACATTACAAAAGTTCGCCCACGACCATTGACGCTCAATATGTGGGAGGCGGTCTACTTCAATCACAACGAAGAAGGCATTCGTACAATGGTTGATAAAGCTGCAGAAATTGGAGTTGAGCGAGTAGTTCTAGATGATGGTTGGTTTGGTTCGCGTCGTAATGATCGTGCAGGCTTAGGGGACTGGGTTGTGTCAAAGGATGCATGGCCACAAGGTTTAGATCCGATTATCAAATATATCAATGACAAAGGTATTGAATTTGGCTTGTGGTTTGAAGGCGAGATGGTCAACTGCGACTCTGATTTATATCGCGCACATCCGGATTGGATTCTTCAAGAACCAGGACGCCTTCCTATCGAAGGACGCTGGCAACAGGTATTAGATTTAACTAAAGAAGGAGCCTATAACCATGTACTGAACCAAGTTGATGCTGTCTTATCAGCACACAACATTGCCTACATTAAATGGGATCACAATCGTCACATCACAGATCCGGTTTCAGACGGACGAGCTGTGGTGCGCGAGCAAACGCAAGCTATTTATCGCCTGTTCGATGAACTTAAGAAGCGCCATCCTGGACTTGAAATCGAATCCTGTGCATCAGGGGGCGGACGAATCGATCTGGGTATGATTGAACATGCTGATCGTTTCTGGACTTCAGATCAAAATGATCCGTTAGAGCGTCAGAAGATTCAGCGTTGGACAGGGTTGGTAATTCCACCAGAGTTCTTGGGAACACATATTGGACCAACTGTGGGGCATCAAATGAATCGTACTCATAGCGTGAGCTTTCGTGCACTCAATGCTCTCTTTGGACATGCTGGTATCGAATGGAATATTACTGAAGCGGATCCAAAAGAGACAGAAACTCTAAAGTCATATATCGCTTTCTATAAGAACCATCGCAATTTATTGCATTCAGGTTCAGTTGTACGTAGCGATGAAGTAGTAGGAAACGCACAGCTTTATGGAACTGTGGCTCTCGATAAGAAAGAGGCAATATTTACATATATGCAACTGACCTCACTCGATAACTTAGGACCTCTTTTAACAACATTTGATGGCCTTGATAAAGAGACATTATACAAAATACGAGTTGTAGAAGAGCTCAGCGCAGTTGATTTCATTCAAAAGCGCACGCCGGGTTGGTGGCCTGAGCTAGAACTCACAGGAGATCAATTGGCTCACATCGGCTTACAACTTCCAGTACTCAAACCTGAGTCAGGACTGTTGTTCCATGTGGTCGCAATTTAGGAGTAGCATCACTGCGTCCAGAGCTAGTCAGCATCGACTATAGGAGTTAATTGTGCTTGTCGGTATCCCTAAAGAAGTTAAAAATAATGAATTTAGAGTTTCAACGACACCGGCAGGAGTCCACTCTCTCGTCATAGCCGGCCATACCGTCTTTGTTGAAAAAGGTGCTGGTCTAGGTTCTGCAATAGCTGATCATGATTATGTAAAAGCTGGAGCGAGCATTCTCGATACCGCAGATGATGTGTGGGCAAAGTCTGAGATGATTATTAAGGTTAAAGAGCCAGTTGCTTCTGAGTATCACCGTATGCGCCGTGGACAAATTCTCTTTACTTACCTGCATCTTGCCGCTTCTCGCGAATGCACCGATGCCATCATTAAATCTGGAATTACTGCAATCGCCTATGAGACTGTTGAAGTAAATCGATTTCTTCCGCTCCTTGCCCCAATGTCTGAAGTCGCTGGCCGTATGTCGATTCAAGTGGGAGCTGCAGCGCTACAACGACCTAATGGTGGCCGTGGAGTATTGCTAGGGGGAGTGCCGGGAGTTGCTCCGGGAAAAGTTGTAATTTTGGGTGGGGGAAGCGTCGGAGTATCAGCTGCTGCAATGGCTATTGGGCTTCGCGCAGATGTCACACTTCTTGATATCAACCTCAAGCGCCTTGTCGAAATTGATGAAATGTTCCACGGCCAAGTCAAAACTGTTGCCTCATCTCCTTATTCAATTGAGGAGTACTGCACACAGGCAGATCTCGTTGTGGGCGGCGTTCTCATTCCAGGAGCTGCGGCTCCAAAGTTGGTCACCGAAGCGATGGTCGCCAAAATGAAGCCCGGTTCAGTTCTTGTCGATGTTGCAATTGATCAAGGCGGATGTTTTGAAGGCTCTCATGCCACAACGCATGCAGATCCAACATTCAAAGTTCACGAATCTCTTTATTACTGCGTTGCAAATATGCCAGGTGCAGTTCCTGCAACATCAACTGCAGCGCTATCAAATGCAACCCTTAAGTACTCTCTGGCAATTGCCAATAAAGGCTGGGAGCAAGCGATATCGGACGATTCAGGACTTGCCGCCGGCCTTAACGTTCATGATGGAAAAATTATCTACGCAGCAGTTGCTGCAGCACACGGGGCTTAAAAAATTTAGCGGCGTTGCATTCCGCGACGACCCCAAAATTCCCACATACCCATCACGCTTAAGACCAGCGCGAATCCGAAGAGAAGATCTTCTATCGGTGCCGAACAGATTCGCGTGCCGATAATTGCATCTGGGTTATACATCACGATATTGCGAGATGTAAGCCACCAATTGGTAAGCAGTTGAAATGGCAAGATGATTGCATACGAGGTCCAGAATGCGGCACGTGTAAGCATGGAATTTTTAAAGATAAATAGATCAACCATGACGGCAATAGCAAAAGCTGCAATAGCAATATCTGAATAAATCATTCGCCGAATTCACCTTTGCGCCAATGAGGCTTGACTGTTGTAACTCCTTCAATAGTTAGAATCGCCGCTAGCGGTACAAAAAGGAAGAATAGATATTCTTCAAGAGGAATACTGAATGGACCGTAGATTCCTAGCATTTGGGTGCGATCAAAGAACCAGTGGCCTTGTGCAATCGCATATGCATCCCAAATCAGAAAGAGAGCGCTGATTGGAAAGATACTGAGCACGGCGCGCTTGAGTCTTCGCAGTACGCCAGTCTTTAGGACTATCTCCAACCAGCCTGACCCACAGAAGATAAAAATCAACATTGCCATGTAGGACCACTGCTTCATGCTCATATTTTTGCACACTCTGGCCCTCAAATTGCTACTGTGGCCTTTATGAACGAATTGCAGAGAGCAGTCTTTGCGCGGATTCGACTCTTTTCAAGCCTTGCAGCTGCAATGGCAATCGTGCTTTCTCTCATTTTCTCAAATTGGCTCGGCTCAGATTCAATGAATTGGCAGATTGTGATGGCTGCAATTGCACTCGCCGTTGGGATTCCGCATGGAGCACTTGATCATCTTGTGACCTTGCCGAAGTCGGCGCCTATCAGAATGGCTCTCTTTGTCATCGTATATGTAGCAATCGCGCTGGCTGCAATCTGGGCACTTCTACAATGGAATGTGTGGGGATTCATTGCAGTTGTCTTGATGAGTTCCTTACATTTTGGTATCGGCGATAGCGCATTTATTGCCGAGCTCGACCGCTTAGATAATCGCCAAGGCTCTTCGATTCCGGTGTGGTCCTATGCCAGTGCAGCAGGGCTGTTGCCCGTAGTTATTCCGCTGGTAAATAGTCGAAGTACCGAGGCACTTGAAAGAGTCAACGCTAATCTGGTTGATTGGCATCATGGTTTTACATCTGAAATTCAAATAGCAGTGGCGGTTATTGCAACCTTTTCAATCATGATTCTGGTTAGCCGCAAGCGTTTGCGGGATGTTCTTGATATCGCCCTTCTTGCAGGGCTTGCATCGATTGCGCCACCGCTTGTGGCATTCTCTGTCTACTTCGGCTGCTGGCATGCAATGCGCCATACTGCGCGCCTCACTTCACTTTTGCCGAAGTCCGTATCCGCATATGAACAAGGTCGTGGGCTTTCTGCCTTTAAAGCTGCAGTAATTCCAGGTTTACCAGCGCTATTTGGAACCCTTATCTTTGTGGCACTGCTGTCAGGTTTCTCACATCAAAATCTGAGTGACTCATTTCTCTGGCTTACTTTGGTAACAATTTGGGCCCTGACAGTTCCTCACATGATTGTCACAGCGAAGATGGACCGCGCCGCTCTCAAGAAGTAGTACTTTTTCGTTAGGCTAACTGCATGCTGAGAAAATTACTCATCGTTACGCTACTTGTGACAAGTATCCCGCCGGCACAAGCTGCTGCAATTTATACATTCCCTGTTGCTAACTGCGCAGTTAATTATGCGCGTGCACATCACGACTATGCGGCAACAGATATCTTGGCTAAAGCCGGTTGCAAATTTGTAGCTCCCATAAACGGCGTTGTTGATGAAGTAAATCGAGTAGATACTTGGAAGAGCCCACCCAATCTAGGGATTACGCGTGGAGGGCTATCAGTCTCCATTATTGGTGATGATGGAGTGCGTTATTACGGATCTCATCTGCGATCGATCAATGCAAGTATCCAACCTGGTGTGAGAGTAAAGGCAGGACGAGTACTCGGGGCAGTTGGAGCTACAGGTAGCGCGCGCGGTACAGCCCCGCACTTACATTTTGGAATTTCTTGGCCAACACCTGCTGATACTTGGTGGGTACGACGTGGTGAAGTTTTGCCCTGGAAGTATC
>DJBN01000054.1:5512-11944 GCA_002430075.1 Actinobacteria bacterium UBA5975 | reverse complement strand
TTTGAACCAAAGTTACGGATATCTAATAGATCTGCCTCACTACGTGAGAGAAGCTCTCCAACGGTATGGATTCCTTCGCGCTTTAGGCAGTTATAGGAGCGAACTGTTAGATCTAGATCTTCGATTGGAAGAGCAAGATCTGCAGCAAGTGCTGCATCTTGAATAGATGGTCCAAGATCAATTCCTTCAGCTGCGTAATTAAGCTCATGAGCAAGACCAAAGAGCTCAACAAGAGTCTTTCCAGCAGAAGCTAGAGCATCTCTTGGGCTCATAGAACGCTTTGTCTCAACATCAACAATTAAGCGATCAAAGTCTGTTCTCTGCTCAACGCGAGTTGCTTCAACCTTATAGGTCACACGAAGCACTGGTGAGTAGATGGAGTCAACTGGAATACGACCAATCTCTGCTCCTACCAACTTATTCTGCACCGCTGTGACATAGCCACGGCCGCGCTCAATAGTTAGTTCAATTTCCACATTCGCCTTGGTATTTAAAGTAGCGATATGAAGATCTGGGTTATGAATTGCAACTCCAGTTGGAACAGCAACATCTGCGCCAGTAATTACCCCTGAGCCATTCTTGCGAATATAGGCCACAGATGGCTCATCATTTTCAGATGAAAGAACTAAGTTCTTGATATTTAAAACGATATCTGTCAGATCCTCTTTAACGCCTTCTAAAGTGGTGAACTCATGCAAGGCTCCAGCAACGCGGATGCTTGTGACAGCCGCTCCTGGGATAGATGAGAGCAGGGTTCGACGTAGTGAATTTCCTAGGGTGTATCCAAAGCCAGGCTCCAACGGTTCAATTATGAAACGGGAACGGCTCTCGTTTACTACTTCCTCGGATAGTACGGGGCGCTGTGCAATTAGCACTTCTTTCCTCCATTATCTTGAGAGATCCACTATTTGATCTCTCACTTAGTACCTACTTTTATGAAGTTTTTAAATCCTTGCTAGCCAGATGATTAATAAGGCAGATCGCTCTGCCCTATCAATTACTTGGAGTAAAGCTCAACGATAAGTTGTTCCTGAACTTGAGTATCGATAATGGCGCGAGTTGGTTGACCATGAACGATGATTCTCATCGAAGATGGCACAACTTCAAGCCAAGCCGGTACGGACTTCTCACCAAATTCAGCAGATGCAACAATGAATGGAGTTAGGTCTTGCGACTTTGTTCTCACATCAATGATGTCGAATTGGCTGACATGGAAAGATGGAATATCAACTTTGCGACCATTAACCAGAATGTGTCCATGACGAACAATCTGGCGGGCCATATCGCGGCTCTTTGCAAAACCAGCGCGATAGATCACGTTATCTAGACGAGTCTCTAGAAGGACAAGAAGGTTCTCACCAGTCTTGCCAGCTAGACGACTTGCTTCGGTGTAATAGTTACGGAATTGTTTTTCCAATACACCGTAGATACGCGCGCATTTCTGCTTCTCACGCATCTGGAGTAAGTACTCAGATTCCTTCGCTCTTGCTCGACCATGTTGTCCTGGTGGATANNGCCATATCGCGGCTCTTTGCAAAGCCTGCGCGATAAACAACATTATCTAGTCGAGTTTCAAGAATGATTAGAAGGTTCTCACCAGTCTTACCTTGAAGACGGTTAGCCTCTTCGTAATATCCGCGGAATTGCTTCTCAAGAACACCGTAGATACGAGCGCACTTCTGCTTCTCACGCATCTGCAATAGGTATTCGGATTCCTTTGAACGGGCACGACCATGTTGTCCTGGTGGATAAGGGCGTGACTCAATTGGACACTTAGGTCCATCGCACTTCGAGCCTTTGAGGAAAAGTTTCACTTTCTCGCGGCGGCATCTCTTGCAATCTGCTCCTGCATAACGGGCCATGTTCTCTTCTCCCTTCCTTATACTCGACGTGGTTTACGTGGACGGCAGCCGTTATGAGCAAGAGGTGTGACATCAGAGATGGCACCAACTTCTAGCCCAGCTGCTTGTAGTGAACGAATTGCAGTCTCGCGTCCTGAGCCTGGGCCCTTGACGAAGACATCAACTTTCTTAACTCCATGCTCTTGCGCCTTCTTAGCGGCAGATTCAGCAGCTAGCTGCGCAGCAAAGGGAGTTGATTTACGTGAACCTTTAAATCCAACTTGGCCAGATGATGCCCAAGCAAGAACTGCTCCAGATGGATCAGTGATAGTCACGATGGTGTTGTTAAAAGTGCTCTTTATATAGGCATTTCCAAGGGCAACGTTCTTCTTCTCTTTCTTACGTGCCTTTACTTTTGCCTTAGGGGCAGCAGCAGCAGTAGCTGCAGCTTTAGCTTTTGGCGCGGCCATTACTTGGTCTCCTTCTTCTTACCAGCGATGGCAACGCGTGGACCCTTACGAGTACGTGCGTTGGTATGGGTGCGCTGACCACGAACTGGAAGCCCCTTACGATGGCGAATTCCTTGGTAGCACTGAATTTCAACTTTGCGACGAATGTCGCCTGCAATCTCACGGCGGAGATCACCTTCGATCTTGTAATTAGCCTCTAAATATTCACGGAGCTTAATTAGATCGGGCTCTTGTAGATCTTTTACTCGAACATCTGGTGAGACGCCGGTTGCAGCAAGAGTTGCTTGCGCGCGGGTCTGGCCAATGCCGAAGATATATTGAAGCGCGACCTCAAGCCGTTTTTCACGCGGCAGATCGACGCCAACTAGACGTGCCATCTATAACTTCTTTCCATAATCTGAAAGTCCTCCGCAACGCCTATCCAGAGAATTTTCTCTGGCTCCCGCTTTCAGTCAGGAGGTCAGTAATTACTTACTGTCGCGCCACGCGTTCTTATATTTAGTTTTTTTAAACCAGGTTTAACCCTGGCGTTGTTTATGACGGAGATTGTCGCAAATAACCATAACGCGACCATTACGACGAATGACTTTGCACTTATCGCAGATCTTCTTCACGCTTGGATTAACCTTCACGCGATTTCTCCTTCTTGGTTCGGTCTCATCATGTACAGAAACATTTACTTGTAACGGTAAATGATTCGACCCTTTGTAAGGTCATATGGACTTAGTTCTACGATCACACGATCACCGGAGAGAATACGAATGTAGTTCTTTCGCATCTTTCCACTGATATGTGCCAAGACTTTATGTCCATTTGTTAGTTCAACACGAAACATTGCGTTAGGTAACGCCTCAGCAACAGTGCCTTCAATCTCGATTGCACCATCTTTACTTGCCAAGGATCAATACCTTCTTCTCTAATTTCGTGCTAACGAACAGGGTCGAACCCCATAGAAATCTGACTGGAAAACCTGCCATCTTTTTGGAGCGCGAAGGGTGATTCTAGGCGAGCCCCCCTTATAAAGGGAAATCGTCTCAGGCTCTGGCATCTAGACCCAGCGTGTCTACGCTGCCCTCACCTATGTGAAGTCGGTCATGGCTGCTTTCTAGGCTTTCATCTCAGTAAATCTGAGATTTCAATGCCTTGGCGGTTCAATTCTCTCTTGCCACCATCAAGAGCGGTCAGTACGAAGGGCTTTCCATCCGGGCAGATCACATAGGAATGCTCGAAATGAGCGCCTCGAGATCTATCTGTTGAAACTACAGTCCAATCATCAGATAAAACCTTTGTTTTGGCAGTGCCCCGAGTAATCATTGGTTCGATAGCAAGAGCCATCCCGACAATAATTTCAGGACCATTGCCTGCCTTGCCAAAATTAAGTACATGCGGTTCCTGATGCATCTCTGTGCCAATTCCATGGCCGCCGTACTCCTGCAAAATTCCATACTTTCCTTGCGAATTAACATACTGCTCGATTGCATAGCCAATATCTGAAAGTTTTGCCCCACTTTTGCCCGCCGCGATTCCAACCCACATCGATTCTTCGCAGGTGTCCATTAACTTCTGATCAGCTGGATCTACGCTTCCAATTCCCACTGAGAGCGCTGCATCTCCATGCCAGCCTTCGATAATTGCACCGCAGTCAATTGAGACTACGTCACCATCATTCATAATCCGATCCCCAGGAATTCCATGGACTATCTCATCATTGACTGAAACGCAGATAGTTGCTGGATAGCCGTGATAATTGAGAAAGTTTGAAGTCGCTCCACTGCGTTTAATATGGCTTGCAGCAATGGCATCAAGGGCGCTGGTAGTCATTCCTGGTTTGATTGCATCGCGGATTAATTGATGAATTTCAGCTACAACGATTCCTGCGCGGCGCATCACCTTGATTTGATCAAGGTTTTTTATCTGAATCGCCACGGTACTTACTAGCCTTGAACGCGACTTAACGCACTGATTGCGCGATTGGTAATCTCTGAAACTTCACCGTCTGCAGAAATGGTGACAAGCAAACCTTCTGCGCGATAAAAGTCGATGATGGGAGCGGTCTGGTCTTGGTAGACAGATAGACGCTTTGCTATGACTTCTTCTTTATCATCTTCACGCTGATAGAGCCCGCCACCACAGGCAGTGCAAACAGCTGCTTCAGGGGCTGCAGGAGCTCCACAATCTTTACAGGTGCGTCTTGATGAAAGTCGTTTTACAATAATTTCATTATCAATAGCAAGCTCTAAAACAGCATCAAGTGGGGTCTTCGCATCTACCAGAAAATCGCGAAGGACTTCAGCCTGCACCGTGTTACGAGGAAATCCATCAAGGAGAAACCCGTTAGCAAGATCACCGTGAGTAAGGCGATCCTTAACCATCTCATTTGTTACTTCATCCGGCACTAGTTGGCCAGCATCCATAAAAGCTTTTGCTTTAAGACCAAGCGGAGTTTGCGCCTTGAGGTTAGCTCTGAAAATATCTCCCGTTGAGATATGAGGAATTAAATAGCGCGATGCTAGAAACTGAGCTTGTGTTCCTTTTCCAGCACCTGGTGGACCAACCAGGACAAGACGCATTACTTCAAGAAGCCTTCATATGAACGTTGCTGCAACTGGCTTTCAATCTGCTTGGCAGTATCAAGACCAACACCGACAACGATAAGGATCGCAGTTCCTCCGAATGGGAAATTCTGCGTGGCACCGAAAAGGATTAGTGCGATGATCGGAATAATCGCAACAAGGGCAAGATAGATCGCACCTGGAGCGGTAACACGTGAAAGTACATACTGTAAGTATTCAGATGTAGGACGGCCCGCACGAATACCTGGGATAAATCCGCCGTACTTCTTCATATTATCTGCAACCTCATCTGGATTAAAGGTAATTGCCACATAGAAGTATGTAAAGAAGATGATCAGTGCTGCGTACGTCAAAATATAAATCGGGTGATCGCCACTCACTAAGTTACGCGAGATCCATACTGCCCACCCTGCCTGGCTATTGGTGAAGTTCACAATAAGCGATGGAATATAGAGAAGGGAGGATGCGAAGATCACTGGGATAACTCCAGCTTGGTTGACCTTGATAGGAATATAGGTTGATGTTCCACCATAAGCCTGACGTCCAACCATACGCTTTGCATATTGAACAGGAATCCGTCGCTGCGCCTGCTCAACGAATACAACTGCTGCAACAACCAACATTCCTGCGGCGCAAACGAAGAGGAATGCGAAGAGGCCCTTCTGAAGCTTGATCGACCAGAGCTGGCTTGGGAATCCCGCTGCGATGGATGTAAAGATTAAGATTGACATACCATTACCAACACCACGGTCTGTGATGAGTTCACCGAGCCACATAATTACCGATGTTCCAGCTGTCATTACAACAATCATTGTGATAATTCGCTGCCAAGAAGTATCAGGAATGATTGGAAGTGAACATCCTGAAATCAAACGTCCTGGTGTACGAGCTACTGCAACAAGGCCAGTTGACTGCAAGATTGCAAGACCAATTGTTAAGTAACGTGTGTACTGAGTAAGAGTTGCAGTACCTGACTGGCCCTCTTTCTTCAGCGCTTCAAAGCGAGGAATAACAACTGTCAGCAACTGAATAATGATCGAGCTGGTGATGTAAGGCATGATTCCAAGTGCGAAAACAGAGAGCTGAAGTAGCGCTCCACCTGAGAAGAGGTTGATAAGCCCAAAGAGGCCACCGCTCTGTGCTTGATCTACACATGCTTGCACATTCGTGTAAGAGACACCGGGTGTTGGCACTACTGAACCAAAGCGGAAGAGCGCCATGATGGAGAGAGTAAAGAAGATTTTCTTTCGAAGTTCTGGCGTCTTAAAGGCCATTCCAAATGCTGAAAGCATCAATCTTCTCCCTCACTCGACAATCAAATTCAGATAGCTAAGGCTATTGAATTAATAGGTTTTCTTATAGTGCTTATTAAAGTGTTGCTGTTGATCCTCCAGCTGCAGAGATCTTTTCGACCGCTGAAGCTGAGAATGCATGTGCGGTAACAGATACCTTGACTGCAATATCGCCATTTCCAAGTACCTTGACAGGCAATGAATCGCGAACTGCACCCTTTGCAATGAGATCTGCAACAGTTACATCGCCACCCTT
>DJBN01000054.1:3148-5307 GCA_002430075.1 Actinobacteria bacterium UBA5975 | reverse complement strand
GATGCTTCACCGCGACCCTTACGAGTCTTAGCTTTCTTAGCACCTGGAGCTGGACGAAGATGATGAAGTTTTAGCGTCATCTTTATTCGACCTCCTCTACCTTGATCAAGTGGCGTGCAGCTACTGCCATGCCACGAATTTCTGGACGATCTTCTTTAACGACAACATCATTGATGCGCTTAAGTCCGAGTGAACGAACAGTGTCGCGAATCTCTGGCTTATTGCCAACGGTTGACTTGATCTGTGTGATTTTCAAACGTGGCATTATGCACCAACTGTCATCTGTGAAGCGCGAATAATTGCTGCAGGAGCAACATCTTCCAACGGACGACCGCGGCGTGCTGCAATCTGTGCAGGTGACTCAAGCATCTTAAGTGCAGCAACGGTTGCATGAACCATATTGATTGCATTCGAAGATCCAAGAGACTTAGTTAGTACATCGTTGACACCAGCGCACTCGAGTACTGCACGAACAGGGCCACCAGCGATAACTCCGGTACCTGGACTTGCTGGGCGTAGAAGAACTACACCTGCTGCTGTTTCACCCTGTACTGAGTGAGGAATTGTTCCCTGAACGCGTGGGACAACGAAGAATGACTTCTTGGCTTCTTCTACCGCCTTTGCGATCGCTTGTGGAACTTCCTTAGACTTTCCATAACCAACACCTACGGTGCCGTTTTGATCTCCCACAACAACGAGTGCTGTGAATGAGAAGCGACGTCCACCCTTAACAACCTTTGACACACGGTTAATGAAAACCACGCGCTCGGTATAAGGAGACTTCTCCTTCTCGCGATCATCGCGACGTTCGCGACGTTCGCCGCGACCCTTTTGTGCCGGTGCGCCTGTTGTTGACGCTGCATTGTTAGTTGGATTAACAGCCATTAGAACTCCAATCCGTTCTCTCGTGCAGAATCTGCAACTGCTGCAATACGACCGTGGTACTTATTACCAGCGCGATCAAAGACAACTGTAGAAATTCCAGCCTTCTTTGCACGCTCTGCAATGAGTGCACCGACCTGCTTTGACTTATCTGTCTTATCGCCAGTTGCCTTGCGAAGATCTGCTTCCATTGTTGAAGCGTAAACAAGTGTCTTGCTCTGTGTGTCATCAATAACCTGAACAAAGAGGTGACGCGATGAGCGAGAAACGACGAGGCGTGGACGTGATGGCGTGCCAGCGATCTTCTTACGAAGACGGAAGGCGCGACGAGCACGCGCATTTTGCGCTGAGCCCTTGCGGACTCTAACTCCGATTGCCATTACTTCTTACCTGCCTTTCCTGCCTTGCGACGAACAACTTCGCCTTCAAGACGCAAGCCCTTGCCCTTATATGGATCTGCCTTACGAAGTTTCTTAACTTTCGCAGCTGTTTCACCAACGAGTTGCTTATCGATTCCGCTGATAATCAACTTAGTTGGAGATTCAACTTTGTAGGTGATTCCTTCTGGAGCTGGGAAGAGAATTGGGTGGCTGTAGCCGAGCTGGAATTCAAGATCCTTGCCCTTTTCAGCGACACGGTAACCAACACCGACGATGTTGATTGTGAGTGAATAGCCAGCAGTTACTCCTTCGACCATGTTCGCAACGAGTGTACGAGATAGACCGTGAAGTGAACGTGTTATGCGCTCTTCATTTGGACGAGCGACAGTGATAACACCATCGGCTTGTGAAACCTGAATAGGTTCTGGAACCGCAATTGCAAGGGAGCCTTTAGGGCCCTTAACTGCAACGCTCTGACCAGTGATTGAAACTTCTACGCCGCTTGGAACGGCGATGGGCATGCGACCAATGCGTGACATTACAAAATCACCATACGTAGGCGAGAACTTCTCCGCCTACACCCTTCTTATTGGCCTGCTTATCAGTAAGGAGTCCTGAAGAAGTTGAGATGATCGCAACTCCAAGTCCGCCTAGAACCTTTGGAAGCGCAGATGACTTCGCGTATACGCGTAGTCCTGGCTTGCTCACGCGGCGAAGACCGGCGATTGAACGTTCGCGGTTGGTGCCGAATTTAAGATCGAGAATGAGATTCTTTCCCACTCCATTTGTATTTGCTTCAACGCGGTATTCAGCAATGAAACCCTCTTGCTTGAGGATCTCTGCAATTCGTACCTTAACCGATGATGACGGCATTGAAACCGTGTCATGGTAGGCAGA
>DJBN01000054.1:2081-2932 GCA_002430075.1 Actinobacteria bacterium UBA5975 | reverse complement strand
TTCGCGTTGCGCAGACGAGACAACATGTCTGCGATCGGATCTGTCATTGTCATACGTGGCCTGTGGCCTTTCTCGAATTAGTATCCAAGCAATTTGCTTGGACTTTTTTCGCTGTAGATTTAATTATTTTGCACAGATAAGAACGATGTCGCCACCGTCATTACCAAGAAGCCTTTGTGATACCTGGAAGCTCGCCGCGGTGCGCCATTTCACGGAAACAGATGCGACAAATTCCAAATTTTTGATAGACAGAGTGCGGACGGCCGCAACGCTGACAACGTGTATAGCCACGAACCTTGAACTTAGGCTTACGAGCAGCTTTAACCTTGAGTGATGTCTTGGCCATTCTTATGCCTCCTTGAAAGGAAAGCCGAGCGCCTTAAGTAGTGCGCGACCTTCGTCATCGTTCTTAGCTGTAGTTACGATCGTGATATCCATACCGCGAGGGCGGTCAACCTTGTCCTGTTCGATTTCTGGGAATACAACCTGCTCAGTAAGACCGAAGGTGTAGTTACCCTTGCCATCAAATTGCTTTGGAGAAAGACCGCGGAAGTCACGGATACGTGGAAGAGAGATTGAGAGTAGGCGGTCTGTGAACTCCCACATGCGATCTCCACGAAGAGTTACGTGTGCGCCAATTGGCATGTTCTCGCGAAGCTTGAACTGAGCAATCGACTTACGTGACTTAGTAACCTGTGGCTTTTGGCCAGTGATAATTGCTAGATCGCGGATTGCTCCTTCGATGAGCTTTGCATCACGAGCTGCTTCGCCAACACCCATGTTGACGACAACCTTTACGAGCGTAGGAATCTGCATTGGATTCTTATATCCAAATTCGCTCTTAAGAGTTG
>DJBN01000054.1:0-1860 GCA_002430075.1 Actinobacteria bacterium UBA5975 | reverse complement strand
ACGCCAAGACGAGTTGCCTTGCCATCGCCATCGACAACCATGACATTTGAAATATGAACTGAAGCTTCTTGAGTGATGATTCCGCCAACTTTGACGCCACGTTCGGTAGTTGTCTCCTTGGTGTGACGCTGAATGCGATTTACGCCTTCAACAGTTATGCGATCTCCATCAACGTGAAGTACCTTGCCTGTTACGCCCTTGTTCTTGCCAGCAATAACCAAGACTTCATCATTCTTCTTAATCTTCGCCATGGTTATAGCACCTCCGGAGCGAGTGAAATGATCTTCATAAACTTCTTGTCGCGAAGTTCGCGAGCAACTGGTCCGAAGATACGAGTGCCGCGTGGTTCGCCATCTGCTTTAAGGATGACTGCAGCATTCTCATCAAATTTAATATATGAACCATCTGGGCGACGATTCTCCTTGACGGTGCGAACGATGACAGCCTTTACGACCTCACCCTTCTTAACCTGTCCGCCAGGAATTGCATCCTTGACTGAACAGACGATGATGTCACCGATGCCGGCATAACGACGCTTGGATCCACCGAGCACACGAATACAGAGAAGCTCTTTAGCTCCTGTGTTATCCGCGACGCGTAGGCGCGATTCTTGTTGAATCATTTATTCCACCCGTTCCCTTACTTAGCCTTCTCGATGATTTGAACTAAACGCCAGCGCTTTGAAGCAGATATTGGTCGTGTTTCCATGATCAATACGCGATCTCCTGTGCCTGCTGAGTTTGTCTCATCATGTGCTTTGAGCTTATGTGTGCGGCTCATGACCTTTGAGTACATACCGTGTGCAACACGATTTGATACAGCAACGGTGATGGTCTTATCCATCTTGTCTGAGACAACAATGCCTTCACGAGTCTTGCGGGATCCGCGATCTTCAACTGATGAATTAGTAGCCATTACGCAGCGCCTCCAATTCCTAGTTCGCGTTCACGAATAATTGTGTAGATACGAGCAATCTCTTTACGAACTGCACCGAGACGACCATGGGATTCGAGCTGTCCTGTTGCCGCCTGAAAACGAAGGTTGAAGAGTTCTTCCTTACCTTCGCGCAGCTTTGCAGTTAACTCTTCAGCAGTTAGCTGACGAAGTTCTTCATTTGTATTCGCCATGGTTATGCCTCCTCGCGCTTTACAACGCGGCACTTCATTGGGAGCTTGTGAATCGCAAGACGCAGAGCTTCGTGGGCTACCGCCTCTGTTACACCTGAAATTTCAAACATAATGCGACCTGGCTTCACGTTTGCGATCCACCATTCTGGAGAACCCTTACCTGAACCCATACGAGTTTCAGCAGGCTTCTTTGTAAGTGGGCGATCTGGATAGATGTTGATCCAAACCTTTCCACCACGCTTGATATAACGAGTCATCGCAATACGCGCTGCCTCAATCTGACGGTTAGTTACATATGCAGGAGCAAGTGCTTGGATGCCGAAGTCTCCAAATGCAACTTGTGTTCCACCCTTTGATGCACCTGAACGTGATGGGTGGTGCTGCTTACGGTGCTTAACTTTGCGAGGAATTAACATTATTCAGCTCCTCCTTCTACAACTGGCGTTGCTTCTGCTGGAGCCGCTTGTGCCGCTTGTGCCACATCAACGTGAGAATGTGTAACTTCTGCACGTGGCGCACGAGGTGTACGAGGTCCGCGACGTTCAGGCTTTGGTGCGCGTGCTTCAGCAAGTGCCTTTTCAGCACGCTCTGCACGAGAACCAATAACTTCACCCTTATAGATCCAAACCTTTACGCCCAGGCGACCGAATGTTGTTGCAGCTTCATAGAAGCCATAATCAATATCGGCGCGAAGTGTGTGTAGCGGTACGCGACCTTCACGGTAGAACTCAGA
>DJBN01000069.1 GCA_002430075.1 Actinobacteria bacterium UBA5975 | reverse complement strand
TTCAAGTCCCCGTTCGGACACAGAGTTACGGTGAAGAGTGAAGTTATGAATATAGAAGATGCAATCGCTCTCATCAGACCTATTCCTCATTTTCCAAAGCCTGGGATTCTCTTTCAAGACATTTCGCCTCTCCTTGCTCATCCAGAAGCTTTCGCAACCGTTATCAGCGAAATGTCTGGCTTCGTCTCTCCCTCTTCGGTTGTTGCAGGCATTGAGGCGCGCGGTTTTATCTTCGGTAGCGCTATTGCCCACAAGAATGCGTCAGGATTTATTCAGTTGCGAAAGGCAGGAAAATTGCCGGGGGCTACTTTCTCACGCTCTTATGGTTTGGAATACGGAGAAGACAACTTAGAGATTCAACAGGACGCACTCGTTCTCGGTTCTCATGTCACGATTGTCGATGATGTTCTAGCAACTGGTGGCACTGTCGATGCAGGAATCCAGTTGGTTCGCGATGCTGGTGGAATTGTTGATTCCATCGTTGCGCTTCTGGAAATTTCAGCACTTGGAGGACGTCTAAAGCTAGGGAAGAAATATCCGGATATACCTCTTCAGGTTCTTGTGACAATCTAATGCGTATCCCGCAAATTCAAGCGTTGCGGGCTTTAGCCGCGATACTTGTCGTGATCTATCACGCCAAATTAATCGGTGGAGGATTTGTAGGAGTTGACATCTTCTACGTAATTTCAGGTTTTCTCATCACTGGTCTACTTATTCGAGAACTTGATAAGACCCAGACTCTCTCTTTTTCTAATTTCTACCTGCGGCGCGCGAAAAGATTACTCCCTTCTTCATTTCTCGTATTGATTGCAACGGGTATTGCGGCCTGGATCGTTCTGCCTACAACGATGCGCCATAATCTTGGACGTGATATCGCAGCCGCATCGCTCTACATCTCAAATTATCTCTTTGCTTCGTGGCAGATGGATTACCAGAATTTAGGTGCGCTACCTTCTGTCGTAATTCATTACTGGTCACTCGCAGTTGAAGAGCAGTTCTATCTCTTCTGGCCATTTCTGATTTACCTCTTCTACAAAATCGGTGGACGAAGAGGCATTCTTTACGGTGTTTGCGCAGTCACCATCACATCATTTCTCTTTAGCCTGTATCAAAGCGAAAACTCACCTACTTGGGCCTTCTATTCACTACCTACTCGTGCCTGGGAGCTTGGAGTTGGCGCACTTCTAATTTTCATTCCTTCGAGAGTTCGTTTTGCGAAGAACTATGTCTATTCCGGGCTAGCACTGCTTACTTATAGTTCTCTATTTTTAAGCGACAGAACAATATTCCCGGGGACTGCCGCGGTTGCTCCCGTGCTAGGCACAGCCCTCCTATTGGCCACCATCAATTCATGGCCCGCCGCTCTTAATCGCTTTTCAGAATTTCGATTTGTGCAATGGCTAGGTGCGATTTCTTATCCTCTCTATCTTTGGCACTGGCCACTGCTTGTAATCCCGGCAATCTCTTTTGGTAGAACGCTGACATTTCTGGAACGAGTGGTGTTCATCTCTCTGACTTTGGTATTGGCTGGTTTAACTCACCGCTTCGTAGAGGAACCACTGAGAAATGCGACAATTAGTCGTAGGGTCATATTGCGAACCACCACCGTCGCCACTGCCTTCTCTCTAATTCTGGGTGCTTGCATCTATGTGTCAAGCAACGATCGCCTTGATATCGGTCTTGGTAAAGTGCAATCTCTCTCGCAAATAACGGCGAAGCCGATTATTTATCACGATGGCTGCCATGCCAACTACGGTGAGAAGGTCCCCGCAACCTGCATTTATGGAGTCAAAGGCGCAGAGAAGAAGATAGTACTTTTTGGTGATTCCCATGCGGCGCAATGGTTCCCAGCTCTTGAGAAACTGGCGATAGAAAATAATTTTGAATTAATATCACTGACGAAGTCAGCGTGCCCAGGACCAGCTGTCAAAAAGGTGGAAACAGGTCAATATCGAAATTCAGATTGCTTTGCTTGGCGAGCCAACGCCTTCTCGAGAATTGCGCAGATACGTCCTTCAGCCGTTATCGTCTCAGGATTCCAGCACTTTGAAATTCCTAAAGGCTTCTCGGATACTCGCACGTGGTGGTCGCAAGGTGAGAGAAAGACATATAGAGAACTTAAAAGTTCATCCAGGAGCATCATCTATATCTCCGATACACCACAGCCCCTTCGCGATATTCCCGCGTGTCTGTCCTCGAAGAAAAACGAACTATGTAACGACTCTCAACGATCGGTTCCGATCTTTGTAAGTGGATTTGAGCGCATCAATCCAACGCAATGGCTCTGCACTCGTATCTGTCCCGCTGTAATTGGAGAGACTGTTGTATATAGAGATGCCTCCCATTTGACAATGGCTATGTCTATGAAACTCTCAGAGCAACTAGCGAGAGAACTCACAAAGCTGGGAGTCTTGTAGCGTGCGCCTTGAGTGCGCTCAAGGCCGAATGGTGCAAGGATGCGCGCGTGGCTGAATTGTTGTATTACTGCGGAACTATGGACAGTGGAAAGTCGACCCTTGCACTGCAGACAGCGCATAACCATAAGAGTCGTGGACGATCAGGGCTTATCTTCACAAGCAAGGATCGAGCCGGGGCGGGCCTCATCAGTTCTCGCTTGGGACTCCAATCTGAGGCTATCGAAGTCGAACCAACCCTTGATATCCATAAATTTGTCGTCGAACACCTCTCCATGGGAGATCGCATTGATTACATCATCTGCGATGAAGCTCAGTTCTATCAGCCAGATCAAATTGATGGCCTTGCGAAGATAGTCGATGGTCTTGGAATTGATGTCTATGCCTTTGGTATCTTGGCTGACTTTCGGACCAAACTTTTTCCTGGCTCAGCTCGACTTGTCGAATTAGCAGATCGCGTTAATACCCTGCAAGTTGAGGCGCTCTGTTGGTGCGGCTCTCGCGCAACCCACAATGCCCGAACCGTTAATGGTGTCATGGTCACAGAAGGTGAGCAAGTGGTAGTAGGTGATGTAGGAAAAAGCTCTGAAATTGCTTATGAAGTACTATGCCGCCGTCACCATATGCGTAAAGTTACCGGCCGCGCATCGCGAGCCGGCCATATTAGCTCTGATCCGCTCCCCTTCAACGAATAGCTCACCTGCTCAACTAAGTTAAAAGGAAAATACAATGAATACACGTGCCTATGCTGTTATGCAAGCTAGCCATCCGCTTGTTCCATTCCAATTCGATCGTCGTCAATTGGGAGTTCACGATGTTGGCCTGAGTATCGCCTACTCAGGTATTTGCCACTCCGATATACATCAGGCGCGCGAAGAATGGGGACCTGCGATATTTCCCATGGTTCCAGGACACGAGATAGCAGGAGTTGTCACAGCTATTGGTTCAGAGGTTTCTAAGTTCTCAATCGGAGACAAGATCGGTATCGGAGTTTTCGTGGATTCCTGTCGTACCTGCGAGAACTGCAAAGCTGGTCTTCAACAATATTGCTTAGAGGGAATGACGGGAACGTATAACCAAATGGAGAGAGATGGTAAGACCGTTGCTATGGGCGGCTATAGCAATTACTTCGTTATCAATGAAGATTATGCAGTTCATATTCCTGAAAATCTTCCTCTCGAAGGCGTAGCACCACTCTTGTGTGCAGGAATCACCCTTTACTCTCCAATTAAGCGTTGGGGTGTCGGTAAGGGCAAGAAGGTTGCTGTTATGGGTCTTGGTGGCTTGGGCCATATGGGAGTCAAATTCGCCGTAGCTATGGGCGCTGATGTAACTGTACTTTCACACTCACCTCAAAAAGAGGCTGACGCTCTGGCTATGGGCGCACATCATTTTGTTGCAACCAATGATGAGTCAATTTTTGCAGAACATGCAAAGAGTTTCGACGTCATTCTCAACACAGTCAGCGCCGAAATTGATATTAATAAGTACATCTCACTTCTAAAACTCGACGGATCTCTTGTTGTAATCGGTCTTCCTGGTAAGCCATATAGCATCCATGTGGGCGCTCTATTGGATGGTCGTAGATCTATTAGTGGATCTATGATTGGCGGCATGCCCGAGTTGCAGGAGATGCTTAATTTCTGTGGGGAAAATTCAATCGTGAGCGATGTAGAAGTTATTAAGGCCGATTACATCAATCAAGCCTACGAGCGCACTGTGGCTAGTGATGTGAAATATCGCTTCGTCATTGACGCTTCTACGATTTAGGTAAGCAGATGTAACGCCGTAGCGAGTATTGGCGCTACGGCGAGTGCAGGCAATAGATTTGCAACTGCTATCTTCTTAATCCCCAAAAGTCGCAATGAGATTCCAACCAACATTAAACCGCCACAAATCGTCATGGCGTCGATCTGATATTGGCTAAGAATTGAGCCCAAAAATAGACCGATAACTGTCCATATTCCCTGGTAAATCCCGACTGGAATAGCCGATGCGGCAACTCCCCAACCTAGCGTTGAGGCGAAGGCCATCGCCGCAAAGAAGTCCAATGAAGATTTAAGGATGAGTTGGTCAATTCCTTGGGACATACCATCGCTCACACTTCCCAATATTGCTAGTGGGCCTATAACAAATAGGAGCGAAGAAGATACGAACCCTTCAATAAAGGGGCTCTCCTTTGAAGCCCGAAACCTTACTCGCAGCGACTCACCAAAGTTATCAAGGCGCGTTTCAAGGGATAGCGCCGAACCTATGAGTCCCCCAATGAGCATTGAACCAAGGATTACGAGCAGTGAAGAATTCTCGGGTAGAGCCGATATAAAACCTTGACTCCAGAGAGGTGATAAAGCCGAGGCCGCGGCGAGGGCGGTAATTAACCCCAGAACATCGGTGATTAGCATTTGTGATTTCTGTGTCAACTTAGAGGCCGCGACAATTCCGATGGTCGCTCCGAAAACGATTGCAACAACATTGATGAGAGTTCCAAGACCTATGAACATTGTTTAACTATAGACTCCCCCCATGTATTTGAGTAAGTTATGAATTTGAGTCAATTGCTAGAGCAGCTAAAGCCACACAAGACAGTTCCTCATACACCGTGGCGAGCGAATTCTCGATGGGATCTATCGCCTTCGAGAGTGGCCATTCTCTTCTTTGGTTTGATCATCTTTGGATTGGGCGACTCCCTCTTAATTCAAGCAGGCTTGGGTAACGCGCCATGGACGGTTCTAGCCCAAGGAATAACTTTGAAGACAGGCATGAGCATTGGTTTTGCAACTCTGGCCATCAGTACATTTGTGCTCTTACTATGGATTCCACTGCAGGAGAGACCGGGATTTGGAACCCTTGCAAATATTGTTTTGATTGCAGCATTCATTGAAATTGGTACTCATATTTTCCCCGAAGCGCCCAATGTTGGTGTGGGTGTTCTATATGACTTGGTTGGTATCACTCTTGTTGGTATTGGATCTTCTCTCTACATCACCTGTGGTTTAGGACCTGGACCGCGCGATGGGGCAATGACCGGAATCCATTACAAGACGGGGATTCGAGTCGGACGTGTACGGCTGGCAATTGAGGTCGTGGTTCTCTCGATCGGTTGGCTGCTCGGTGGAACCGTGGGGCTTGGAACGGCGCTCTTCGCACTTCTCATAGGCCAATCTGTGGCAATTTCTTTAGGAGTCGTGGCGCGCCTAACTCGAGGGTAAATACCTCCACCGTCTACCTTTTACTCATCTTCCTTCGGTCTGTGAGCCGTCATTTCACACGGGGTCGCAATCACCCCCGTTACCAAAATCAGGAAGGTTTGTCATGCTTGATACTTTCTTCAAGATATCCGAACGAGGATCAACTGTTGGACGTGAAGTCCGAGGTGGTCTCGTTACATTCTTCACAATGGCATATATCGTCGCTCTCAACCCTTTGATCATCGGTCTTTCCAAAGATGCTGATGGAAAATATATCGGTGGTGGAGATGCTCCAAACCTAGCTCTCGTTGCTGCAATGACAGCGCTGATGGCGGGAATTCTTACTATCCTCATGGGGCTTGTCGGAAATTTTCCACTAGCGCTGGCTACAGGACTTGGTCTTAACACCTTCGTAGCGGTGGGTATTGCCTCTCAAATGACATGGGCCGATGCCATGGGACTTATTGTTCTTGAAGGTTTGATCATTACGGTCCTAGTTCTCACTGGTTTTCGCACCGCAGTTTTCAGAGCCGTACCTGCTCAACTTAAGATTGCGATCTCAGTTGGTATTGGTCTCTTTATTGCACTCATTGGTCTTGTCGATGCAGGCTTCGTTCGCCGCACGGGTGCGGGGCCAGTTCCTGTCACTCTCGGTGACGGTGGAACTTTGGTTGGATGGCCAATCATCGTCTTCGCACTAGGCCTCTTTCTTACGATTGGTCTGATGGTGAAGAAGATTAAAGGCGCTATTCTCATCGGCATCGTGGTCTCAACCGTCGTTGCAGTGATCATCGAATCTTTACTCAAAATCGGTCCTAATTTTAACGGAGCAACAGGTGAAGTTAATCCAAAGGGTTGGGGGCTCAATGTTCCAGCGGTTCCAGATTCGATAGTTGCGACTCCAGATTTCAGTCTCTTTGGCCAATTCAATCTCTTTGGTTCACTAGATCGAATTCCACTCGTCACAATGATCCTTCTCGTCTTTACCCTGTTGCTCTCCGATTTCTTCGACACCGTTGGAACGGTCACAGCAATTGGTCACGAGTCAGGTCTTATTGATCGCGATGGGAACATCCCAAATAACGATCGTATCCTCTTGGTTGACTCACTTGCAGCAGTTGCTGGTGGAGCAGGCAGCATCTCTTCAAATACCAGCTATATCGAATCAGCAGCAGGTGTAGGTGAAGGCGCGCGTACCGGTCTAGCATCTGTAGTGACGGGAATCTGCTTCTTGCTCACGACATTCCTGGCGCCACTTGTTGCCATTATTCCTTACGAGGCTGCAACTCCAGCTCTTGTAATCGTTGGTTTCTTGATGATGACCCAGATTAAGTCGATTGATTGGGATGATTATGGAATCGCGATCCCTGCATTCCTTACAATCATTCTGATGCCATTTACCTACAACATCTCAGTTGGTATCGGTGCTGGCTTCGTTACCCATGTTGTGATTCGTTATATCCAAGGTCGACGTAAGGATGTTCATCCTTTGCTTCTGTTGGTCTCAGGATTATTCATGATCTATTTCTTAACTTCTCCTATCAATGCATGGGTTGGTTAAACACCTCCCACGCATTAGTAAGAACAAGGCTCGTCTCATAATGAGAGGAGCCTTGTTCTTACTACAAGGACCAATCGATCGAGTTGTGACCTAGTTGCGCTAGAAGGTTGTTTGCTTTACTAAATGGACGGGACCCGAAATATCCACGGTGAGCGCTTAACGGGCTTGGATGCGCTCCTACTACTGAATGTGTAAAAAATTTCTGTAACTCTTGCGCCTTAGCTCCCCACAGAATGGCGATCACACCGCGACGTTCGAGTTCTGTAGCAATCGCATCTGTAATCTCCTGCCAACCTATAGAATTATGTGCATTACTCTGACCTGCGCGAGTGGTAAGAACGCGATTAAGGAGCAGTACCCCCTGATTGCTCCACCGAGATAAGTCCCCATGCCCAGGGATGGCAATTCCGATATCAGCGTTAAGTTCTCTATGAATATTGCGCACAGAACCTGGAAGCTTTCCCACGCTTGGATTAACTGAGAAGGCCAGACCCATTGCGTAACCGGGCGTTGGATATGGATCTTGTCCAACAATGACACAACGCACGGAGCGAAGATCGATCTCAAAGGCTTTGAATATCTGTGAACGTTGGGGAGCTAAATTTTCATCTTCAATGGAACTGAGAATCTCTTTAATGAGGCTCGATACTGGGGCAAGAACTGGCTGCCAACTAGAGTGCACGAGCAAAGAATCGAGATTCTTCATAACGCACTTCCATCGGCAGCCCAAAAACGTTGCTCATATGCTCTGATGTAATGACACGTTCGATCGGCCCCGAGACTGCAATCTGACCATCCTTGAGAATGAGCGCATGGGTCGTCCCTGCAGGAATCTCTTCAATGTGATGCGTCACAAGAATTGAGGCCGGTGCTGCTGGATCGGATGCAAAGATTGAGAAGCGTTTCAAGAGATCCTCTCGCCCTCCAAGATCTAAGCCAGCGGCAGGTTCATCGAGCAAGAGAAGTTCAGGATCTGCCATCAGTGCACGTGCAATTTGAACCCTCTTCCTTTCACCCTCACTAAGCGTTCCATAAGTCCGATCTGCAAGTTCGCGAACACCGAAGGTGGTTAAAAGGGCTACAGCTCGAGATTCATCCCATAAATCATAGGACTCATTCCATCGGCCAAGAATTGCATAGGCGGCGGTGAGAACGACATCGCGCACAATTTCTTCATGGGGAATATCTTCAGCGACAAGGGCTCCACAGATACCAATTCGAGTACGTAATTCGAAGAGATCAACACGACCCATCTCTTGATCTAAAACATGGACTGTACCGCTCGCCGGAAAGATTCGAGTGGCAAGAATTTGTAGAAGGGTCGACTTTCCCGCGCCATTAGGACCCAGCACTACCCATCGCTCTCCCGCGGTTACCATGAAATCAAGCGGACCGAGAATTACTTTCTCGCCGCGGCGAACAGAGACACCTCGTAATTCAAGAACTCTCTCGCTGCTCATAGGAGTCAAAAGATATAGCGTCTAGGCTCGAAAACACTTCTAATTGCACCCGTTCGGTAAGTGATTCGCGATAACCTGCGCCATATGAGCCAGAGTCAGAGTCACTACACGGGATTAATTCTGGTCTCAGGCGTCGATACCCCAGGAATCACCCAATCGCTGTTTCAGACGCTTGAACCGTTTGCGATAACAGTCTTAGATATTGAACAAGTAGTAATTCGCGATCGGTTGATCCTCACCGTGTTGATCTCACTCAACCCCGATCACGCGCAGGCAATAGATGATGATCTCAGTGCATGCGCTGCGCGCCTATCTGTCGATATTGCCACTTCATTTCAAGTTCAAGGTGAAGGCTCTATCGCAGCCAAGACCGGCCTAGTCCATGTGGTTGCACTGGGTAACCCGCTGGCACCGGTTGCAATAGCTGCCATAGCAGAATCCATCGCGTCCAATGGCGGCAATATCGAGAAAATTTCTCGTACCGCTAGCTATCCAATTACAGCAATAGAATTCACTATCTCCGGTGCGGTACATCTACGACTTCGTCATGCTCTCGTCGAAGTTGCTGCACAACAGGGCATTGATATCGCAGTATCCCCCGGTGGTTTGATGCGTTGGGCTAAAAAGTTGGTCGTCATGGATGTTGACTCCACTCTCATTCAACAAGAGGTTATCGAGTTGCTAGCTGCCAAGGCGGGTCGAGAAGAACAAGTGCGAGCTATTACCGAATCTGCAATGCGAGGAGATATAGATTTTGCGCACTCTCTCGTAGCTCGCGTGGCGCTCTTAAAAGGTTTGTCAGAAGATGCGATCTCTCAAGTGCAGAATGAGATCCTTTTGACACCAGGAGCTCGAACGCTAGTCAAGACTCTTCATACCCTCGGACACAGCGTCGCACTTGTATCAGGCGGCTTCGTGGAAGTTATCAGGCCAATTGTTGAAGATTTGGGTATCAAGCATTACCGCGCCAATAGCCTTGAAATATCTGACGGGAAGCTCACCGGCAAAATTTCTGGTGCAATAGTTGATCGCGCCGCAAAAGCGCAGGCCTTAAAGGAATTTGCCGAAATTGAAGGGATCCATCTAGACCAGACTATTGCAATCGGTGATGGAGCAAATGATTTAGATATGATCGCAATCGCAGGACTTGGGATAGCTTTCAATGCAAAACCTGCAGTCAAGGCAGCAGCAGATAGTTCAGTAACAACACCATATCTAGATTCGGTACTCTATCTTTTAGGTATAACCCGCGAGGAAATCGAAGAGGCTGGGGCTGAACGCAAGTAATTAGAGTCTGCAGGCATGGATGTCGGTTACCAAGATTCCACGGGCTCCCAACGCCCAAAGCTCATCCATCAACCTATTTGTGTCACGACGTAAGACCATTGCTCTTACTGCGACCCAATCCTTTTTCTGTAACGGCGAAATTGTGGGAGATTCCAGACCCGGTGTGATTAAACATGCTGCATCAACTTGTTCAATGGGAATGTCGTAATCAAGCAATACATATTGACGAGCGGTAACCACACCTTGCAAGCGACGTATCAGAACTTCAAGCCCTGATGGAATATCTACATCCGATCGGCGAATCAATACAGCCTCAGAATTAAGAATAGGTTCACCGAAGATTGCTAAGCCAGCCTGCTTGAGTGTCGTACCCGTGCTTACAACATCAGCAATAAGGTCTGCAACGCCAAGTCGGACACTGCTTTCGACGGCGCCATCTAAACGAACTACAGATGCTGAGATATTCAAAGAGTCCAGGTGCTGCTGGACCAAACCAGGATAGGCAGTTGCAACGCGCTTACCGACGATATCGGTGATCTTCCACTCTGCCGAAGCTGGTGCTGCAAAGCGAAATGTCGAGGGAGCGAAATCTAAAGGAAGAATTTCTTCAGCAGACGCGCCTGAATCAATAAGCAGATCTCGCCCCGTGATTCCAGCCTCTAACTCGCCAGAGCCCACATAGATAGCGATATCTCGAGGGCGAAGATAGTAAAACT
>DJBN01000044.1:537-6361 GCA_002430075.1 Actinobacteria bacterium UBA5975 | reverse complement strand
TGAAGTTCCTTGAGCGCAGCTTTTTCAAGCGCTTCAGCGACTGCATATCGTGGCGCATTAAGTTCTTTCGCTGTACGACGCAGTGTGCGAGCACGTGGATCTTCAGCGCGATATACGCGGTGACCAAATCCCATAAGGCGCTCTTTGCGATCCAGTAGTCCTTTTACATAGGCTTCTGCATTTCCTGTCTTCTCAACTTCTTCAATCATATGAAGTACGCGAGATGGAGCCCCACCATGAAGTGGGCCAGACATTGCACCGATTGCACCTGAGAGTGCAGCACAGACATCAGCACCAGTGGAAGCGATAACACGACTGGTAAATGTTGAAGCATTCATTCCATGTTCTGCAGCAGATACAAAATATGCATCGATTGCGCGAACGTGAAGTGGATCTGGTTCTCCGCGCCAACGAATCATCATTCGCTCTACAACAGTATGCGCTTTATCAACTTCAGATTCAGGAACTGGTTGGGTAGTTACTCCACGAGCAGCTTGTGCAAGATAAGAAAGAACCATCACTGAAGTACGCGCAAGATTGCTACGCGCTTCTTCATCAGTGATATCAAGTATTGGCTTAAAGCCCCAAGCAGGTGCGAGCATTGCAATTGCAGATTGAATATCTACACGAACATCACCTGAATGAACTGGCAGTGGAAATTTCTCAGCATTAGGAAGACCTGGGTTAAACTCGTCATCTACAAGTAGTCCCCATACATTTCCAAATGAAACGCGACCTACGAGATCATCGATATCAACGCCGCGGTAGCGAAGGGCGCTACCTTCTTTATCGGGTTCAGCAATCTCTGATTCAAATGCAATTACGCCTTCAAGCCCTGGCTTAAAATCATCTGACATGGTGTGCTCCCCTGATTGAAATAAGTACTGCAATCCTGTGCGCAATTCTGCCCCTCTTATGGGGGTGCTGACCACCAGATGAGGCCAGGATGCACTCGAAAGGAAAGTGAGGTTCGATACACCTATGGCTGAAAATAGAGATCAAGGTAATGGGCAGCTCGAACGCGATGCCATTAGGGCTATGCGCCGCTCTTACGGAGAAGGAGGTCTTGAATCTCTACCTACCGATCCATTTGCCGCTTTTCATCAATGGTTGGCAGAGGCTGCGCAGAATTCATTTATCGTTGAAGCCAATGCGATGGTGCTCTCAACTCTTGGCACTGACTCTGCCGGCGCCGATGCAATCACCACTCGCACTGTTCTATTAAAAGATGTATCGCAAGGAGGATTTACCTTCTTCACCAATTACGGTTCCAGAAAAGGCCAAGCGATAGAGTTGCATTCTCAAGTCACTCTTCTTTTTCCTTGGTTTGCCATGGAACGTCAATTAATAATTAGTGGCTTTGCTGAGAAAATTAGCGCTTACGAATCTGAAGAATATTTTGCAACCCGTCCCTGGTCTTCACAGATTGGGGCATGGGCATCTGCGCAATCGGCGCCTTTATCTTCTCGAGAAGAACTTGAACAACGTTTCAAAGGTGCATCTGAAAAATGGCCTGAAGGCGCTGTCGTTCCATGTCCTCCGCATTGGGGTGGTTATCGCGTATTACCTATAAGTATTGAATTCTGGCAGGGACGATATTCACGGTTGCATGATCGCTTGCGCTATGAGCGGCCTAACACTGATTCCAATTGGGAGGTAGGTAGGTACTACCCGTAGTCTTGGCACATGAGCGCAGATACTTCTAACCCAATTCTTATTCCAGATAATCTCAAGCCACGTGATGGTCGTTTTGGTTGTGGTCCATCAAAGATTCGCCCTGAAGCTCTCGCCTCACTGACAGCACCTGGAAGCAATTACATTCTCGGAACATCGCACCGCCAAAAGCCGGTAAAGAACGTTGTAAAGAGCGTGCGTGAAGGACTTTCTTCGCTCTTCTCACTGCCAGAAGGTTATGAAGTTATTCTTGGTAACGGTGGTTCTACTGCGTTCTGGGATATCGCAACATTTGGACTTATTGAAGAGCGTTCACAGCACTTAGTTTTCGGAGAATTTTCATCTAAGTTCGCAGCGGCAAGTAAGGAGGCTCCATTCCTTGGAGAACCAACAGTTATTAAATCTGAACCAGGCACACATCCTGAGGCCATTGCCGAAGCTGGTATCGATACCTATGCGCTGACCCATAATGAAACATCAACGGGCGTCGCCATGCAGATTAAGCGCCCCGCAGGAACCGATGGCGCACTTGTACTTGTTGATGCAACATCGGCGGCCGGTGGGTTAGAAGTTGATGCAAAAGAGTTCGATACCTATTACTTCGCTCCTCAAAAATCTTTCGCATCCGACGGTGGGCTGTGGCTTGCGCTGATGAGCCCTGCTGCGATTGCACGTGCTGAGAAAATTAAGGCAGGTGGGCGATGGATTCCAGCATTCTTCGATCTTGGAATTGCAATTGAAAACTCACGCCTTGATCAGACATACAACACACCGGCACTTGTTACTTTGATGATGCTCGATGAACAAATCCAGTGGATGAATACCAACGGTGGCTTGAAATTCGCAGCTGGCCGTAGCGCCGATTCTGCATCACGTTTATATGGCTGGGCTGAAAAGACAAGCTATACAGCGCCTTTTGTTACAGATCCTGCACAGCGTTCGAAGGTCGTTGGAACAATTAACTTTGATGATGCAATTGATGCGACAAAAGTTGCATCGATCCTTCGCGCCAATGGAATTGTTGATACGGAGCCTTATCGCAAGCTAGGAAAGAATCAACTTCGTATCGGAATGTTCCCAGCTGTTGATCCATCCGATATCGATGCACTTACTGCATCAATTGACTTTGTAGTTTCCAAGCTCTAAATGCCGCATCAGATAAAGCGCGATAAATACTTCTGGACTATCGCTCTACAAACCGTCTGCGTAAATATCTTTCTTGGCAGCTTCGGTCCGGCTCAACCTTTACTGCGAGCTGACCAAGGAACATCGCTGACAATTGCAGGACTTCATGGAACCGCGTTAGGTGTTGCATCAATTGCAGCTGGCTTTGCCAATCCTCATCTTGCACACCGCTTTGGTCGCAGCAGAACAGGTTGGATGGGTCTTGGCTTCTTTGCAGTGGGCTTAACTCTCTTTGTTGCATCTCCCCCCGTTCTGATCACAATCATCGCAGCCCTTATTACCGGTTTTGGTACATCAATTACTATTAATAACTCTCTTACATCGATAAACAATCACTACGGGAAGATGGCACCGATTGCAATCACTCAGGCAAATGGAATTGCATCCGCTGGGTATGTCATCGGAACTCTAGCTGTTGGAACAATTGCAACAAATTATCGTGACTTCTGGCGCTTAGGTATGTTGCTTGCCTTGCCACTTGTTGCCTTCCTCTACTTTGTTATGCGCGATAAGAGCCCAGAAGTATATGTTCCAAGCGAACATGGGCCGCAGAACGGAAAGCTCTCTGGCACATTTTGGATTGCCTGGATCGGCTTCGTTGCCTGTATCTCAAGTGAGTTTGCAACATCCTTTTGGGCTGCAGCGCTCGTGCTCGATCGAACAGCTGCCTCCCCTGCATTTTCAACCCTCGTTATCGCAGCGCTAGGAACAGGCATGGGAATTGGTCGCTGGTACTGGGGACGTATTCTTAAAGTGTGGCATCTTGATACTCAATTACAATTTATTATCGCAGTTCAATTTGCAGGATTTACTGCCCTCTGGTTCTCACACAATATCTATATTAGTTTCTTCTCATTACTTGTAATTGGCCTTGGAATTTCCAGTCAGTTCGCGCTGGCATCTCTTCGCCTTATCGGATTAAGTGAGAATCGACCTGATTTAGCTATCGGTAAGAGCTCACTGGCAGCTGGAATTGCTATAGGCGGCGCGCCATTTTTACTGGGAGTTTTAGGTGATTCATTCGGAATATCCCGCGCATACATTATGGTTCCTATACTGATTGTTATTGCATACCTTGTAGTGCAATTTGTTCCATCACACGTGGAGGAGAAGATTGAACTTTAAAAGCCGCCGCTTAATTACAGCTCTTACTCTCATTGGCCTTATTGCTATTATTTTTTTAGGACGCTAGAGACTCTTATATCCTCGGGCCGTTCGAATTTATCTTTAAAGACAACCCAAATCGTTAGCGATGCAGTCAGCGAGACAAGCCCACAAATCGTAATTGTTTCGCGCACGCCAAGAAGTTCTGTGAGATATCCAATTAAGAGTGAACCAAAGGGAGTTCCACCCATAAAGATCAGAAGGTAGATACCCATAACACGGCCGCGTACTGCCGGATCGCTATTGACCTGCACATAAGAATTGGCGCTAATGAGCATTGTCAGCGCCGAAATTCCGCACATTGGAAGCCAAATCGAATACAAGGTATAGGTAGGCATGAATGAGAGCACAATAATTGCTATCGAAAACCAGGTTCCAAGGCGTACAACGAGTGCAACATTTCTAAATCTCTCAAGGCGGGCACTGAGTAATGCGCCGGTAAGTGAGCCCACTGCGATAAATGTTCCGAGAAGTCCGTAAGAAGCAGGGCCTTTACCAAACTCTTTCGTAGCCATCAGCGCATTAAAGATTTGAAAATTAAGTCCGAATGTTGCGGCGAAGAAGACAAGTGCCATCACTATATATAGGTCAGGGCGAGCCAGTACATAGCGAAGCCCTTCGCGTACCGTGCCAAGAGTCTTCTCTTTGGCATGAATAAAAAAGTCAGACTGGCGCATCATCAAAAGGGATGTGATGACAAAGAGATAGGAGGTTGCGTTAATGAGAAAGGATGGTCCGGTACCAAAATGTGCAATTAAAAATCCAGAGAGAGCTGGCCCTACAAGTCGACCAGCGTTGAAATTTGCAGAATTTAGACTGACTGCATTAGCAACATCAGAATGTCCTACAATTTCAGCGGTAAAGCTCTGGCGAATTGGAGCATCGAGTGCTGATGAAATTCCAAGTAGGGCAGCGCATGCAAAGACGTGCCACAACTGAATTACGTGAGTAACAACCAATATTCCTAATGTGTAGCAAGCAATAGCTGCCACGATATTGGTCCAGATTAACAATTTTCTCTTATCGACTCGATCTGCCATTGCTCCACCATGAAGACTGAAGAAGAGAACGGGAGCAAATTGGATTGCAGTAACGAGACCGAGATATGCACCATTGAAATCTGTGAGTTCAAGTACGAGCCAATCTTGAGCAACGCGCTGAGCCCATGTCCCGATATTCGACATCGCATTGGCTGGAAAGAGAATACGAAAATTTCTATGGCGAAATGAACGCCAATTTCCGTTCTCATCAACGCTAATTTTGATTACTCTTCTCTTATGGCTAGTTCAATTAAATCTGTGGTCACTCTAATCGCTATCGGCTCTATTTGTTGGCTAGCTGCCGGCGTCGTCGCAATTACAATGGACGCTGAAAGCAAAGTGATTTGGAGCTGTGTTGTCGGTGCAGTTATGGGTGTATTGGGTATTCGATACTCAATCCGACGTTCTCGCCGCAGCGGGATTTAAAGAAGAACTAGTTACGCTTCTAACTGAGAAGCAATTCCACGCAATACTCGACCAAGACGTTCTGCTTCAGCCCCTGATGGGTGGCGGCCTTGACGTAGGCCATTTCCAACGCGATCTAAGATCTTGATGGTGTCTTCAATCATCGCAGCTAAATCATCGTTGTTAACGCGAGAATTTTCTACAAGGGAGACAGGTGCATCAACGATATGAACTGACATCGCCTGTGGACCCTTACGTGAGTCGATAACGCTAAATTCAAGCTTTGTTCCAGGCTTTACCGTTGAAACACCCTCGGGAAGTGCAGATGATGCAAGATAAACATCTTCGCCTTCATC
>DJBN01000044.1:0-236 GCA_002430075.1 Actinobacteria bacterium UBA5975 | reverse complement strand
GAAAACCATTTCACTTTTCCTGTAGGCATTGCACTCACTCCTTAAAATTTCCCTAGATTTAGTAACTAGTGGTGGTGTAGCCGAGGGGGCTCGGGCAGGGGGTTAATTTATCCTAGAAAGGTCTTTCCTTGCTACGGGGTTTTACGCGTAAACGGATGCTACAAGGTCGCTTCGCTATGCGCTCCACACCCATGATCCACTGAAACCACGCGAGCATCATCAGGAGCAATTGCATT
>DJBN01000045.1 GCA_002430075.1 Actinobacteria bacterium UBA5975 | reverse complement strand
TTAAAACAACTCAAATAAGGAGCATCACGTGCCAGGCACAAATATCAAGCAAGTTGAAGCGGCAGAACGTTCATCACTCATCAAAGTTTCTAGCTATTCAATTGACCTCGACCTGACTACAGGAGCCGAAAACTTTCGCGTCAAGACAACTGTGAAGTTTGCAGGGCTTAAGCCTGGTGCAACAACTTATATCGACTGCGTCGGAAGCAAGGTAATAAGCGCAAAGCTCAATGGCTCAGATTTCGATCCTCAGTTCGATGGCGAAACAATCTACCTTCCAGCACTTGCTGCAGATAACGTTCTTGAGATCGAACATGATGGCGTGTATTCAAATTCTGGAGAAGGTCTGCACCGCTTCGTAGATCCAGCCGATGACGAGGTCTACCTCTATACCCAGTTTGAAACTGGTGATGCCCGCCGCATGTATGCATGCTTTGATCAACCTGATCAGAAGGCAACTTTCACTATTAGCACCATTACCCCAAAGCATTGGGAAGTTATCTCGAACTATGGCGTTGAATCCACAAAAGAGCTTGATGGTGATCGTAAGTTCACTCAGTTCGCAGAGTCTCAGGTAATTGCAACCTATGTGACTGCAATCGTGGCTGGTGCCTATACATCGGTGCATGATGAATACAAAGGCGAGAAGACCATTCCGCTTGGAATCTATGCTCGTAAATCTTTCTTCAAGTACGTCGATGCAGAAAATATCTTTGAAGTTACGAAGCAAGGCTTTGCATACTTCGAGAAGACTTTCGGTCTTGCCTACCCATTTGGCAAGTACGACCAGATTGCAGTTGCTGAATACAACTGGGGAGCCATGGAAAATGTTGGCTGCGTAACTTTCCATGAAGATGTTTTAATCTTCCGCTCAAAGGTAACTGAGAGAAACTATGTAAGCCGAGCCACAACTATTCATCACGAAATGGCCCATATGTGGTTTGGTGACTTGGTCACTATGAAGTGGTGGGAAGATCTATGGCTTAACGAGTCATTTGCTGAATGGGCTTCTTATCAATCAGTCTCAGAGTCAACTAAATACACAGAAGCGTGGACAGAATTTAACTCACTTCGCAAGAGTTGGGCTTATCGCGTAGATCAGCTCACAACTACTCACCCAATCGCAACTGAGATGGAAGATCTCGATGCTGTGCGCACAAACTTCGATGGAATCTCTTATGCAAAGGGTGCATCCGTATTGCAGCAACTTGTGGCTCACGTCGGACGTGATAACTTTATAAAGGGTCTTCGCCTCTACTTTGCCAAACACCAATATGGCAATACAACGTTGAAAGATTTGATTGATCAACTAGAGGCTGCATCAGGCCGTGACTTAACTCCTTGGGTATCAACATGGCTGCGCACAGCTGGTGTTAATACACTTCGCCCAGTTATTGAAATAGCTGGAGATTCCTACAAGTCGATCTCAATCAAGCAAGAAGCGCCTTTGATGCCAATTGGCTCGAAAGAACTTCGTCCGCACCGTCTACATGTTGGTCTCTTTGATATCAACGCTGGAAAGCTCACCCGTAGAACTAGTGTTGAACTAGATGTCGTAGGTGCGCTCACAGAAGTGACTGGACTATCTGGCCAAAAGGTTGCAGACCTGATTCTTATTAACGATAAGGACCAGACATACGCAAAGCTACGTTTTGATGATCGTTCAATCACAACGATGAAGAGCCACCTAGGCACTCTCGATGATTCACTTGCACGCGGACTTATCTGGGCATCCCTCTGGGACTCTTGCCGCGATGGCGAACTTTCAACTACTGATTACATTGCAATCGCTTTGAGCGCACTGAAAACAGAATCTGATATCTCTATCGTCGCCGCTACTTACCTACAGATTGACACTGCCATCTGGGCATATGCAAAGCCAGCTAACCGTGATGCTCTTCGCCTACAGGTGGCAGATGCAACTGAAGCCATGCTGAGCGCAGCAGTTGCTGGCAGCGATCATCAAATGCAATTTGCCCGAGCATTTGCCAACAATGCAATTACTCCAGCTCACTTCGAGAAGTTAAAGGCAATCCTGAATGGATCTATCAATGGCTTAGTCATTGATGCAGAAATTCGCTGGTACCTATTTATCTGTGGAGTAAAGCGCGGCGTATTCGGTCCTGCTGAAATCGCTGCTGAATCAGCCCAGGACAATACAGCCCACGGTAAGCAGTACACCGCCTATGCCAACGCTGCGACTCCTACAACTGAAGCAAAGTCTGCAGCCTTCAAGGCAATCACGACAGATAACTTGTCGAACACAATCCATGCATATATGTCTCGTGGTTTTAATGAGAATATTCATAACGAAATTCTTGCTGACTTCGTCGACCCATACTTTGACGCAATTCTAAAAGTTTGGGATACCAAGGGCTTTGAAATCGCAGAATCAACTGCAACCCTGCTCTTCCCAGCTTGGGTCATCAGCGAAGAGACGGTAAAGAAGTCTCAGCACTGGTTAGATGTAACCGGTAAAGATTCTTCTCATGCACTGCGACGTGCCATCACCGAAGGCCGCGATGCAATGTCGCGCGCACTGAAGGCACGAAACGCAGATAAGTAAGTTACTCGATAGATGTAACTACGGAAGTTGAGCTCGCGCTCTTCTTCTTGTCACCGGTAAAGAACCACGCGATCACCGAGATACCAATAAATAGAGCAATTGGTGCTGCAACGAAGTAAGTGAATGTTTCAAGAACGCTTAAACCTGCACCCGGTAAAGCTCCTGGCTCTTGATTAATCATGTGCGCATTCTATGCAGTTGCTGCGGCCACGCCAAATGGTTCAAGGTAGGGCAACCATTTAGATTCAGTTCGCCCGGTCCCTAGAATTCTCCAAGCAGCACCGACAGGTTCACGTGGAAGTGAACGAAGTCTCCATCCGAGTTCCTTCAACGGTTTATCCGCTTTAACGTGATTACATTTGTGGCAGGCGCTGACAACGTTCTCCCAATTGTGACCGCCGCCACGAGAGCGAGGAATCACATGATCGATCGATGTTGCTGGTGCACGACAGTAAACACAACGCCCACCGTCACGAGCAAAGATTGCACGTCGTGAAAGTGGAACTGCATGGCGATATGGAATCTTCACAAATTTATTGAGGCGAATCACCAGTGGTAGATCGAGTTGACCTGTAGCAAAGTGGAGAACGGTTCCTGATGACTCAATCATTGTTGCCCGATTATTGAGAACTAAAATAAGCGCGCGACGATCGGTAACAACACCTAGTGGTTCATAGGTGGCGTTGAGTACCAATGTGCGGTTCATCATTACCCCGGTTCCAACGCGTGGCTCGCGTTGATTGGGTTATATTGCCGTAAAACCGCACTTAGAAGGGGCATTTCACGGTGAAATTTAGATAAAGATTTCACTACCCTTACACCCATGAACGAGCGCACACAGGCAATCTGGGATTGGTTCAATGGAGCCCCTCTTCGGGTCCTGGCCATCTTCGCAACGGCTGCTATCGGCCATCTGGTTGGTCATCGAGCAATCAACCGAACGATCGACAGGCTGGCACATGCCGACCTTAAGCCCGGTCCAGGAACTGCAAAGCGTCAAGCAGAGCGTGCCCGTACGATAGGAACAGTTTTTAGCTCGACATTCAATGCAGCTGTTTGGGTTATCGCTCTTGGAATGATTTTGGGTGAATTCGGATTTAACTTAGGTCCAGTCATTGCATCCGCTGGAGTAATCGGCGTGGCAATAGGGCTCGGTGCGCAGACTTTAGTGCGCGATGTTTTGTCAGGAATATTTATGTTGATTGAAGATCAATATGGCGTTGGCGACGGAGTAAAGATTCAAGATATCGAAGGCCACGTAGAACGTGTTGGGTTACGTATTACACAAGTACGCGATACCAATGGGATTCTTTGGTATATCCGTAACGGTGAAATTTTAATTGTTGGAAATAAATCTCAAAAATAAGAAAGACTAATCCAGCTTATTGACCAAGTGTTCAGCGGCGCCTTCTAGATAGCGCCACAACTTCTCTCGGTTCTCAGGTTGCATCTCAACACCATCTACTGCAGCGCGCATACATCCGAGCCAGGCATCACGAGCAGCAGGATTGATATGAAAGCCCCCATGGCGCATACGAAGGCGCGGATGTCCTCGTTCCTCCTGATAGGTAGTCGGCCCACCCCAATATTGTTCGAGAAACATCTGCAGCCTGTGAGCTGCCCCCTTCAAATCTGAATCAGGATACATAGGTCGTAAAATCTCATTGGTGGCAACACGGGCATAGAATTGTGAAACCAAATCCGAGAAGAAAGCTTCTCCCCCGAAGAGTTCGTAATAGTTCGTTGTATCGCGCTCCACGTTAACCTCGCAACTCTGCTGTTGTCTTGCCCTTGGCAATCTGAAGAACTGCAAGCGCTGCAACCAAACACATTGCCGCTGAAATATAGAAAGCAACAGCGTAATCGCCCAATTTCACGCGCAGCACGGCAGCCCCAAGGGCTGCAATAGAGGCTCCAACTTGATGTCCTACAAATACCCAACCATAAACAACTGCGGAGCGTTGATTGCCCATCACAATGCGGCAGAGCACCAAGGTAGGAGGAACGGTTGCTACCCAATCTAGGCCATAGAAGATGATGAAGACCAAAGTTGATGGGCGCATGGTGCTAAAGAGAATTGATGGCAAGAGGAAGAGTGATAGCCCTCGTAGTCCGTAGTAGAAGAAGAGCAACTTACGTGGATCCATGCGGTCGGTGAGCCACCCCGAAAAGAGAGTTCCGATGACATCAAAGAGACCGATCAGTGCAAGCAGTCCTGCGGCAACTGTGTCAGCCATCCCGTGATCGTGAGCAGCAGGGATAAAGTGAGTACCGATAAGGCCATTAGTTGACAGACCACATACCAAGAAGGTTCCGAAGAGAATCCAGAAATCTCTAGACTGCGATGAAACTTTCAAAGCATCGATTGCAATCCGCCCTGCAGATAGCTCATTGGGTGCAGGTGGCTGCCAATTATCTGGCGCACCATAGGGCGCCATTC
>DJBN01000022.1:1239-16239 GCA_002430075.1 Actinobacteria bacterium UBA5975 | reverse complement strand
CCAAGCGCCATTTCACCTTCTTGAGTACATGGACCATCAGCAATTACTGCACCAATTTCAAGCTTCTGACCCTCAGTAACAATAACCTTCTGGTTATAGGAAGTTCCTTGGTTTGAGCGAGTGAACTTAGCGAGTGAATATGTTTGGTAAGTACCGTCATCGCCCATGACCTTAACTTCATCAGCTGCGACTTCGGTAACAACGCCAGCCTTTGTAGCGGTGACAACGTCACCGGCATCAACAGCTGCGCGGAATTCCATTCCAGTACCAATCAGCGGCGCTTCTGCGCGCATCAATGGAACTGACTGACGCATCATGTTAGAACCCATGAGCGCACGGTTCGCATCATCGTGCTCGAGGAATGGAATCATCGCAGTAGCAACAGAAACCATTTGACGTGGTGAAACGTCCATGTAATCCACTTCATCAGCAATGATGTATTCAACTTCGCCGCCGCGACGACGTACAAGTACGCGTGCTTCAGCAAAGTGATTATCGGCTGTCAATGGCGCATTTGCCTGAGCAATGATGTGCTCGTCTTCCTCATCAGCTGTTAGGTAGTCAACCTGATCGGTGACCTTGCCCTTAACAACTTTGCGGTATGGAGTTTCGATAAATCCAAATGCAGTAACGCGAGCATAAGTAGCAAGAGAACCGATAAGACCAATGTTTGGTCCTTCAGGAGTTTCAATTGGGCACATACGCCCGTAGTGAGATGGGTGAACGTCACGAACTTCGAAGCCCGCGCGATCACGTGAGAGACCACCGGGTCCGAGCGCTGAAAGACGACGCTTGTGAGTTAGACCTGAAAGTGGGTTTGTTTGATCCATGAACTGAGACAACTGAGAAGTTCCGAAGAACTCTTTGATTGATGCAACAACTGGACGGATGTTGATCAAAGTCTGTGGGGTAATTGCTTCCACATCCTGTGTTGTCATGCGTTCGCGAACGACACGTTCCATACGTGAAAGTCCGATACGAACCTGGTTCTGAATAAGTTCTCCGACTGTACGAAGACGACGGTTACCGAAGTGATCGATATCGTCCTTTTCAACGCGAACTTCGCGGCCGTAATCCATAGTCAGATCGCCACGATGTAGCGCTACAAGGTAGCGAAGTGTTGCGACGATATCTGAAATTGAGAGCATGCTCTGAGAGAGCTCTAGATCAAGGCCTAGCTTCTTATTAACCTTAAAGCGACCGACCTTGGCCAAGTCATAACGCTTAGGGTTGAAGTAAAGGTTTTCAATAAGGTTCTGTGCAGCTTCCTTGGTCGGAGGCTCACCTGGACGCATCTTGCGATAGATATCGAGAAGAGCCTCATCTTGATTTTTAACTGAATCTTTATCAAGAGTCGCCATCATTGATGGGAAATCACCAAATTCTTCGCGAATTTGTTCGTCAGTCCAACCAAGTGCTTTAAGAAATACTGTTACAGATTGCTTGCGCTTGCGGTCGATACGAACGCCAACAAGATCCTTCTTATCAACTTCAAATTCAAGCCAAGCGCCACGGCTTGGAATAATCTTTGAAGTAAATACATCTTTATCTGAAGTCTTTTCAATCTGGCGTTCGAAATAAACACCAGGTGAGCGAACGATCTGTGAAACAACCACACGCTCTGTTCCGTTAATGACGAAAGTACCGCGAGGAGTCATTACAGGGAAATCACCCATGAAGACGGTCTGAGATTTAATTTCGCCAGTTTCGTTATTTGTAAATTCTGCTGTTACGAAGAGTGGCTGCGCATAAGTCATGTCGCGCTCTTTGCAATCTGCGATTGAATACTTAGGTGGCTCAAAGCGGTGGTCGTGGAAAGATAGCGACATAGTCCCCTGGAAATCTTCGATTGGTGAAATCTCTTCAAAGATTTCCTCCAAACCAGACTTCGAAGGAAGTTCTCCTCGATTTGTGTTTGTTGATTCAGCAAGACGTGAACGCCATAGATCGTTACCTAACAACCAGTCAACGCTTTCAACTTGCAGCGCGAGTAGGTTAGGAACTTCTAGCGGTTCACGAATCTTTGCGAACGAAATACGACGGGGGGCATTAGAACTTTTTTTCGCGGCCAAGAGATGTCCTTTCAGACAAGTTCACATTTACGTGGACACGCACATCTAGAAGGTCGCCGCCGCTATATGCAATGACCTTCAAGCTACTCAACTCCACATGGCATAGCCATTGGAGTAATGAAAATTGTGCGAAGGGGAAGAGTATCGGCTCACCCCCCCAGCGGGCAAACCGAGCGCTTATACCCCTAATTGGGGCCATTTGTCCGCAAAATCTAGATATTTGTGTACTCGCCCAGAAGTCTTCGCCTCTCAAGTGAGCGTAAAAAGAGATCGGCCCCCGAGGAAAGGCGATCCTAAAAGGACTAGGTCGCCCTCTCGTGGGGCCGATTGCTACTTTTTAAGGTTACTTAAGTGTGACCTTTGCACCAGCTGCTTCTAGAGCTGCCTTTGCCTTCTCAGCTGTCTCCTTGTTTACCTTCTCAAGAAGTGTTGCTGGTGTTGCATCAACTAGATCCTTAGCTTCCTTTAGACCAAGTGCAGAGTTGAGGTTACGAACTTCCTTGATAACCGCAATCTTCTGTGAACCTGCGTTTTCGAGAATAACTGTGAACTCATCCTGTGCTTCAGCTGCGCCGCCGCCTGCTGCGCCGCCGCCTGCTGCAGCTGCGACTGGTGCTGCAGCTGTTACATCGAATTCTTCTTCAAATGCCTTCACGAACTCTGAGAGTTCAACAAGTGACATTTCCTTGAACTGAGACATTAAATCTGCTTGTGAGAGCTTTGCCATTTTATATTTTCCTTTTCCTTATTCCGCTGGAGTTTCTGTTGGTGTTTCAACCGCAACATCCGCGGTCACATCTTGGGCTGGAACCTCTGCCACAGCATTCTCTGCTACTGGCTCGGACACCACTTCTTCAGTTACAACTGGGGTTTCAACCACTACATCTGTAGCAGCATCTTGGGCTGGAACCTCGGACTTAGCATTGTTTGCTATTGGTCCGGACACTGCCTCCATCTTGATGCGAAGTGCATCGAAGGAGCGTGCTGCCTTAGCAAACGATCCCTTCATAGCACCAGCAAGCTTTGCAAGAAGTACTTCGCGAGACTCGAGGTCTGCAAGCTTCATGATCTCGGCAGTTGTAACAAACTTTCCTTCGTAAATTCCACCCTTGATAATAAGAAGTGGATTTTCCTTCTGGAAGTTCTTTAAGTTACGAGCCGCATCGATTGCATCGCCCTTAATGAATGCAACAGCTGAAGGACCAGCAAGAAGATCATCTGAGAGATCTACGCCAGCATTCTTCGCTGCAATCTTTGTAAGAGTGTTCTTTACGACGCTGTACTTGGTATCTGCACCAAGGCTGCGACGTAGCTGCTTCATCGAAGTCACGGTTAGACCGCGATATTCGGTGAGGTATGTCGCAGTGGCTGACTTAAAATCTTCTGTCAGTTCAGCAACTGCTGCTGCTTTATCTGGGCGAGCCATTCGGTTCACCTTTCCGGTTTTGTTAGCGACTACAGAAAAGAAAAATCCGTGACGCGTAAATGCGCACGGATTAAGGTGAACACCTACGCGGGCTGAGATTCCTCAATTATCTTGAGCTCTTCCGAGCTTAAGACCTGCGGTCTTTGGTTATGGGCAAATGCTAAAGGGTGAAGGTCATTTCCTGCAAATCCCCAATTATGAGGGGGACTCAGAGGTTGGGCGTATGCGTACTAGTAGGACTGAGCCAATAATCGAAATTATAACGGCGAGAAGAACGCCAATGAACTGTCCTCGATCGATAGCTCCCTGTGAGAACGCGATGCTGCCCAACACGAAGGAGAACTCACCAACTTGTCCGACTCCAACTCCAAGCTGAAATGGGTTCGCATTAAGTTTTCCAATTCGAGCTAATACGACAACCGGCAGACTCTTTGCAAATATAACTAGCGCGATGATCAAAAGTGCAAATGGCAGCGCTGAAGAGAATTGATCAGCCTCAATGAGGCTGCCAATAATCACAAAGAATAGAACTGCGAATAAATCTCGAAATGGAAGAATTGCCTTTCGAACCTCATCTGTATCTCGACTTTGGTTTATAGCTAGCCCCGCTACGAAACCTGCAAGTGCCATGGGTATTCCAAAGACAACTGTGCCCAGCGCTGCCAGAGCTAAACCTATCGATACGGAAAAAATTAGAAATAAGTCCTTTTCCCATCTTACTAATTTCAATATTACGGGCATGACTTTTGCAGCGAAATAAGCAACTGCTACAAAACCAAGAATTCCGCCCAGTGCAACTAGTAAGGACTTATCGCCAGATCCAAATAGTGCAAGAATAATTGCAGCTAAAGTGACACCAGTGATATCTTGCATAACAGCCCAGCCGAGTAGTGCTTCTTCAGTCTGAGTATCTGTCTTTCTCCGACGACTCCTCGTTATATTGACGATTACTACGCTAGATGACATCGCAATTGAAAGAGATAGAAGTAGGGCTCCTAGCAGTGGTATATCCAGTAAAAGAAATACTGGGGTGCCAATTAATAATCCAATAGCTACTTGGGCTGGAACTCCCCAAACTAAGGCTTTCTGCTCGCGACTTATTCTGCGTAAATCGATTTCGATACCTACTTCAAAGAGTAGTAGAACAACACCGATATCTGCGAGCAACGAAAGCTGATCGTAGCTCTCTAAAAAAGCTGACTTAAATGGCGAGACTAAGAGCCCGGTAAGTAAATATCCAACGACTGCGGGCAGGCCCACTTTTCTTGCTGCAAACCCCATGATGGCAGCACCCAGTAAAACAACGCCAACCACTAGGACCAGTGGTGCGGTATCTATAACAACGCTTGCCATGTCATCAGTTTAGGCATTTTCTCTATCAGTTGATGAAATGAAAAGGCCCCTCTCAAGAGAGAGGGGCCTTTTTCTTAAAACTAGTTCGATGCAGGCTCACGTGTGAGGTTGGGATCTACTGCGATACCAGGTCCCATCGAAGATGAGACAACAGCCTTAGAGATGTAGCGACCCTTTGAAGAGTTTGGCTTCACACGAAGAACTTCTTCAACTGCAGCTGCATAGTTATCTGCGAGTTGTTCTGCAGTAAAAGAAGCTTTGCCGATGATGAAGTGAAGGTTTGAATTCTTATCAACGCGGAATTCAATCTTTCCGCCTTTGATGTCATTGACCGCCTTAGTGACATCTGTTGTCACTGTTCCGGTCTTTGGGTTTGGCATAAGGCCACGTGTTCCAAGAACCTTACCGAGACGACCAACCTTGGCCATCAAATCTGGAGTTGCGACAACTGCATCAAAGTCCAAACGGCCCTTTGAAACTTCATCGATTAATTCATCTCCACCGACGATATCTGCGCCAGCTGCACGAGCCTCTTCAGCGCGCTCACCGTTTGCGAATACCAAAACGCGAGCAGTCTTACCTGTTCCGTGTGGCAAGTTAACTGTTGAGCGGATCGCTTGATCAGCTTTCTTTGGGTCAACGCCGAGAACAAGTGCGACATCAATTGTTGAGTCGTACTTAGTTGTTGTTGTCTCTTTAGCAAGTGTTACTGCCTGAAGAGGCGTGTAGAGGTGGTCTTTGATGACCTTGGCTGCTACTTCGTTGTACTTCTTTGAGCGCTTCATATCTTCCTTCTTTCTTGTATTTCTACAAGTGAGCGGTTGTGGTTAGCGAACCAGCGCGGTTCTCCCACATCCAGTGACCACCGTGGTCACTGGAAATTTATTTAATTAAGCAGAGACAGTGATTCCCATTGAACGAGCTGTTCCTGCGATGATCTTTGCAGCTGCTTCGATGTCATTTGCATTGAGGTCAGCCATCTTTGCCGTAGCAATCTCCTTGACCTGCGCCATCGTGATATTTGCAACCTTAGTCTTGTGAGGAATAGCAGAACCCTTTTCAACGCCAGCTGCCTTAAGTATGAGGCGTGATGCTGGAGGTGTCTTTGTAATGAAGTCGAATGAGCGATCCTCGTAGACAGTAATTTCTACAGGGATGATCTGGCCCTTTTGAGATTCGGTCGCAGCGTTGTATGCCTTGACGAACTCCATGATATTGACACCATGCTGACCGAGCGCAGGACCTACTGGTGGAGCAGGTGTTGCTGCGCCAGCCTGAATCTGCAACTTGATGAATCCGGTTACCTTCTTCTTTGGTGCCATTTCTCTTCTCTTTTCCTTAGTGTTTCTTCAAAAACTTCTTTAGAGCTTTTGTACTTGATTGAATGAAAGTTCTACAGGTGTTTCGCGACCAAAGATCGATACCAATACCTTGAGCTTTGCCTGCTCTGGCATGATCTCTGAAATTGATGCTGGAAGCGTTGCAAATGGGCCATCCATGACGGTGACTGATTCGCCGACTTCGAAATCAATAAATTTAATATCAGCTTTGTCAGCCTTCTTAACTGGGCGTGGCGCAAGAATCTTTTCAACTTCATCCATGCTGAGCGGGCTTGGATTATGTGCGTTTCCAACGAAGCCAGTTACTCCTGGAGTATTACGAACTACCGACCATGACTCATCTGTGAGATCCATGCGGACCAAGACATAGCCTGGGTAGATGTTGCGCTTGACCATCTTGCGCACACCGTTCTTAACTTCCATAACTTCTTCTTCGGGAACTTCGATCTGGAAGATGTAATCCTCCATGTTGAGCGAAGTAATTCTGTTGGCAAGGTTGCCCTTTACCTTCTTCTCGTATCCGGCGTATGAGTGGATTACATACCAATCACCAATAGCTGCACGAAGAGTGCGACGGAATTCTGCATTGGGATCATTCTCATCTGATTCGATATCGCCATCTTCATCACTTGCGAGCGCTAGTTCATCAACTAATACTTCAGTAGTAGGAGTCTGAACGACTTCTTCTACCGGTGTCGCGATTTCTTCGGCGCTTGCAGCAAGAGCTGCTTCGAATGCATCTGCTTTTATTTCCTCAGTCATGGCTATGTGATCCTTATCCGAATACCCAGAAGACAACCTTGGTAAGTACTAGGTCGATGACGGATACCACTGCGATGATGAAGGCTACGAACACGAGCACTACAGCTGTGTAGGTGGTCAACATATTTCTTGTTGGCCAAACAACCTTCTTAAGCTCGTTGATTACCTGGCGGTAGAAAAGTCCAACGCGCGCAAAAATCCCGAGCTTCTCCTCGGTACCTTCAACTGCATCAGTCATTGTTGTTTCCTTTTCTATCGTGGTTCTATCGTGGTTCTATCGTGGTTCAACTTGTGGTGCGTCTTGCAGGGCAGGAGGGACTCGAACCCCCAACCGGCCGCTTTGGAGACGGCAACTCTAGCCAATTGAGCTACTGCCCTTCGCGAAAATTTTCTGGCGCGCCAAGGCGAACCAAAATCTGATCGTGAGCGTCGCAGTCTAAGGGCAGGGGGTGCAATGAGTAAAACTGAGCGCTCAAGACCATCGATTTTGAGCGCACCAGCAACGCCTCACATAGTGCAGACTTCATCTATGAGCAGAATCTCCGCACGAATCGCAGCAATCGCAGAATCAGCCACCTTGGCAGTAGATGGCAAGGCGAAGGCGCTGAAAGCAGCCGGCCGGCCCGTCATTGGCTTTGGTGCCGGAGAACCAGATTTTCCAACACCTGATTACATCGTCGATGCTGCAGCTACAGCTTGCAAGGTCGTTGCAAATCATCGCTACACACCAACGCCAGGACTACCAGAACTGCGCGAAGCAATCGTTGCAAAGACAAAGCGCGATTCAAATTACGACATTGCTATTGACCAAGTTCTGGTCACTAATGGAGGCAAGCAATCTGTCTACCAAGCATTTGCATCAATTATCGATCCTGGCGATGAGGTAATTCTTCCTTCACCATTTTGGACAACCTATCCTGAAGCAATCAAGCTCGCCGGTGGAAAAACTGTTGAAGTATTTGCGGATGAAACTCAGAACTATCTTGTAACCGTTGAGCAGCTAGAAGCAGCGCGTACTACAAAGACTAAGGCGCTTCTATTTTGTTCCCCTTCAAACCCAACTGGCTCGGTTTATACATCCGCACAAGCCAAGGCTATTGGCGAGTGGGCTGTTAAAAATAATATTTGGGTTATCTCAGATGAGATTTACGAGCACCTGCTCTATGACGGCGCAACAGCCCCTTCACTTCCAGTCTTGGTTCCAGCCCTTGCAGATACCTGCATCATTGTTAACGGTGTAGCAAAGACCTACGCAATGACAGGTTGGCGCGTCGGCTGGATGATCGGACCAAAGGATGTCATCAAGGCGGCAACTAATTTGCAATCACATATGACTTCAAATGTCTCCAATGTTTCCCAACGTGCAGCAATTGCAGCCCTTACGGGAAATCTAGATGCGGTTCATCAGATGGGTGAAGCTTTTAATCGTCGACGTTCATTAATTGTTGGACTTCTTAATGAGATTCCTGGTTTTGAATGCCCGACACCACAAGGTGCCTTCTATGTATACCCATCGGTAAAAGGCGCACTTGGCAAAACCGTTAGAGGCAAGGTTGCCGATACATCCGCAGAGCTTGCAACAATCATCTTGGATGAAGTTGAGGTAGCAGCAGTACCTGGCGAGGCCTTTGGGCCATCCGGCTATTTGCGCTTCTCATACGCAACTAGCGATGAAGATATTGTTGAAGGAATCGGGCGGATAAAGAAGCTACTTACAGAGTAAGTCCTACAAGATTTACTTCGGCTTCTAGAGTAATTCCAAACTTCTCGTAAACGCTCTCCTGAGAGCTCTTTGCAAGCTCTGCTATATCCACAGCTGTTGCATTTCCTGCATTGGTCAAAGCAAGTACATGCTTTGTTGAGACTCGCGCTCCCCCATGAGTGTCGCCTTTATGCACACCCGAGTGTTCTATCAACCAAGCAGCGCTCGTTTTCACGCGTCCATCTGCAGTTGGCCACTGTGGTGCCCCTTCGGGCAGTTTGGCTGCAATCTCTTTCGAAACGATGGGGTTGGTGAAGAAGGATCCTGCAGACCATGAATCACGATCACTTGGATTAAGTAGCATTCCCTTTGCGGCGCGTAATTCAAGTACTGCTTGACGTGTAGCTGCTATTGGCGCTTTCTCACCGACGACAATACCTAACTTATTTGCAAGTTCTGCGTATGTAATTTCAGTAGTCATTTCGCCTAACCGAAGATTGAATTGAACATCTAAGACAACATAGCGACCAGGATGAGCCTTGAAATGAGAATTGCGGTATTCAAATTCACAATCTGAATGTGTAAATGTTTTGATTGCTTTAGCTTGGCGGTCATAAGTGCGAACGCGAGTAATAAATTCTGCAACTTCATGGCCATATGCGCCAATGTTCTGAATAGGTGCCGCACCTACTGTGCCCGGGATTCCACTGAGAGTTTCAAGGCCAGCAAATCCGCGCTCTAGGCTAGTTGCTACAAATTCATCCCAATTCTCCCCAGCACCAATAGTTAGCGTTGCACCGCTGCAGGCATCAACCTCAGATTTGATTGAATGGCTATTGATTCGAATTACTGTGCCATCAAATCCACTATCTGCCACAAGAATATTTGTCCCGCCCCCAATAATGAGAATTGAAGAATCTCCAGCTGCTTCAATCGCTGCAATAATCTCGGATTCGGTACCAACTTCAATAAATTTTTCGGCAGGGCCACCTACGCGAAGTGATGTGTAGTCGCGAAGATTGGTCATGTTCTAAGGCTACCTGCGTGGGCTTAATATTGCAGTCTTGCCTCTAAATCGTTCAAGGATGCGGTCGTAATTCTTCTTGGATTGGGCTTCACGATATTCAGAATCCGTATCATAATAACCGTGGTGGCGACCTTGTTCGAGAGGTAATTCCATCTGTAGTAAGCGACCATTGGAATGACGCAAGATAAGCGAGAACTCAATATCCGCATTGCGATAGTAAAGGGCGCGGTTACTAAAACCTCGTGTAGCTAGGGCATCTTCTCTGTGCATGGCGAAGAAGTAGCTAAATAGGACATCAACTTCACCCACCCCTTTATCGTCCACGCTACGCCATTCATCTTCGAGATTGATGAGTCCACCGCGCCAGCCCACCGCGACAAATTCACGCGCTTGAAGTTTGGCTAAAACTGGTGCAATGGCATCTCCTGTAAAGCGAGTTGAAGGATCCATAATCACGATGTAATCGCTGGTTACGTTGCGAAGTAACGCATTAGCGTTTTCACCCCAACCAAAGTTTTCAGTCAGTTGAACTAGCGATGTTCGAGAATCAAGTTCGTTTAGAAGTGGACCAGGTTCGCCAATAACTAATACTGCAATTGCACATTGGCTGTGCTCTTTAATCGTCTTGATGGTTGCAACAGCATCATCTTGAAAGCCTTCGACAATCATTGCAACTGTTATCTCATACTTCCCAGAATTTATTGGCCGAATATCACGGGTGGATTCATAAGTAGGAAAGCGCTTCTTTGCGCGTAGTTCATACCCTGTAGCAAAATCAACAACTTCAAAACCAAGGGCTGCAATCTCATCTCTAAGTTGATCTGAAAGAGCGAAGTTCTTATCCGCTCGGGCAGCTTGTCTTGCGAGTGCAAGTTCATGCACTGAATCTGGTGCACTCACCTTCGTACTACCGCCTTTGCCATTCCTAGTACCTTAATTCCGCCTGATGTGGCAGTCAGTGACAGGGCAATTCTATCGTCCAGGACTTCAGAGACTGTGGCAGTTACTGTGAGATCAACTCTTTGGCCCGCAGGAACAATTACTGGCTTAATAAATCTGGCGCTGAATTCGCGCACCTGCGCAGAACCCCCTGCAAAATCTGAGACATACTTTCCAACGAGAGCCATAGTGAGCATTCCGTGTGCAATGACATTTGGAAGTCCTACTGAGATCGCAAACTCTTCATTTTGGTGGATTGGGTTTTGATCACCTGATGCATCGGCATATTGCTTTAATAAAGCTCTATCTAGGTAGAAAACTTGCTCGCCAAGAACTGCGCCTGCCTCAATCATGCTCGCACGACCAGCGTCGACCAGGCTGAGACCGCAAGCTCTGAACCTTTATGAAGATCCGAGCGAACAGAAACAATCTCATTTCCAGCAGCCACACGGTAAGACTCGATTGTCGCTGTGCAAAAAAATTCATCTCCTGCTTTTACTGGCGTAAATATTTCAAATTTTTGATCTCCATGTACTAAACGTGACCAATCGAGTCCTACTTCTGGTCGAGTTAATATCTCTTCAAATTGAGCAAGAGTTGCCCGAATGGTAAATGTTGGTGGCGCAATGGTTGTATCTGTATCACCAATGACGGCGCAGAAGGCATCTATGTCAGCTTGAGAAACGATAATTGGATCTGTACCTGGAAAGGTACGCCCGACAGAATCGGGACTCAGCATTAGCGGGTTTCGCGGTGAAGAGTTGATGACTTGCAACGTGGACAGAACTTCTTGAGTTCCATGCGGTCTGGATCGTTGCGGCGGTTCTTCTTAGTGATGTAGTTACGCTCTTTGCAATCCACGCATGCCATGGTGATTTTTGGACGTACGTCCGAGCTCTTACTTGCCATGGTCTTACTCCTTCGTGGTTGAGCCGCTTAGATTACCTGAAGCGCCTTTATAGGTGAAATCCACGCATACCTTCGTACGCGTTTGTAGTAGCGGAGGCGGGATTTGAACCCACGACACAGCGATTATGAGCCGCTTGCTCTACCAAGCTGAGCTACCCCGCCAAGGGATGGAACAAACTTTTGTAGTAATTATTTAATTGTCTATTTAATTTTTACCTGCGAGCCCCCCACCAGAATCGAACTGGTGACCTTTTCCTTACCATGGAAACGCTCTACCGACTGAGCTAGGGGGGCAGTGGTAGAGAGAGGAGTCTAGGGCTTAAGGGCTAAAGTGAAAAATTAGCTCAAATTACCGCACAGGATCAAGGGCAATTTTGCCGGTTGATTCACGAGCAAGCATTGAGCGATGCGCATCAGCTGCTTGGCTCAATGGAAAAGTTGCGCCGATAACTGGCTTGAGTTTTCCATCAGTAACTAATTGAAAAAGTTCTGCAATAACATCGGCCAACATCTCTTTGCTTCCAAAGCAATTGGCTAGCCAGAAGCCCGAAACAGTTTTTGAGCCATGCATCAGTGAACCTGGGTGAATAGGAGTTGGCGCAGTTCGAGATGCCATTCCGAAAGTAATTATTTTGCCGAATGCACCGAGTGATTCAAGGCTGTGGTCAAAGGTGTGACCTCCAACCATTTCAAGAACTAAATCCACGCCTTTACCACCGTTAGCATCGCGAAGATCTTTCGTTAAATCCCCTGAATTTGCATCTACCAGCAGATCAGCACCCAGAGACTTTGCAAGTTGCGCTTTTGAATCAGATGAAGTTACCGCAATGACTTTTGCACCCCACATTTTTGCTAGTTGAATTGCAATTGTTCCGACACCGCCTGCCGCTGCATGAACAACAACCGATTGACCGTGGCGAAGATTGCCCATCGTTTTAAGAAGGTGCCAGGCCGTTGCTCCCTGTACCAACATGCAGAGCGCTTGTTGGTCTGAGACTGAATCTGGAATTGGGAAAAGAGCAGATTTATGTGCAACAGCTTTCTGCGCATATCCGCCTGAAGAAACACTCGCTAAATAACGTTTGCCACCATGTGTTCCAACTGCCTCGATACCTGGAATCATCGGAAGAGTTTGCGGGGATAAATAACTATTCTCAGTCTGATGAGTATCTGCGTAATTGATGCCGACTGCAGTTATATCTAGGACTACTTCATCGCCACCAGCAACAGGCTCTGGCAAATCTACATAATTCATCACTTCTGGGCCACCGAAGGCAGTTATTTGAATAGCTTTCATGTCTAAACCTTATCCCACCTGAGAAAATCGAATAACCTGAGGATTTTTGCTTACAGTTGCGTTAATTGAATCTACTCAAAACTCTTCGCTCTTTATATTGATAAAGAGCCATTTACTTCTTACCGAAGATTCTAGAGAAGAGCCCAGGTTCCTTGGGATCGCTCTGGTGGCCTTGGCAACGATCAGATTTGCTCACGCCCTTCAGAGCGGTTTCGATGTGATTTCCACATCCTGCCCATGTTGGTTTTCCACACTTACGGCATTTCGTCTTGTGACACATTTTTCTTCTCCTTAGTTTTAATCTAAATCAATTGGCAACGGTTGGATACCCAGCAGATTGCCATGCCAGGATGCCACCATCAAGCTCGAAAAGATTGGTAAATCCAGCTTCTTTCATCTTTCCAACCGCAATTCCCGATCGACGGTCACTTTGGCAATAGACCGCGTATGTTGCAGTTTTATCCAACTTAGTAACGTCTCCACCAAATGTCATACCCTCAACATCGATATTGATTGCGTTGGCAATGTGTCCAACATTGAACTCGCTCGATGTGCGAACATCCAGCAGCACGATTCCAGCTTCAGAGGCTTTCATTTGAAATTCTGAAGGGCCCATTTTTGTTGCTGTAGAAGACCCACAGCCCGTGAGAAATAGGGCTAATACTGCACTTACGGCAAATAGTCTTTTCATTTTTCTCCTATGCCAGACTTAAAAATAGTTTTTGTAGCTGAGCAGTTACTTCATCTGTATTTGATTTCCCATCGACCAGACATTCCTTAAGGCTTGCAGAAATGAGAGTGAACGCTGCTGTATTTACCGCTTTGGCAACGGCTGACATCTGAGTCACGATTTCATCGCAGTTGCGACCTTCTTCAAGCATTCTGGCAACGGCGCCAAGTTGTCCTTGAGCACGCTTTATACGCTTGGAGATAGCAGCAATCTGATCTTCATCGCCCAGAACATGTGAAATATTTTTTGTAGCCATCTTTAACCACACTGACAAATTTGATCTTGGTTGAGGCCGGCTAGCGCCTGATCTACATGTTCGCCACAGCCAGACCATGTGTACTTCTTGCAAAGATTACATTCAATTCGTGAACACATTTGGTACTCCTTTTAACTCCGTAGTGCCCTGAATATAACATACCCCCTAGGGTATAGGTCAATACCGGTATTTGGCGTGTGGTTGGGTTAGTGAGGCTTTTTCAACCCTTTGCCAAGTCGGCGCCGAAGATTAGCTGACTGTTCTAGAGGTGAAACTTCCAGCACTTTAGCCCGAGCAGGTTCATCCGGCGTGATGACTTCTTTGAGGGCCGGTGAATTGAGGTCGAGTGAGTCAGCAATGATCCCGATTTGGGCAACGATTGAAAGGCCGCGAACGATCTGTTCAATGTCGACACCATTGCCTTCTTTGATCAAAGTATGTGCCAAATTCAGCCCCGCCTGACGTGCATCATCAGTGGGTGTTGAGTCAAAGTCACTGATGTCATCTGGTAAATCAATATGAGCTGAAATTGCATAGCTTGCTGCGGAGAGTGCTACTGCAATCTCTTTCTTGGTGGAATCTGCTATTCCCCCATCAACAATTGAGTCAAAGAGGATGCGGGCAATTGTTCGAACCTGAATCAGGGTGTGCTCAACCGCAATTCCTTCAAAATAGATCTTCTCAGCAGATGCCTTTTCTGAATATGAAAACCACCGTGAGTGGCTACGGGCCTCAACAGATTGAGCACGGATAGAAGGAACATCTTCAATTAATATCCTAGCTTTCGCCAACCACTGTCCAGCATCCTTCTGGGTATATCTTGCGGCAACACCTTCGGACATCTCCGCCAATAACGCTGCTGCCTTTTCGGAGACACTTCGAATCTGAATGCGTGCACGAACAAATGGAGTACTTGGATGAGAAAAATAAGAGAAAACTATAGCTACCGATGCACCAACAAGCGTTGAGGCTAAGCGATGTGTAGCTGTGCTTTGGGATATACCTGCTCCAAGAACAATCAGAGCGGTTACGGGAACATTTACCGAGGCTACTTCGCCAAGATGTAGCGCTCTTGCTACGACTGCGCAGAAAATAATAGTTGTAGCAATTGCTAAGAAACCAAAATCAAATATTGCAACGGTTAATAGGGCAGTCCCTGCCCCAATAGCTGTGCCAATAATCTGGCC
>DJBN01000022.1:718-1066 GCA_002430075.1 Actinobacteria bacterium UBA5975 | reverse complement strand
GCCAATAATCTGGCCAAAGCCTTCGCGGAGAGATTTGTGCATCGAAATTCGAATACTGAGGGTTGAGACAATTGCTGCGACTACTCCCCCGCCTTCGACAATTTGAGCACCTAAGACCCAAGCAACTCCTCCTGAAAGCCCCGCGACAATAACCTGGCGGACCCAATACTTTCTATCGACAAAAAGTTTAATTATGCGTCTCATGATTGAATATAAGTTTAAGTCTTTAATTGCAAGTTAGGATAGTTGAATGCACTTAAAACGCGATCAACTTCCCGAACTATTAAGAAGTTCACAGAATGTGGCCATTGTGGGGATCTCAGACAAGCCTGACCGCCCCAGTTATGG
>DJBN01000022.1:0-522 GCA_002430075.1 Actinobacteria bacterium UBA5975 | reverse complement strand
GTTGCTCAATATCTCCTTGAGAACTCGCATTTCACGCTCTTCTTCGTAAATCCTCTTTTAGATTCTGTTTTGGGTTTGCCTGTATATAAATCGCTAGCTGATATACCGGCCAAGATAGATATAGTTGATGTCTTTCGTAAAGCGACAGATTGTCCTGCTGTGCTAGATGAAGCAATTGCAATCGGTGCTCAATCTATTTGGTTGCAACTTGGCATCTCTGTTCCAGAAGTTGCAGAACGAGGAAGCGCTGCGGGTTTATCGGTCGTAATGGATCGCTGCATCAAAATTGATTATGCAGCTTTGTGATTAACCCTTTGTAGATCCCAGAGTTAAACCAGAGATAAATTGCTTACGCAGTAAGAAGAAGAGAATTACTGTAGGTGAGGCAGCGATAATTGCACCCGCTGCCAAAAGATTAAAGTCTGTCACATATTGGCCCTGTAATCTGCGAAGGGCAGAAGTAATTGGACGTTTTGAATCATCTGACATAAGCACCAAAGCCCAGAAGAACTCGTTATAGAT
>DJBN01000011.1:561-3381 GCA_002430075.1 Actinobacteria bacterium UBA5975 | reverse complement strand
GCTTGACCAGGTCTCAAGGTCTGTGGAGGTCTGCAGTTTTAACTCGAAATTACCGCTGGGATTGCTGGGGACGGTGATGTAACTGCTGCTGTTCTCTGTTCCTGCACGAGTGATTTTGTATGACGCATATGTGACGGTGCCGCTGAAGCTGCTGGGCAAGAACATTTGCAATTCACAGGGCCCAGCAAGTACGTCCCGATATTTAGCTCCATTTGATCTGTTGCCAGTTAAATTTCCAATATCAAGACTAGTAGAACTTGAATCTGGCAGCGTTAGCTGAATATTTGAGTAACCACCAGCACAAGCAGTAAACTCGATGCGATCTCCTGCATTTAGTGTAATGGTCTCGTCATCATATTCTACGCCACTAGTTGTTCCTGTGAACGAAAGGTGGCCGTATTCAGCGGCCTGTGATAATAGAGATCCTGCGAACAACACCACGACAGTTAGCATATTTAATTTCATGGCAGAATAATTGCCACGATTACTTAATTATCAACTGTTATCTACTGTCGATACTCAGGTCTGAAGTCAGTGAGTCCCGGTAGGTGTATTGCCAGCGATGCGCCCGTCAAATTCCTGCCAAGCGCGGCTTCGCTACACTGCCGCTAAAAATGGTATTGCAGGATCTATAAATTTTGTCCAATTCGTTAGCAGTAAGACTTTTTATTTTTAACAAAGGAGATTAAATGGCGAAAGAGATAAAACTCACAAAACTCATAGGCACGTCTAAGCAAGATTTCGATGCGTGTATCAGTAATGGCTCTATAACCCTACGTAGGGCGAGGCTAATACCTGTAGCCAAGCCAGGTGATGAGGTTGCTCTGACATCTGTGATTCTTTCGGCTATTAAGCTGATCGAAGAGTTTCGTAAGCTCACGACCTCAGATCTCAAGATGACGCAAGGAGGCCAAATTTACGCTTATACGGAAGTCACTTTCTCCGAGTGTCCAGAATCCCGAATAGACGGACTGATCCTCGTGGTCCGTGGCGGAAAGATCAAGGATGCTGCCTTGTGGGAGATGAAGAACGGCACATCAGTGCTGGAGAAAGAGCAAGTGGAGCGATATCTGCAAGTTGCCAAGTTTTACGGAATCCCGCGCTTGGTTACTTTATCGAATCAATTTGTTTCTGCTCCCACCCAATCCCCCTTACAGGTAAAGGCTCCGAAAGGCGTTGGCTTATTCCACTTCTCCTGGTCTTATTTGCTAACCTTGTCTCATATCCTACTTGCCGAGAAGGACTATAGCATTAGAGACGAGGACCAAGTCCACTTGATGAAGGAGGTCGTCAGCTACCTAGAGCACAAGAAGTCAGGCACAAGTGGCTTCAATCAAATGAAGCCAGGCTGGAGTGCTGTCATCGAACAGATCAATTCTGGCGCACGTCTTCGTACCAAAGATCCAATAGTCGCCGAAGTTGTTGAGAGCTGGCACCAGGAAGAACAGGATGTTGCACTGATCTTGAGCCGTAATCTCGGGTTATTGGTTGAATCTGGCGTTAAGAAACACCGAAATAATTTACAAGGGCGCCTTGATGGAGACACCAAGCAACTGATCGAAAAGAGCACACTCTCATCTGAGTATCGCATACGTGGCGCTGTTTCTGATCTACTCATTGAAGCTCATTTCAAGCGACGCACCATCGAAATGAACGTTAGCATTATACCTCCAAACACCATGGGTATTAAAGGACAGCTTGGATGGCTAGGTCGTCAACTTTCACAATGCCATAAAAAGAATCCCGAGCTATATGAGATGGTGGAATCGGGGCTACTCATCGAAGTATGGGTCAAGAATGCGCGAGTCGCAGAAAGAGCTCAGGTCAGCCAGATCGAAGGGCTCCTTGAGCACCTCCAAGGGCGCGAAATCCGTGAGCTTCGGGTCATTCATTTTGAAGACTTTGGAAAGGCTTTTTCCTCGAGGATCAAATTTGTTGAGAGGTTGGAACAGATGGCTCTCAGTTTCTACACTGGAGTTGTTCAACACCTTACGAACTGGGAACCGACAGCTCCAAAAATCGTGAACCCTTCGAGTAAGGAAGATGATGGCCCTGAGTCACCAGAGGCAGTTGCTAAAGGTGAGATTCCAGCGGCATCAAGCCAGGATCACTCTGTGGCAGCAACGTCTGTCCACCATGATGAATTCAATGCCGTCGACAAGTCGATCTCGGCAGACAACTGCGAAATCACTTCGACTGATTAAGGCTAGATAGTGACGCTTGGTTTTTAACTAGTGCACCCCTTATTATGAATAAGACCCTCAGCATTATAGTCGCCATTGTCGCAGCATTAATCGCATACCTCGTGGGAATGGCTCTAATTTTCCCTATGATCGCTTCTTCTGGCGGGATTCACTCTAGCTCATTGGGAGACTTCATTGGATTCTGGGGGGGGTCTAAACCAAAAGAATACTACAGCATTGATAGTATTTCAAAGTTCCTAGGCCTACATGGTTTTGGCTTGATTGTAGCCTTTGCCGCATTTCAAAGCATCAGAAAGAAAACGAGTTAGAACCAGACGGCGTGAACAACACTTAAGCCGCGCTCATCCTCAACGTTATAGAATAAACATTATGGGATTCATTCAGAATATTGCGAAAAAGGCTGGCTGCAAGGCTGCAAGGCGTGAATTGGACGCACTCAAAAAAGCTACTGAGCAATTCCCTGAGAGATCTGTTGAAGGCATTTTTCAAGCAGTCGCTAATCTTAGGCCTGCTCTTAGCGAAAATCTTCCGCAACCTTACAACCTCGCATTTACCGTAGCCGTGATATCACCTAGGCATGATATTCAAGAAAAAGAACAACTCAGAAAGGGCATAG
>DJBN01000011.1:0-430 GCA_002430075.1 Actinobacteria bacterium UBA5975 | reverse complement strand
ATTCTAACCGACCTAGAGCAAGACTCAGAGGATATTACAACTAAGTGGGCTGTTCATTTTTGGAGAGTAGTTCTTATGACGATGCTGCATGATGAATTATACGAAGAAGGCAGGCAATTGTGGAAATTAATAGCACAAAGAATAGCCGATGAAAATCACCCCATTGCAAGTAAGCGCCCGTTTTATTATCTATAACAACCAATACTACAATGGGGTTATTTAATTTCTTAAGACCAACACCAGACAAATTCCTACTCAAGATACTGCCGCTTTATTTAGAGGAAACCGAGCGACCAGTAATGCGTCAACGGGTGAATTGTATTTTAGGATCTGAATTAACAAAAGGTTATGCTTTATGCAGGCAAATTGTAGGACTAAGAAGTATTACCACTGGTTGTATAAAGTCAGCATTTCATATTGCGAATAACCT
>DJBN01000111.1:3932-4222 GCA_002430075.1 Actinobacteria bacterium UBA5975 | reverse complement strand
TGCATGCGATCATCGGATGCATCGAGTTCGGCGCGAATACCTGCTGATTTCATCTGCTTGACGACACCGCTTAAGTAATCGGCAAAGGTATCTGCCACTGGTATTGCCATTACCTGAACAGGTGCAAGCCAAGGTGGAAATGCGCCTGAATAGTGTTCTGTGAGTACTCCGAAGAAGCGTTCGATTGAACCGAAGAGCGCTCGGTGAATCATGACTGGTCGTTGTCTGGAGCCATCTGCTGCTGCAAATTCAAGTTCAAAGCGCTGCGGAAGTTGGAAATCTACTTGAAT
>DJBN01000111.1:0-3695 GCA_002430075.1 Actinobacteria bacterium UBA5975 | reverse complement strand
GGAAGTTGGAAATCTACTTGAATCGTAGACATCTGCCATGTGCGCCCGATTGCATCCTTTGCTTGCACAGAAATCTTCGGACCATAGAAAGCCGCTCCGCCTTCATCGAGAACAAGTTCAAGGTTCTGTGCAAGGGCTGCTTTACGAAGGGCTTCAGTCGCCTCAATCCAATCAGATTCTTCGCCAACTGATTTTTCAGGATTCCGTGTTGAAAGTTCGAGGTAGAAATCCTCAAGTCCATAATCGCGAAGGAGATTGAGCACGAAAGTCAGAAGTGAATCCAGCTCCCCTGCCATCTGCTCTTTTGTGCAATAGATATGTGCATCATCTTGAGTAAAGCCCCGTGCGCGGGTGATTCCGTGGAGCACGCCTGATTTTTCATAACGGTAGACAGTTCCAAATTCAAAGAGGCGTAAAGGTAGCTCACGGTAAGAACGCTGGCGTGATTGGAAAATCAAATTGTGGAAGGGGCAGTTCATGGGCTTCATGTAGTACTGCTGCCCTGCGCGCTTTATCGTGCCATCTGCATGGAGCTCTTCATCCATGATCATGGGCGGATACATGCCTTCTGAATACCAATCAAGGTGACCAGATTTTTGAAAGAGCGCAGCCTTTGTTAAATGTGGTGAATAGACAAAGTCATAGCCTTCATCTTCATGGCGCTTGCGAGAATAATCTTCCATCGCACGACGGATAATTCCGCCTTTGGGATGAAAGACTGCAAGGCCCGAACCAATCTCTTCGGGAAATGAGAAGAGGTCAAGCTCTTGGCCCAGACGTCTATGATCGCGCTTTTCAGCCTCTGCCAATAGTTCAAGGTGAGCATCGAGCTCTTCTTGCGATGGCCAAGCAGTTCCATAGATACGTTGCAACATCGGGTTCTTCTCAGAACCGCGCCAATAAGCGGCGGCACTGCGCATCAACGTAAAGGCTGGAATATGTTTGGTTGATGGCAAATGTGGCCCACGGCAAAGATCTGACCAGACAGATTGCCCATCACGCCCGAGATTGTCGTAAATCGTAAGTTCGGCCCCGCCTACTTCAACGTTCGTTTCATCAGTGCCACCACCTTTAATGCCGATGAGTTCACACTTATATGGTTCGTGAGCTAGCTCTTTGAGCGCCTCTGCCTCTGTTGTTACGCGACGCTTAAATCGTTGACCATCTTTGATGATCTTGCGCATTGCGCTCTCTATCTTGACCAAATTATCGGGATTAAATGGCTCTTGTGGATCAAAGTCATAATAAAAACCATCGGTGATCGGTGGTCCAATGCCTAAACGAGTCTGCGTAAAGATTTGCTGAACTGCTTGCGCCATGACGTGCGCCGTTGAATGTCGAAGTACCGACAGGCCTTCAGGGGATGAAATTGAGATGCCTTCAATGACATCACCTGCAGTGAGATCGCTCCATAGATCACGGAGGACCCCATTGATTTTGCAGACCACAATCTCTTTTCTATCCGCGTAAATTTGGGTAGGTCGCTGATCGGGCTCGATAGTGCGCACAACGCCATCGACGGTGATCGATATTTCAGACATGGGGTTAGCCTACCGAAAGAGGCTGAGCATATGCGCGAATGAGAGCTTCGAGGGTGCCGGTTGCATTCCCCATCGAAAGTTTCATATCTCCAATATGCGAAACGGGCTGAACCACACGCAAACTTGAGAGCATCACAGCGGATTCGACCTCACCAATCTCGGAAATATGAATTGTCCGCACCTTCACATCACACTCTTCGATTGCAATGGCTCGCATGACTCCAGGCAAAATCCCCGCAGTAATCGGAGGCGTAACCCAGCTACCGTCAATCAGAAATGCAACATTGGCAATGGCGGTCTCAGTGACTTCATTCTTGCTATTAAAGAGCAGGCAATCATGGAATCCCTCATCGCGAGCGGTAGCCAATATTGCATAGCGATCGTCATAAGGAAATGCCTTATGTATTGACCCATGGACAGTCTGACTATAGAAATTGAGTCGGGCAGGGCCATCGTTTTCCTCATATGCGTCATGAGTAATATGGACGATGCCAGGGGCCAAGCAGATTCGTAAACGCCCAATTGCATGAGGGTTTTCTCTCAATACAGCGATCATCTGGGTGCGAATACTCTCTTCATCTGGAATCGCAATAGAAAGTTCTTGAGCAGAATTCAAGGCTCGCCGCATATGACGAGTTAATGCAATTGCAGCACCATCAATCGTTTTGATAGTCTCAAAGATTCCTGTTCCTCGTGGAAAACCGTGCGCATCTAATTCAAGTTCCGTCACAGGTTTCCGCCTGCAATGGAAATCAATCGACGAGCTTTCAATTGAGTCTCTTCCCATTCCCCTTCAGGGTCACTGCCCCAGGTAATGCCAGCGCCAGTACCAAATCGCAGAATGCTATCTCCTGTCGTCCAGAATGTTCGAATGGCCACAGAGAGTTCAGCCCTGTCTGCATGAACCCAGCCCAGGATCCCGCAGTATGGCCCACGTGGACCTTCTCGTTCTTCAATAATAGATAGGGCTGCGCTCTTAGGGGCGCCACTTACTGAACCGGGCGGTAATACTGCTGCAAATATCTGCGCCCATGTAACTCCAGCTTGCAATTCACCACTGACATCGGAGACCAAGTGGGTGATACCAGGGTGTTTTTCATGTCTGAATAATTGATCTACTTCAACAGATCCCGGATTACAAATTCGACCCAAGTCGTTGCGCATTAAATCAACAATCATCAAATTTTCGGCCCTATCTTTTTCTCCGAAAACATCTTCGCTATCTCTAATAGTTCCCTTAATTGGCGAGGTCACCAGATGCGAACCCTGCCGTGAAAGGAAACGTTCAGGGGAAGCCGATGCAATCTGTAAGTCATTGACTGATAAATAGCTTGCAAAAGGTGCAGGATTTTTCTCCACAAGTTCAGAGAACAGTCCAGCCAGTGAAAGATCAGAAGCAATCGAGTGGCTCAATTCGCGGCATGCATTAACTTGATAGACGCTCCCTGCACCAACTGCTTCGCGAATACCAGATACATAGGAGAGATACTCGGCTTCGCTCTGCGAACTCTTCCAGCCACCAGTTAATTGCTGCCAGGGGGCCTCTGGAAATTCAGAGGCTAAGAGATCCGAATATCGCGCAAAGAGAGCCTTCCCTTCGAAAGAAAGAGAAACCGCCCAAAAATTTCCATCTTCTAACGCTGCAGGATCATCACTTACTTCTTGCAGTGAACGAGCCAAATGCCCATCCATCCAAAAGTACGAATCTGCTTGCGCCATGGGGCAAGGCTACGCATAAGTTGCTTGGGACTTGGCTACATCTATTGATGTAGCCTGAATTGCCGCTTTGGCACATACGCCACCTCTGCGCTAGATTTGCACCCTTCACCAAGAAGAAATGCGGACGTAGCGCAGCTGGTAGCGCGGAACCTTGCCAAGGTTCAGGTCGCGGGTTCGAACCCCGTCGTCCGCTCGGATTTACCGCCACTTAGTAAGTAATTACCGGTGGCGGTTGGTCTATGGTCGGATGGCCGAGAGGCGAGGCAAGGGACTGCAAATCCCTCTACACGGGTTCAAATCCCGTTCCGACCTCCATTGGTTCTCTCGCAAGAGAGGGACAATGGTCGAGCACTACAACTTCATATACCTAGGACGATTGGCTCAGCGGTAGAGCACCACATTGACATTGTGGGGGTCACTGGTTCGATCCCAGTA
>DJBN01000025.1 GCA_002430075.1 Actinobacteria bacterium UBA5975 | reverse complement strand
GAGCACCACTAAGACTACAAAGACAGCCATCGTCACCGGTGTTAACACATTCACATCAATTCCAGCTGGACGTGGCCTTCCGCGAAGTCGAGCAATGAAGGCTCTTACTTCGTCGGCTATAGCAACTGCCATATGACCGCCATCGAGTGGTAGAAGAGGTAGAAGATTAAAGAGTCCGACAAAAATATTAAGGCTTGCAATCAAGAGGATGAAGGTTCCAAAGCGTTCGGTACCGCTGAGTTTATTGCTGCCGACCGCGTCTCCTGAGACACGAGCTGCACCAACAATGCCGACAAGCCCATTAGGGTCACGCTCTTCCGAGCCAAAAGTTTGACGCATCAATTGTGGAATCTTTGTTGGAAGTGAGATCAACGCCTTAACAGATTCACGAAGTAGTACACCTGTTGCGCGGGTTGAATCCTTTGTTGCTTCGATAAATCCTTCTCGTTTAGTTCCGATCTCGGTAATGATTCCGAGTACATATCTCTTCTCATCTTCAAGAAAGGTTGGCGCTGCCTTGATAGTTAACTCTTCTGAGCCTCGCTTGATTGTGAAAGTAAGTTCACGCCCCTTGGAATTGGCAATTCTTCCCGCGTCCTTAGACCAATCTGTAACTTTAACTCCATCGATTGCTAAAACTTCATCGCCTGCAAGAAATCCTGATGCAGAAGCTGCAGAATTTGGTGATACCTGGGTGATATTGGGAAGTAGCGCGCTAAAACCTACGCCGAAGAAGATTGAGAAGATCAGTAAGAAGCCGATAAGAAAGTGGGCAAAAGATCCGGCGCCAAGAACAATCAACTTCTTGCTAGAGGAAGCGGTAAAGAATGCTCTACCTTCTTCGCCCGGCGACATCTGATCTTGTGGCGTCATACCTTCGATGCGACAGTAGCCACCAGCTGGAATTGCCTTGATGCCAAATTCAGTTTCTCCGCGGGTAAATGACCATAGACGTTTTCCGAAGCCAAGAAAGAATTCGGTGACCTTCATACCGAATTTCTTAGCAGTTAAGTAGTGACCAAATTCGTGGATCATGACAGATAAAAGTAGAGCGATAATAAATGCAAGAACACCTAGAAACTTCATCAACCGACCTTCTTCAATAGTTCGTGAGCAGTACGCCGAGCATCATCCTCGATGGCGGTGACATCTGCCAGATCGCGAAGTGGGTCTGCGCCGGTCGCACGCAAGGAGTTAATTACCGCTTCCACTGTCTGGACAATCTTTGTAAATCCAATGCGCCCATCGACAAAGGCTTGCACAGCCACCTCGTTAGAAGCATTAAAGATTGCTGGAAAGCCTCCCCCAATTTCTCCACATTCGCGCGCAAGTGAGATTGCAGGAAACTGTGCGTTATCTATCGGTGCAAAGTTCCAGGCGTGGGAGCTCTTCCAGTCAATTGCAGCGGTAGCTCCCGGCACTCTATGTGGATAGTTCAAGGCAAAAGATATCGGCCCCTTCATATTGGGAGGCGAAGCTTGGGCGATCGTTGACCCATCTACAAATTCGACCATCGAATGTATGACCGATTGCGGGTGGATTACTGCCTCTATCTGTGGATATGGAACCCGGAATAGATAGTGAGCTTCAATTATTTCAAGACCTTTATTCATAAGAGTTGCAGAATTAATTGTGACCACCGGCCCCATTACCCATGTCGGATGCGCAAGCGCTTCTTGAACTGTGACTGTCGATAAATCTCTGCGGTCTCTGAATGGTCCACCGCTTGCTGTAAGTATCAGCTTAGAAATTTCACTTCGGTTTTCACCAATAAGCGCCTGCCAGATCGCTGAATGTTCAGAATCAACTGGCAGTAACTGATCCTCTTTAGCTCGAGAGATGACAAGCTCGCCACCGGCTACAAGAGATTCCTTATTTGCTAGAGCTACACGATTATCTGCATCCAGCGCTGCAAGAGTTGGAGCCAGCCCAATTGAGCCCGTAATAGCATTAAGTACAAGGTCACATGGAATTGCAGCAACTTGCGAGGATGCCTGAGGACCATCAATAACTTCGACTCCTGGGAGTGCTTGACGTATGAGATCTGCGTTCTTAGTAACGCCAACAACTTTTGCGCCGAACTTCTTTGCTTGCGCAATCAAAAGATCTGGGTGGGTGCCGGCAGATGTCAGTGCAACGACTGAAAAAAGTGATGGGTTTGCTTCGATGATTTCTAGAGCTTGAACACCAATAGAGCCGGTCGAACCTAGAATTACAAGATCGCGCATCATATTATTTTGCGTTTGCGCCCTACAAATTGTCCAATAATAACAATTGCTAAAGCAAGGAAGAACATTGCAGAACCTATGACATTAGCTTGCGCTGGAATTCCGCGCGCTGCCGATGTATAAACAAATTTAGGGAAAGTCGTCATCGTGCCAGAATTAAAGTTGGTAATAATGAAATCATCGAATGAAAGACTGAAGGCTAATAGCGCAGCTGCTGCGATACCAGGTGCTACCAATGGCAGAGTAACTCGGCGGAATGTTTCGCGCTCATTGGCATAGAGATCCATCGCCGCTTGTTCAAGACGTGGATCAAGGCTTGCGATACGCGCCTTGACAGTCACCACAACAAATGAGACGCAGAAGAGTACGTGAGCAATAACAGTTGGCCAAAATCCTGGATTAATCTTGAAAACTAGGAAGAGAGATAGCAAAGATGCACCTAAAACAATTTCGGGTGTTGCCATTGGCAAGAAGATTAAAAGATTTGTAGTCGAACGACCTTTGAACTTATAGCGGCCGAGCGCGAATGCGATCATTGTGCCGAGGATTGTTGAGAAAAAGGTTGCAAGAAAACCAATCTTGATTGAATTTCCAAGGGCTGCACATACTTGAGGCGCTCCACATGGATTCTGCCAATTAGCAAAGGTAAAGCCCTGCCAAATCAGGTTGCTTTTAGCTGAATCGTTAAATGAAAAGGCAAATGTGTAGGCTACGGGTATAAAGAGGTAGGTAAATGCAACAACGGCATAAATGCGCAGGAGGTTACGTTGGAACCAGCGGGACATGATCTTCATACCAGCTCCTCCGTTCCAGCTTTTCTG
>DJBN01000065.1:426-11425 GCA_002430075.1 Actinobacteria bacterium UBA5975 | reverse complement strand
TGCGCTGGGGTACCAGGACTCGAACCTAGACTTACTGAACCAGAATCAGCAGGGCTGCCAATTACCCCATACCCCAATGTTGAACTTTTACTCTCTGGCAAGGTCAGAAGTTTACCTCACCAACCGAGTGGAAATTACAGCGATAGGGCCAGTGAAATACGGGCTAGGCACGCATCTTTTCCAAGTAGCTCCATTGACTCAAAGAGTGGTGGTGAAATCGCGCTTCCGGTTGTCGCAATACGAAGTGCAGTAAAGGCAATACGTGGTTTTAACCCAAGCTCTTCTATAAGGGATGCACGAAGAGCCGCCTCGATAGAACCGTGGTTCCATGTGGAAAGCGATTCAAGCTCTGATAGTGATCGCCTCAAAATATCTTTTGCGCTGGTATCGCTTATCTTCACAATGGCGTCGGCATCAATTGCAAATTCTTTAACAAAGAGGAATTTAAGGAGTGCGGGAGCCTCATCAAGCTTAACGATGCGCTCCTGGATAAGCGGAAGGGCCTTCCTAACGAGTGCGATTTCAGCACCAGTGCCTGTAATGACTTTAGCCTTAGTAAGAAACGGAATAGTCCACGTAGCAAACTCTTCAAGGCTGAGCGCTCGAATCTTGTCGCCATTGATGGCTTCGAGCTTCTTCATATCAAAACGTGCGGGAGAAGAGTGAACTTTTTCGACTGTAAAGAGCTCTGTGAGCTCTTTCATCGAAATGTTTTCACGGTCATCACCAGGTGACCATCCAAGAAGGGCTAAGTAATTACAGATTGCCTCAGGTAAATAACCTTGCTCGCGATACCAGGCGATTGAAGCTTCACCGTTTCGCTTTGAAAGCTTGGCATTATCTTGGCCCATCACAAATGGAAGGTGGGCAAAGACTGGGTAATCTTCAAGGGCTACCCTCATCGCTTGATAGACGCGAATCTGACGAGGGGTGGATGAGAGTAAATCTTCACCACGAAGCACGTGGGTCACGCCCATCATGACATCATCGACTGCAACAGCCAGCGTGTACAAAGGCGAACCATCAGCGCGTACCAAGACAAAATCTGGAACAAATTTATGATCGAAGGTTACATCCCCGCGAATTTCATCGGTAAATGTTGTACTTCCATCAGGCATGCGCATACGCACCACACCTTGGCGGCCTTGCTCTTTAAAGGCCGCGATCTGATCTTGCGTTAAATCGCGGCAGTGGCCGTTATATCCAGGTGCGACATTTGCCTTGCGTTGTTCTTCACGCACCGCTTCGAGTTCTTCAGGTGAGCAGTAGCAATGGTAGGCATCTTTTTGATCGAGAAATTTCTGCGCCCATCCGGCATAGATATCTAAACGCTGAGATTGCAGATAAGGACCGTTATCCCCACCAACTTCTGGACCTTCATCCCATTGCAAGCCAAGCCACTTAAGAGTCTCAATCGCTGCCTGAATGTATTCATCAGTGACGCGCGTTGTATCGGTATCTTCGATGCGAAAGAGAAAGGTGCCACCTGTATGGCGCGCATAGGCCCAATCAAAGAGCGCTGTCCGAATATTTCCAACGTGAAGATCGCCTGTTGGTGAAGGGGCAAAACGAACCTTGACCTTCTTCTTTGTTAATTCGGTCATGGACGAGCGCTCACCTTATTAGTTAATTGGCCAAGGCCGTCGATGGATATTGCAACGGTAGATTTTTCACCCATGGGTCCGATACCTGCCGGAGTTCCGGTAATAATGACATCGCCTGGAAGCAGGGTCATTACCTGGGTTACAAAGTGGACTATCTCTTCAACGGAGAAAATCATGTCAGAAATTTTGCCATCTTGCTTAATGACGCCATCTAAGGTTGTTGAAATTCGCTGAGTTCCTGGAATAAATTCAGTCTCAATCCAAGGTCCGATAGGACAGAAGGTATCGAAAGATTTAGCGCGCATCCATTGGCCATCTTTTCGCTGAATTTCACGTGATGTCACATCGTTTGCGATTGTGTATCCAAAGATCACATCGTTGACTCGCTCTTTAGGAACTTCTTTACAGACTCGACCAATAACAATTGCAAGTTCTGCCTCGTAATCTATGGAAGGCGCCATAGCCGGCCAGACGATTGTGTCTCCAGGTCCGATTACAGAGGTATTTGGCTTTAGGAAGATGATGGGCTCATCAGGAACAACGCCACCCATCTCGGCCGCATGATCTGCATAATTCTTACCAACGCAGACAATCTTGGAGCGTGGAATAACCGGAGCTAAGAGGCGAACCTTAGTAAGCTCAACTTTAGCTGCAGTTCTCTGGATGCCGTGATAAATCGGATCCCCAGAAATGATTGAAATCTGGTTATCGTCTTCGAGAATTCCAAAGAGCGGATCTGTTCCGAGCTCTGCATCTGGGTGAGGAGTAAATCGAACGACGCGCATTGGGCAATCTTATCTTTTAAGCGGGTATAAGGCTAAAGCGTGGCGATATCTCCGCCTGCGTTAATAAAGAAGATTGTGGCAGATGGTGCAAAATCCTTAAGAGATGCAACATTTGAGGGCTTCGAACCGCAAGCGACAACGCTTTCAATACCTGTAATTCCTGAGGCAAGAGCGACAGTCAATACAGCCTCAAAGGCATCTAAGTTAAGAGACGGGGATTCAACATTGACGGCAACATAGGTGCGCCCTGTTGTATCGCGCAGCGCTGCTGCTTGCTGAGAACCTGAACGGGCAAGAGTTGCCTGTGCAAGTATCAAAAGTTTTGAATCCTCTGGATTATTCATCAGCAGGCAATTCAACTTCCACGCGTTCGATAATGACTGAACTGATGCGACGGCGTCGACCAACGGGGCGCTCTGATGTGACTGTCCAACCCTGAAGATCGATGGTGGAACCTGCAATCGGTACACGTCCTAGCTTTTCAGCCATATAACCGCCAATTGTGTCCACATCATCAAATTCATCACGATCAATTTCAATCTTAAGTTCGTCAGCTAAATCTTCAACGTGTATTGTGGCTTTGGCGCGCGCCTTCTTATCGCTGATCCAGATAAATGTTTCTACTCCATCATCGTACTCGTCAGCAATTTCCCCCACGATTTCTTCAATAATATCTTCGATAGTAATAATGCCTGCAGTTCCGCCGTATTCATCAACGACAATCGCCAAGTGGATCTGATCGCGCTGCATCTCTTTCAAAAGTTCTGCCGCCTCCTTATTTTCAGGGACAAAGACAGCAGGGCGAGTATGTTGTTCAACTCTTTCAGTGGTCTCGGCTTCATGGTGATCTAGTGCGCGCCGTGCTAAATCCTTTACATAGGCAATGCCAATGATGTTATCGATTCCGGTGCCAACGACCGGTATGCGTGAATATCCCGAACGAAGTGCTAGAGATAGCGCTTGCCGAAGAGTTTTATCGCTTTCGATCCAGACCATATCTGTACGGGGAACCATCAGCTCTCGAACCAAGGTATCCCCCAGATCAAAGACGTTATGGATCATTTCGTGGCTATCTGATTCAACAAGCCCTCGTTCGTGAGCATGATCCATTAATTCGCGTAGCTCATTTTCATTGGTAAAAAGACCCCATTTAAAACCCTTATCTGGAGTAATCAAGTTGCCCAAAGCGATAACGCCTTTTGCAATAGGCGTATAGATGAATGCAAGTACAAGGCTCAGGCCCCGGCTAAGTTGGCTCACTTCTGTGACCACTCCTTTATAATTTTTTCCTGCAAGGAAAACATAACCTTCTCTTCATCGGGATCTGCATGGTCATAACCAATGATGTGCAGCAGACCGTGTATCGCAAGTATATAGATTTCATCTTCGGTGCTATGACCAGCTTCTAGCGCCTGCTTTGCAGCTACAGCGGGTGAAATCACAATATCTCCAAGAGTTACGACATCACCGATCTTTTCGGGCATATCCATTGGAAAGGAGAGCACATCCGTTGGGCCGCCTTCTTGCATCCATTTGATGTGTAGCTCTTCCATCTCTTGTGCATCAACAAAGGTAAGAGAGATTTCACACTCGGGGTTGAGCTCCATGTATTCAATACCGAAATTAATAAGGGTATGCATCTGCACTTCAGGCACGAGCGCGCCAGAGCGATTAACTAATTCGACTGTCATAGGTTATTTATACGTTGCGAATTGGACGAGGGACGGATTTAGTCGCATCGTACTTGTCGTAGGCCTTGACAATATCGCCAATTAATCTGTGTCGAACTACATCCTCGACAGTTAGCTCCATAAAGGAAATATCATCGATTCCATCAAGAATATCGCGAATGATTGCAAGCCCTGAGCGCTGACCATTCGGTAAATCATTCTGGGTCACATCGCCTGTAATAACCATCTTTGAACCAAAGCCCAAGCGAGTTAAGAACATCTTCATCTGTTCAGGGGTGGTGTTCTGAGCTTCATCCAAAATGATGAATGCATCGTTGAGCGTACGACCACGCATAAAGGCAAGGGGGGCAACTTCTATGACACCGGTCTGCATCAACCGTGGAATTGATTCGGTATCGATCATGTCATGCAGCGCATCAAAGAGTGGTCGTAAGTATGGATCAATCTTTTCATTTAAAGTTCCCGGTAAGAAGCCCAACTTTTCGCCCGCTTCTACTGCAGGGCGAGACAAGATAATACGATTGACCTTCTTGGCTTGAAGAGCTGCAACAGCCTTTGCCATCGCAAGATAGGTCTTTCCAGTACCGGCTGGTCCAATTCCAAAGGTGATGGTGTTCTCTTCGATTGCATCGACATAGAGCTTCTGGTTTGCCGTCTTTGGCCTAATTGTGCGACCGCGATTGGAGACAATATTGAGAGAGAGAACTTCACTGGGATGCTGAGTAGGTTCGGCCTCAAGCATTGCAATGCTTCGGGTAACAGCATCGACGCTTAATACTTGTCCAGAGCGGATGACAACCATCATCTCAGTAATGAGCTTTTCCATAGCAAGGCAATCGATATGAGGACCGCGCAGAGTAATTTCATTACCGCGGACTGTGGCATTGACTGAAGGAAATGCTGCCTCGATGGCTAACATATTTGCATCGCTCACACCGACGAGTGAGACCATTGGGATGGCTGGTGGGACGGTTATTAAAAGGCGTTCCATATAACTGAAAATCTATCGTTAATAGCGGAATTTCACCACACGGACAAGGCGGTGTTGAGCGCTGAAAGGGCTGCCAATCCAGCGTGTGCTGAGCGCAGAACGGGTCTACCCATCAGCGCGACCTTGGCGCCAGCGGCTGCAAATGTATCGATCTCATCATCTGTGAGCCCTCCTTCGGGGCCGATGACGATTGCAACAGACTTGCATCCAGGAATTACTACTTGAGAAAGCGTCATCGTTGCAGATTCATGAAAGACGATTGCGCAATCTGCTTGAGCGATTTGATCGACCACTGCGCTTGTTGTTGCAACCCCAATTACTTCAGGGATTCGAAAGCGGCGCGATTGCTTGCTGGCTTCTCGGGCGGTGGTCTTCAATTTTTCAATCTTGTCATCTGATTTTCCAATGCTTCGCGCAGCTTTCCACATAACTATTCGGTCCGCGCCACCTTCTGTGCAAAGTTCAATCGATTCCTTGATTCGATCGCCCTTTGGAATTGCTTGAATCACTATAAAGGTACAGCTGAGTGGATCTTGGTACCCGGTTTCGAGAACTTGAACAGTCATATGTTTCTTGGAAACTTGTTTGGCTTCAACACGCGACCAAGCTCCTTTGCCATCAGAGAGATTGAAGAGATCACCACTTTTCATTCGAAGTACTCGGATTGCATGCAGCGCGTCGTCGTTATTGAATTCATAGATCGATCCAACAGCGGTAGGAAGATTATCAACGAAGAAGAGAGTAAGCATTATCGACCGAAGGCATCTCGGAACTTAGAGAAAAGCCCCTCTTTATGCCCCTTGATCTTTACATCTCCATCTTTTTCGCCACGAGAAGTTGCAAATTCCTTCAGTAACTTCTCTTGATCGCGATTGAGCTTATGTGGGGTTGCAATATCGACGTGAACAATAAGGTCGCCGCGATGAGTCGTGCGAAGACGAGTCATGCCCTTGCCTTTCACCGGAGCTATTGTTCCACTTTGAGTACCAGCCTTGATCTGAACGTCGACTGGACCATCAAGGGTCTCGACTTTTACCGATGTGCCAAGGGATGCTGCAGCAAATGAAATTTCGATTGCAATGTGCAGGTTATCGCCATCGCGCAGTAGAAATTCATGCTCTTCTTCGACAATTTCGATGTAGAGGTCTCCAGCTGGTCCCCCACCTGATCCCACTTCCCCGCGTCCTGACATCTGAATTCGATTGCCAGTTTCAACACCTGCTGGAACCTTGACGTTAATAGTTTGACGAGCACGAACGCGCCCATCTCCTGCGCATTCACGGCATGGATCTGTAATCACGCTTCCATATCCAGAACAGTTATTACATGGACGCGATGTCATGACCTGGCCAAGGAAAGATTTCTGAACAAATTGCGTTTCACCGCGTCCTTTACAGACAGGACACATAGATGGAGCGCTCTGATTAGCCGTTCCTTGACCTTCGCACTTCTGGCAGATGACAGCTGATTCAAGGGTGATATCGCGTTCAGTTCCAAAGCATGCTTCGTTCAGATCTACCTCGATGCGAATCAGTGCATCTTGTCCTTGGCGCATTCGCGGCCGTGGTCCGCGATTTCCACTGCCACCAAAGAATGCATCCATGATGTCACTAAATCCGCCGCCACCAAAACCTCCACCGAACCCACCTTGTCCGCCCATGTCATATTGCTGACGTTTCTGTGGATCAGATAACGTGTCATACGCCGCTGTAACTTCTTTAAATTTATTTTGAATTTCAGGATCTGGATTTACATCAGGATGAAGTTCGCGTGCAATTTTGCGATATGCCTTCTTAATGTCATCTGCCGTTGCGCCCCGATCGAGCCCTAAGAGACCATACAGATCAGCCATTATTGATTACTCTCCGAAATGTAGCGGCCTATATATCGAGCAACTGCTGAAACCGCTGACATTGAACCTGCATAATCCATTCGGGTAGGACCAAGAACGCCGAGTGAACCCAGTGATGTATCTGCACCATATCCAACGCTTACAAGGGAAGTGGTCTGCAAATTTGTATCTTGTTGTTCACTGCCGATAGTTACATGAACTGTTGGGTGAGCATCACTGAGAAGACGCAACAGCACAACCTGTTCTTCGAGAGCTTCCAAAATCGGCGATAAGGTGACGCCCAAATCATCACCTGATCGTGCAAGATTTGCTGTTCCAGAAATTGCCATCATCTCGCGCCCATGTGAATCACCAAGATTCGGATACTTTACAACCGCAACTTGCTTGGTGATATCTGCCAATAACTTAGCGCTGCGCTTGACCACTTCATCCAGGTCGTGGGCGCCCTCAAGAAATGTTTCGATTGCGCGACGTTCGCCAGATGAGAGCGGTTTGACAGTTGAAAGTTTGTCTACAAAGAGTCTGTATCCACGATCAGTTGGAATCCGGCCCGCACTTGTATGTGGCTGAGTAATAAAGCCTTCTTCTTCAAGAACTGCCATCTCATTTCGAATCGTGGCTGGGCTAATGCCAAGTGCACCTTTACCAGCAATGGCTTTGGACCCAACAGGTTCTTGGGTTTCGACATATTCGTCGACAATTGCCCTGAGAATCTCGAGGCGGCGGTCAGTGGTCATAGTTTGGCAATCTTATCGTGCGTCACTTATCGGAGCATTTCATGCGTAAGTCGGTCAGCTATGAGACGACCTTGTGGAGTAAGTGACAATGAATCTTCTCGTTCAATTACATGGCCACTCTTTATATATTCAAGGCTACGTTCGTATTGGGCCACAGTCAGGGCAGATTTCTTTACACCTTCTGGCATTCTGATTGCGAGCATGATGTATTCAGATCTCTTCTCATCATCGCTCAAGATTTCTGAATCCTTAATCGGTGAAATCCCAGCAAATACCTTCTCTTTATAGGCGTTGGGATGCTTCACATTCCAGAATCTCTTCTGATCAATATGTGAATGCGCACCTGGGCCAAGTCCCCACCAATTATTAGATTTCCAATAAGCGATGTTGTGGCGGCATTGATGTCCTGGCTTTGACCAATTAGAGAGCTCATACCATTTCAAACCCTTTTGCATGCATTGCTGATCAATGAGCAGATACATATCGGCCATTAAATCGTCATCGGGCATTGTATATTCGCCACGTTTAATTTGAGCCGCAAGCTTTGTTCCTTCTTCAACAATGAGCGCGTATGCGCTGATGTGATCGATATTAAGCGAGAGAGCTTCTTTAACAGTTGCAGCCCAATCACTTAGAGATTCACCTGGTGCTCCATAAATTAGATCAACTGAAATCGATTCAAACCCCGCGCCGCGTGCCATCTCAACTGACCTACGGACATTCTCTGGGTTATGTGTACGGTCTAGAACTTTAAGGACCTCTGGGTTAGAAGATTGCATGCCAAATGAGATGCGGTTGAAGCCAACAGCAAAGAGTTCGTTGAGCTTTTCTTGTGTAACAGAATCTGGGTTAGCTTCTAGTGTAATTTCGCAGTCTGCCATTACCCCGTTGCGTGCCTTGATTGCAGTAATAACTCGACCTAAATCTTTAGGTGGCAAAAGTGAAGGAGTTCCTCCACCAAAGAAAATGGTGGGCACTTGATCAGTTGGGGCTGTCTCTAGCTCTTTAAGGACTGCATCAATGTAATCACCTGAGACGATTTCGAGAGTTGCTCCATCTTGAAGTTCGGAAGGCGTATAGGTATTGAAATCACAGTAGCCACAGCGACGTACGCAGTACGGGATGTGGACGTAAAACGAGAGCATAAAATTTACGATTCAAGCTTACGAGCTGCTTTGATCTTCTCGATATCGGCATCGGTAGCAAGTGCAGCAACGAAGGCTTCTTGAGGCACTTCAACGCGTCCCACCATCTTCATGCGCTTCTTACCTTCCTTCTGCTTCTCCAGAAGTTTGCGCTTACGAGAAATATCTCCACCATAACATTTTGCAAGAACATCCTTGCGGATGGCGCGGATTGATTCGCGCGCAATGATTCGTGAGCCAATGGCCGCCTGAATAGGAACTTCAAATTGTTGACGTGGAATAAGTTCGCGCAATTTTCCTGTCATCATCACGCCATAGGAATAAGCCTTATCGCGGTGAACCACCGCGCTAAATGCATCAACTGCTTCGCCTTGAAGCAAGATATCGACCTTAACCAAGTTGCCTTCCTCATCACCAATCTCTTCGTAATCAAGAGATGCATATCCGCGTGTACGGCTTTTGAGTTGATCAAAGAAGTCGAAGACAATTTCGGCAAGAGGCAAGGTGTAGCGAATCTCGACACGATCTTCGGAGATGTAATCCATTCCAAGCATGATTCCACGGCGATCTTGGCAGAGCTCCATAATGGTTCCGATAAATTCAGCAGGCGCCAAAATTGTGGACTTTACGATTGGTTCTTTAACGCTATTGATCTTCCCATCAGGAAATTCCGATGGATTGGTGACTATATGTTCTTTGCCATCTTCCATGGTGACGCGGTAGACCACGTTGGGAGCAGTTGAAATAAGGTTGAGCTTTGCTTCGCGTTCAAGTCTTTCGCGCACGATTTCCATATGGAGCAAACCTAGGAAGCCACAACGAAAACCGAAGCCGAGCGCTGCTGAGCTTTCTGGTTCATAGACAAGGGCTGCATCGTTCAGTTGTAACTTCTCAAGTGCATCGCGCAGCACTGGAAAATCTGCGCCATCGAGTGGGAATAGTCCAGAGAAGACCATTGGCTTCGGATCTTTATATCCGCCCAGAGCTTGCTTAGTGGGGCGAGCAAAATTGGTAATTGTGTCACCAACGCGAGATTGGCGAACATCCTTCACTCCTGTAATTAAATAGCCTACCTCGCCAACGCCAAGACCCTTTGATGGCAGCGGTTCTGGTGAGATAACACCAACTTCAAGCGCTTCGTGCTTTACGCCGGTTGAAAACATCTGAATCTGTTCGCGCGGATTTATGTGTCCATCAATAACGCGCACATAGGTGACAACGCCGCGATATGAATCGTAGACAGAGTCAAAGATAAGGGCGCGAGCAGGCGCATCGGGATCTCCGATTGGAGCTGGGATTTGATCAATAATCTGGTCAAGTAAATCAGCTACGCCGTCGCCAGTTTTTCCAGATACGCGTAATACATCTTCTACTTTGCAACCGATGAGCCCTGCAAGCTCTGCGGCAAATTTCTCTGGTTGAGCATTAGGCAAATCAATTTTGTTAAGCACTGGAATGATGGTGAGATTATTTTCCATCGCTAAGTACAAGTTTGCCAGAGTCTGCGCTTCAATACCTTGTGCGCAATCAACGAGAAGCACTGCGCCTTCGCATGCAGCAAGAGAACGTGAAACTTCGTAGGTAAAGTCAACGTGGCCTGGTGTATCAATAATGTTGAGGATGTATTCCTGGCCATCAAGTCCGCTGCGCCACGGAAGGCGAACGGCTTGTGACTTAATAGTGATTCCACGTTCACGCTCGATATCCATGCGATCCAGATACTGCGCGCGCATATTGCGCGCGTCTACGACTTCAGTGATTTGGAGCATGCGGTCGGCAAGAGTTGATTTGCCGTGGTCGATATGGGCAATGATGCAGAAATTGCGAATCTGCGCAGGATTTGTAGCCGCAGGTTGTGGCGCCTTAGCAATGGATATTGCTGGCACTTAAGTGACCTTTATCTTTAATAAAACTTTATGCCGAGAAAGAATTAACGAGCGCCGGCTTTAGCAGCCGCCTTAGCCATTGAAGACTTCTTATTTGCAGCCGTGTTCTTATGTAGAACTCCCTTTGAGACCGCAATATCAAGAGCCTTCGATGCTGCGCGGAGTTCGGCAGTAGTTTCAGAAGCGTCACCTTTAGCAACTGCGTCACGGAACTTGCGAACAGCAGTCTTAATAGATGATGAGACAGACTTATTACGAAGGTATGCCTTCTCATTTGTCTTAATGCGCTTAATCTGCGACTTGATATT
>DJBN01000065.1:0-252 GCA_002430075.1 Actinobacteria bacterium UBA5975 | reverse complement strand
CTGCGACTTGATATTTGCCACGTCTATTGCTCCGATTTATCTATAGCCAAACCTTGTGATTTGTGCAGATGCGAAGGTTATCAGCGCAAGGGGGTCACCCCAAAATCGAGATTTTCTCCTGAATTAGCGCTGGCCGCGGGCGGCAGAGATGGTCTGGAGGGCTTTTTCGAGGGCAAAGATCGGGTCGGATGAGGCTCCTTTAACATCGGCATCAGCCTTAGCAATTGCCTCGACAGCAGATGCAATTCCGCG
>DJBN01000091.1:1532-4696 GCA_002430075.1 Actinobacteria bacterium UBA5975 | reverse complement strand
GCCAGCAACAACGGCTATGCATTGCGCGTTCACTTGCAGTGCGTCCAGAGGTCTTGTTAATGGATGAACCTTGCTCAGCACTTGACCCAGGATCAACTCTGCGTATCGAAGATACGATTCGCGAACTCTCTGATTCCATGACTATTGTAATTGTCACTCATAATATGCAACAGGCTGCACGCGTTTCAGATTACACAGCCTTCTTTCTATCCGAGGGCGGACCAGGGCAGATGATCGAAGTAGCTCCTACTAGCGAGATCTTTTCTCGCCCTAAAGATGAGCGCACAGAGAATTATGTGACGGGTCGATTCGGTTAATGTCGTTCACCAACTGTTCACTTAATTGTTGCTCTGATTTTGCCGTTTTTGCCTAGTTAGTTCACCATCTACATCTATTTTTCAACTGAACGACACAACAACTTATAAGGGGAAATCAATGAAATTAAGTAGAATCGCGAAGATTGCATCTCTTGCACTCGCATTCGGTTTGGTCCTTTCGGCAACTCCAGCACAAGCTACCGACCTTCAAGGTTCTGGTGCCTCTTTTCCTGCTCTCTTAATTGAAGGTTGCAAGGCAGGTTTTGCAAATAGCACTGACCATTCATATACATATGCATCTTCTTCTTCAGGCACAGGTCAATCAAATTCAGATAAATCTATCGGTGATTTTTGGATGTCAGATGGTGCTTATACAGCTTCAACAAAGCGTGCATCACTAATTCACATCCCACTTGTTGCGGCCCCAATCGCAATTTTGCATAACTTGCCAAGTAAGAAGACCTTGAATCTTTCAGCATCAACAATTGCTGGAATTTTCGGCGGATCAATCACAATGTGGAATGACCCGGCAATCGTTGCAGATAACAACGGCACTTATGATCGCATCACATACAAGCTTGATCGCAATGGAAATCCAGTCAAGGATGCTCAGGGAAGTCCAGTAATCCTTAAGACACGCACAATGAAGGCGAGATACACTCTTCCGGAAAAGAAGATCGGTGTTGTCTATCGTTCAGACTCTTCTGGAACTACTGAAAACTTCACAAACTATCTGTCTAAATCAGCACCTTCAATCTGGAAGAAGGCTAAAAATAAAGTTTTCAAGGATTCTTTCCCAGGAGATATAAATGATATGAGCAATCTTGGCCGAGTTGTTGGCGCTGCTTCATCAACAGGCGTTTCTCAATTGGCTGGAAAGACCCGCTACTCGATTACCTATGCAGAAGTTAACTATGCGACTGCCAATAAATTGAAAATTGCGAATGTGGTTAACTCGGCGGGTGCATCAGTTGCTCCTGATTCAACTGGTGTTGGAGCATTTTTAGCTTCATCGACACAGAATGAAAATGGTTTTCTAACCTATGACTATACAACTAAGGAGAAAGGTGCCTATCCACTTGGCATCGTCTCTTACCTCCTGGCTGATTCGAAGTATCCAGATGCTGCCCGAGCCAAGGCAGTTAAGGAATACGCAACCTACATTTTGAGCACTAAATGCTCAAAGGATGTTGGCGCCGCACTTGGATTCTCAGTTATTGATGGAGAACTCCTCAAGAAGTCACTTGCTCAGGTCGCAAAGATTGGCTAATTGACAGTTCTTTACAAGCGAAATGGCGGCCCGAGCAATCTGGCCGCCATTTCGATTTTACAACCCCACAACCTTTAAGGCCATGAACAGATGGCAAACTTGAACTTTGTTCATGGAATCACACAAGCGCTCTGGCAGGAGAAGTTATTCCACATTGACCTCAATGGACAACGCGGTCCTAAATATGACCAAGACTTCGTCTTCGGCCACGGAGATGTCAAGAGCGCCTTCTTCCTCGTAGATCTTCTTGAACGTTATGGATATTCGGGACCCAAGCACTTTGATTACAAGCCTGTGCGCAGAGATGGGTTACGAAATCCTCGACCAACTTGCTATGGGGCACTTGATGGGCGTTACCGCTCTAATCTAGTTACTTGCCAAAATTGGTTAAGGAAATCTACTTAAACCAATCAAATTCTTGACCCAAGAGAGTTTCAAGCGCCTTCGCATCCTCCTTATAAATTTGAGTAAGGAATTGACGATCCCCAGGAGCCATCTCTGGTGCCTGAAATTCCGTTAAATTGTTCTTCATTAATTTGCTACGCAATCCTCGCAACTGACCATAGTGTGTAGCTCTATGAATAACTTTACTGACCAATTGATTCTTACTCTTACGTGCAACATTTCGTTTTGGTAGGTGAAGCTTGAGATTGGAATCATCAGCATATGTAGAGTCTTCTAGAAAATTGATGAGCTCGGCCCCATTTAATCTTGGATTGCCAACCATCTTCTCAAACTGCAGGACAAAGAACTGCTCCTTTGGGAAATATTTCATCCAATTCTTTAATTGTTCAGCGTAATAGCCTCTCTTGACCAGCCCCCCATATAAGAGCTTTTCGTATTTTTCGCTCTCATGTATTGCCTGGGTAAAAGAACGAGAGGCAGGAATAGCGCCGACTCGTCTGCCATGCCAGTAAGCCGAATACGCTCTGTCTACTGGATTTCTCAGGATCGCTACGAGCTTTATCTCTGGGAAATGTTTTACCAGACGTTTTGGTGCGCTATTGCTAAATAGATAACGAGGCGTTTTTTCACCCACTATCTGATGAGGTAAGCCTTTTTCAAAATTCTTTAAGTATTTAGGCAAGCCTTTCCCATTTGCGTATTGCCCTTCTTGATCCCAGAAATGAAGCTCTTGGTTTGCTAGATAAAATTTCTCTGGATTGTTATTTAAGAGCGCCCGAAGGCTTGTCGTGCCGGACTTTTGAGCGCCAATTATTAAAAAATCTATTTTACTCATGCCAAAAACTTAACTAACAATTCTGTTTATCTCAGTTTTTATTCGGTGGAATAACGGGGCAATCTCGGGTGAATTGCTTGCGAATTGCGAATAATGTGTCGACACAGCACCTCATTTAATGGTTACTGTGATAGGGCTAGTTTATATTTGTAAGTGCTGGCACTAGAATCCGGCCGATATGCAACTTGCGCTAATTTTTCCTTATCGACTGAGACTAAGATCTGCCGATTCAATGCGCTATCCAAGCTAGGATTTATGCATTACAGCGAAATTCTGGTTCCAGTACTTAATTAGGACGTAAAGCTACTGAGACAGTGAGGCGGGTCGGGCTCGAACC
>DJBN01000091.1:0-1331 GCA_002430075.1 Actinobacteria bacterium UBA5975 | reverse complement strand
GGCGGGTCGGGCTCGAACCGACAACCACCGAATTATGAGTGCGTGGAAACATGGTTCTATGCGTGCGCCTATGTGTCTAGTACCTGACGCTTGAGCATGAATGGTCCCCTGATGTCCCTTCTGATGTCCACAAAAGCTATTAGGTTGCTAGGAGATGTAATTCGAAGGTTAATGAGGGGTTCGCAGAAATTTTTCTGCCCTAGAGACCCGCTATGGGGCTAGACCCTTTAAGAGTTCAAATTTCCTCGTCTTGGCACTTATAAAGATATTCCAATTTATCTCAAACTCTGCAACCCTTGAGGATGAATTCTCTTCGCACCGGATATATCTATCATGAGCTTTTTGGTTGGCATGACACTGGCACTCAAGCGGGTATGTTTCCCACAGATCCTTCTCGAGGCTTACAACCTTTTGTAAATTACGAAAATGCTGAGACAAAGCGGCGGATCCACGAATTAATTGTTGTTTCTGGGCTTATAGATAATTTAGATAGGCGAACACCGCGCCATGCAACAATTGAAGAACTTCTGTTAGTGCATCCCGCGGAGTATTTAAATCAATTAAAAAAAACAAGTGACCAAGAATTTGGCGGAGATGCCGGCGATGGGGAAACACCCTTAGCCAAAGGTGGGTATGAGATTGGGACACTTGCAGTCGGTGCGGTCACACAACTTATTCAAGACTCATTAGCGGGTCACATAGATAATGGATATGCACTTGTGCGTCCACCCGGCCACCATGCAGTTCGCGCAGGAGGAATGGGTTACTGCCTTTTTTCAAACTTAGGAGTTGCAATTTCAGTGGCAAAGAAAGAAAACCCTGGAATAAGGATTGCGGTAGTTGATTGGGATGTTCATCATGGAAACGGTACGCAGGATATTTTCTATGACGATGAAGATGTTTTGACAATTTCTCTTCACCAAGACCGGCTATACCCAAGAAAAACCGGGGGACGGGAAGAGCGTGGTGTAGGTACAAACATAAATATTCCTCTGCCTGCAGGTACGGGAAATGGTGGCTACTTATACGCGTTTGAAACCGTTATTAGACCAGCACTCAAAAAATTCAAACCGGACCTCATCGCAGTAGCTTCAGGTTTTGATTCCTCGGTGTACGACCCACTTGGTCGCATGCTTGTGACTGCAAAAGGATTTGCTCAAATGACGGAGATATTGATGGAATCGGCAGCAGATACCGCTAAAAATCGTTTAGTTATCGCACACGAAGGTGGATACAACGCTGTCTACTCGCCATTTTGTGGACTTTTCGTTCTTCAACAACTGTCGGGAATTCATAAACTCGATGATCCATTTTCACATACCGATACGTAC
>DJBN01000072.1:6041-8681 GCA_002430075.1 Actinobacteria bacterium UBA5975 | reverse complement strand
CAAATCCACCAATCGATGAACTACTCGATAAGGCAGGCTCTAAGTACAGTCTTGTTCTCTATGCTGCAAAGCGTGCTCGTCAGATCAACGCATATTATTCACAATTAGGCGAAGGCCTTCTCGAGTATGTAGGACCACTTGTAGATACACACGTTCACGAAAAGCCTCTCTCTATTGCACTTCGCGAAATCAATGAGGGCTTACTGACTATCGAAAACCTAGAACCAACCGCTTAATTTTTAAGCGATAAGTCGGAGATATGCAAGGATTCGGCCGTGAGGTTATCCTCGGTATAGGCGGTGGGATCGCTGCCTACAAGGCGTGTGATCTCTTGCGTCGTTTAAAAGAATGCGATTTTGCTGTCACGGTTGTTCCAACTCCCTCGAGTTTAAATTTTGTTGGTACAGCCACGTGGGAAGCTCTTTCTGGGCGAGCAGTTACTGCCAAAGTCTTCGAACGAGTCGATGAGGTCCGACATATCTCACTCGCAAAATTGGCAAATTTTATTCTGATTGCGCCAGCAACTGCGGACTTAATCGCACGAATAGCAGCAGGTCGCGCAGATGATCTGCTAACAAATGTGGTTCTCGCATCACATGCACCGGTACTTGTTGTCCCAGCGATGCATCCACAGATGTGGAATAACGCAGCAACCGTAGCCAATGTAGTGACTCTTCGTGGACGCGGCTATATTGTCATGGATCCTGCCGTCGGGGCCCTGACAAGCGGTGATGTGGGACAAGGACGCTTCCCAGAGACAGCAGAAATATTAAAAGTTTTTCAGCAACTCACTAATATATCGTTGGATTTGCAGGGCAAGAAAGTTCTGGTGACAGCGGGCGGAACTCGCGAACCAATTGATCCTGTACGTTTTATTGGAAATAATTCCTCCGGTAAACAGGGATTTGCATGTGCTCGAGCCGCGAGAGATCGCGGAGCAGATGTAACTTTGATTGCGGCAAACACTTCATTAGATGATATTCCGGGAGTTCGAATGATTGCTGTAGAAACTGCTGAGCAGATGCTTGAGGCGCTCACTATTGAATTTCCACGGACAGATCTGCTCGTGATGTCGGCTGCAGTAGCAGATGCGCGTGCCAAGACAGTCTCAGCCTCGAAGATCAAGAAGGACCGCTACGATGCCATTGAGTTGGTTGAAAATGCCGACTTGCTGCAATCAATGGCACCTCTTAAGAAGTCACAAGTGATCATCGCCTTTGCGGCTGAGACATCTCATGATGTTCTCGCAGCGAAAGCTAAAATGCATAGCAAAGGGGCAGACATTCTCTATCTCAACGACGTCTCTGGGGGAGATATCTTCAATAGCGAAAATACCCATGGTGAGATCTTCTTGGTCGATTCTGATTCTCTCAAGGTGTCAGATACCTCCAAAGACACGCTCGCGCATCGACTCCTCGATCAAGCCCTTCTTAAGTTAGGTTAGGACAATGTCAAAACGTCTCTTCACATCAGAATCAGTTACAGAAGGTCATCCAGATAAGATCGCAGATCAGATTTCTGATGCAATTCTTGATTCACTTATCGAGCAAGACTCATCAAGTCGAGTAGCTGTTGAAACTCTGATCACAACCGGACAAGTACATGTTGCGGGAGAAGTAACGACAAATGGTTATGCAGATGTCATGGGTATAGTCCGTGATACTGTCATTGGAATTGGTTATGACTCATCCGTAAAAGGATTTGACGGCAATAGCTGCGGAGTATCGATATCCATCGGACAACAGTCTGCGGATATTGCACAAGGAGTAGATGATGCTTTTGAACACAGAGTCTCTTCGGCAGTTGATCCCCTTGACCTTCAAGGAGCCGGCGATCAGGGTTTGATGTTTGGTTATGCCTGCGATGATACAAAAGAGTTGATGCCATTACCTATCTGGCTGGCTCATGAACTTGCTCAACAACTTGCGAAAGTTCGTAAATCTGGTGCTTTGCCGTATTTACGTCCTGATGGAAAGACGCAGGTAACAATTGAGTATGACGGTGATAAAGCGGTAGCTCTCGACACTGTTGTTATTTCAAGCCAGCACTCAGAGGAGGTCGATGTTCTCAAGCAATTGACGCCTGAAATTATTGCCCATGTTATAGAACCCGTTCTCTCAAAGATTGATTTGCCTCGTAAGGATATGCGCACTCTCATTAATCCAACTGGGCGATTCGTTATCGGTGGTCCTATGGGGGATGCTGGCCTGACTGGTCGAAAGATTATTGTTGATACCTACGGCGGAATGGCTCGTCACGGTGGAGGAGCATTCTCAGGGAAAGATCCTTCCAAGGTCGATCGTTCTGCAGCCTATGCAATGCGATGGGTGGCTAAGAATGTTGTAGCGGCTGGTTTGGCAACTCGCTGCGAGGTGCAAGTTGCCTATGCAATTGGCAAGGCGCAACCTGTCGGTGTCTTCGTCGAAACATTTGGAACAGAGACTGTTCCAGTACAACGAATTCAAGATGCAGTGACTACTGTCTTTGACCTTCGCCCAGCCGCGATCATTGCAGACCTTAATCTCAAACGCCCTATCTATTCACAGACTGCTGCATACGGTCACTTCGGTCGCGAGCTTCCTAACTTCACATGGGAAGCAACAAATCGCGTTTCGCAGTTACAAGCAGCAGTTAAATAGT
>DJBN01000072.1:0-5810 GCA_002430075.1 Actinobacteria bacterium UBA5975 | reverse complement strand
CTCAGGTCCGAAGTAGCTGTGCGTCGCGCAGAGAAGAGCTCATCGCAACGGCCCATTGCACAGGTGTGGGTCGATTCTGGAGTCTTTCATCTCGATGGCTCATTCGACTATCTAATTCCTGATGATCTCAGCGCGGTTGTGGATGTCGGTATTCGGGTTCAGGTTCCTTTTAACGGCCGTGAAGTAGAAGCCATTATCCTTTCACGAAGTGCAGAGAGCGTACAAGGAGGATTAAAACCAATCTCGAAGGTTGTATCACCGGTGTCGGTAGCGACCACGCGTTCTCTTGCGTTGATCGCACAGGTAGCAGCCCGTTGGTCGGCCCATCCGTACGATATTCTTCGATCTGCAATCCCACCGCGTGTAGCCTCGGTCGATAAGTTTTCCTGGCTTGATGGTCCCAGCAGTAACTTCAAGAAGCAGAAGGTGCGTGGCTATATACAGCTACCTCCATATCAACCACAAATAAAGGCAGTGGTTGAACATATTAACTCTCTTAATGCAACTGGCTCAGTATTGATACTTGCACCAGATTCTCGAACTGTCTCAGAGCTCCTCATCGCATTCCCGCAAGCGCTAGTACTTGATTCTGATTTGCCCAGGCAGGAGAGATACCGAAATTTCCTTAGTACTCGTTACGGATCGAAGTTGATCGTGATAGGTACTCGTAGCGCAGTATTTGCTCCCATTACTGATTTAGAGACCATCGTGGTGTTAGATGAAGGCTCCGAACATCATTACGAAATCCGAACCCCTGGCTGGAATGTTCGAGATGTAGCTATGACGCGTTCGATTGAAGAGGAATGCTCTCTGGTTTTTATGGGTTACTGCCCAAGCTCTGAAGTCGCACGGCTGATAGAGCTTAAGTGGCTAACCTATTCCTGCCAATCGCACAAGGTTTTAGTGCAGAGTTTTGATAAGAGTTCGGGAGAATTGATTCCAAGTAGATTGATTTCCAAGATTCGCGCCGCTCTGAAGCAAGGGCCAATTCTATTTATCGCTCCGACTAAGGGGTATGCACAGGCAATTACATGTTCAAAGTGCAGAAACATCGCTCGCTGTGAGTGCGGTGGCAAGTTGATTCAGAAGAGCGCTACTGCTGCAATCTCATGCGTCACATGTTCTCGTGAATACGCGCAGTGGGCATGTGCATGGTGCAAATCACAAACTCCTTTTCTACTGCGCAGGGGTAGCGATCGATTTGCCTTTGAGATAGGTGCTGCATTTCCAGGAGAACAAATCTCACAATCCTCTGGGGATTTAATATTTGCCGAATATAAAGGTCAACGGGGGATTGTGATTGCGACCTTCGGTGCGATACCAATCTATCAACCAGGATATTCACTCGTTGTCATCCTCGAAGCGCAACAATTCTTTTCGCAATCTGATTTGCGTGCACAAGAGAGAGCTCGCGAGATGGCCTTTCATGTAGCAAGCTTTGCTCACAAAGATGCGTTAATCGCACTGGTTATCGCCACAGACCATCCCATAATCGGCGCTCTTTCGGCATGGAAACCAGCCCTGCTTTCTCAGCGAGAGTTGCGCGAGAGAAGTGAAGTTGGATTGCCACCGTATTCTCGAGCCGTTACTTTGGATATCACAACATCAGAAGCCGCACAGTTGCTGCGAGGGCTTGAACAGGCACGTGATGATGGACGGCTTCCACCGACCGTTAAATTCCTGGGTCCATCAGAGCTTCGTAGCAGCCTCTCGCGCATTGTGAGCCTTGTGCCGATTGAAGATGGTCAGATTCTTATCTCACTACTTCATGAATTCCAGCGGAGAAGAAGCGCTTCCAAGAAGGTGCTGAGCAGTATCCGGGTTGATCCTTATTCACTCTCTCGATAGGTAGGATGAGCACATGTCGATCAAACCAATACGCCATTTTGGTGATCCGGTGCTTGTTACACCATCTGAAATCGTTCTCGATTTTGATAAAGAGTTGCGAGTTCTCGTGAAGGACCTCACAGAAACGATGCTCGAGGCACCGGGTGCAGGGCTTGCAGCGCCACAAATCGGTGTTCCACTTCGTGTTTTTGTTTGGGATGTTGATGAAGCTTTAGGGCATCTAATCAACCCGACTCTAGATTTGAGTGAAGAAATTCAAGAGGGAGATGAAGGGTGCCTGAGCTTTCCTGAATTGGCCTATCCAACGCCTCGCGCAATGAGGGCCGTGGCACGGGGCTTTAATATGCATGGCGAACCTATAACGGTTGAAGGAACCGAGTTACTGGCCAGAGCGCTTCAGCACGAGACCGATCACCTCAATGGAGTTCTCTTTATCGATAGGTTATCGCCCGAAGATCGCAAGATCGCCATGAAAGAAATTCGTGAGTCAGAATGGTTTGGCTTGGTTGGCGCAAGCGGTCTAACTGCGAAGATCAGTACTTCGCCCCACGGGCTATTCGGGAAAGGGCTGTAGTTGCGTATTGCAGTGGCTGCGACGCCTGAAGTATCCCTACCGACTCTTGATGCGCTTCTACAGAGTGATCATGAATTACTTTTCGTCATTACCCAACCAGACCGGCCAGCTGGACGCGGCCAGGCTCTTAAGGAGAGCCCTGTATCGACATGGTGCAGTAAGAATGATGTCGCTTGCCTGAAGCCTTCAAACACTGCTGAGACTCTAGAGTTGCTCGCTGGTATTGATCTGATGATCACGATTGGTTACGGCGTTCTATTGCCGGTTCAGATCTTGAATGCTCCTAGACATGGTTGTATCAATCTTCACTTTTCGCTTCTTCCTCGTTGGAGAGGTGCAGCTCCGGTGCAACGAGCAATTGAGGCAGGGGATCTCTTATCGGGCGTAACAGTATTTAAACTTGATGAAGGAATGGATACAGGTCCGATTTATCGTGTTGCACGATTTGCACTCGATGCTGATATCACAAGTGATGAACTTCTTATAGAACTTGCCGAAATCGGCGCCGAACCAGTTCTGGATTCCATCTCAGATATTGAGGCAGGAATTCGGCCAGTGGCCCAAACATCTGAAGGCGTAACGCGTGCAATGAAACTTTCGAAAGCCGAGTCTGAAATCGATTGGACTATGAGCGCAGATGCAATAGTTAATAAGGTAAGGGCCTTCACTTCCAATCCAGGTGCATGGACGATTTTTCGCGGAACGACGATTAAAGTTGATGATGTAGTGGCAACGCAGGAGAAATTCACACCGGGTGAGATTCATGTAATCGAGAAGGCGCTGCTAGTTGGAACGGCAACCAGTGCGATAATGGTTGGTTTTCTTACGCCTTCAGGTAAGTCACGTACCGATGCCAAGTCCTGGCTCAATGGAGCACGGATTCAATCTGGTGACCACTTTGGTTAAAGCCCGTCGAGATACTTTCAAATCGCCAAAGCCAGATGCAGTCAGAGTCTTGGTCTATGACATTCTCACTGAAGTGAACCAACGGGGTGGATACTCAAATTTACTGCTCCCTCAAGCGCTGAATACAAGTAACTTTGAGCAGCGCGATAAGGGTTTTGCAACGGAGCTTCTTTACGGAACTTTGCGAATGCAGGGTCGGCATGATTATATTTTGAAGCAAGTTTCAGATCGACCTTGGTCTGAAGTCGATGCTGGAATTGTTGATATCTGCCGAATGGGTGTTCATCAACTCTTTGAGATGCGCGTTGCCACCCATGCTGCAGTCTCTGCAACAGTCGAGCTTGCTCGCAAGGTCATTGGTGAATCCAAGGCATCATTCGTCAATGCGATATTGCGCAAAGTGAGCGCTCAGAGCCTTGAAGAATGGTTAGAACCTGTCGCACTGATTGCTGACCCCGTAAGTCGCTTAGCAATTACATACTCGCATCCTGAATGGATTGTCTCGGCCTATTTCGATCTTTTGAAAGACTTCGATCGCGTTGAAGAGGAGTTGCGTTCTAATAATGTTCCAGCTCAGCCGACTCTCGTTTCCTGGCCCGGGGCATCAACTCGTAAGGAGCTTGTTGAATTGGGCGCAGTCGCCACAGAGTATTCACCTTTCGGCGCACGATTCGATGGTGCCCCCGGATCTCTTGAACTTATCCGTCATCGCAAGGCTGGCGTACAAGATGAAGGTTCTCAACTTGTGGCCTATGTTTTCTCGCAAGCTACCAGCCATGCGCTATCTGTTCTAGATCTTTGCGCAGGCCCTGGCGGAAAGGCTGCCCTTATTTCTCATATCTGCGATGTAGCTGGCAAAGATTTCGTGGCGAATGAAATTTCAGAAGCACGCGCTGGCCTTGTAAAGAATGTCATTGGAAAATACCCTGTCTGGGTCGGAGATGGCAGAGAGATCGCATCGCGAGATGTAAAGTTCGATGCAGTATTAGCTGATGTTCCTTGTACTGGCTTGGGTGCGCTACGACGTCGACCAGAAGTTCGTTGGCGACGCACTGTGCAAGATCTACGGGCTCTTACAGAGTTGCAAATGGAGTTAGTAGATTCGGCCATTTCAGTTTTGGAACCCTCTGGAGTCTTTGGATATGCCACATGCAGCCCACACTTCGCTGAGACCTTCGGTCAGGTGAAGCAAATTCTGAAGAGACATCCCGAACTCAGGCAGCTGGATGTATCTGAATATCTTCCTGAGAACCTTGAAGGCGCAGTCAAGGATAAATCGATGGCGCTTTGGACTAGCCAGCATGGCACCGACTCGATGTTTTTAGCGCTCTTTACTCTTCACTCAACTCAAGGCGAAGCTTTAGAGTAGGGCTATGAGTGATCACATTCGGATTACGCCGAGCATTCTTAATGCGAACTTTGATGACCTACAGAGTGAGATTGCAAGGATTGCGCCCTTTAGCGATCTTCTTCATCTGGATGTCATGGATAATATCTTTGTTCCAAATTTCACATTTGACTTCGATGCTGCGGCCACGATCATCTCCGAATCTCCGATTCCTGTAGATTCACATCTGATGGTTGCAGAAGTCGACAAGATCGCAATTGCCTATGCCGACGCAGGATCAGCAAGTGTCACAATTCATGTTGAAGCAGTTGAGGATATTGCCGGGACTTTGAGGCAGATACGCAGCCACGGCGCACGCGCATGTCTGGCTTTTAAACCAGGCACAGATATTGAGGCCTACTCTGAGTATCTGGATTTGGTAGATATGTTTCTGATCATGACAGTGGAGCCAGGGTTCGGTGGTCAGAAATTTATGGCGAACGCGATGGATAAGGTGTCCAGAACTAGATCACTAATTGGAAGCCGCCCCATTTGGTTGCAAGTCGATGGCGGGATTTCTCTTGAAACAATTGAGATTGCACGAGAAGCCGGCGCAGATACCTTCGTTGCTGGAAGTGCGGTCTTTACGGCAGAAGATCCGGGTGCGATGATAAATGCGCTCCGCGCTCTTGCAGTCTCTACTAAACTACGGGGATGAAATCTTTCGACGAGCTCTGGATTGAATTAGCGGAGAAAGCTCAGCTTCGACCAGAGAATTCAGCGACGACCAAGGCCCTGGAAGCCGGCGTTCATGCAATCGGAAAGAAGATTATTGAGGAGGCCGGTGAAGTTTGGCTCGCGGCTGAACATGAGTCAGATGAGGCACTTGCCGAGGAGATAAGCCAGCTGATCTACCATCTACAAACTCTCATGTTGGCTCGCGGACTGACGCCGACCGATATATATCGCTACTTGTAGGGGACAGTAAAAAATTATGTTGAGATTGGATAACACATGTTACGAGTAGCAGTGCCTAATAAGGGATCGCTAGCTGATTCATCGATTGCCATCTTGAAGGAGGCTGGATATCGCCAGCGTACAGATTCACGAGATTTAGTACTTAACGATTCAGAGAGTGCGATTGAGTTTTACTAT
>DJBN01000055.1 GCA_002430075.1 Actinobacteria bacterium UBA5975 | reverse complement strand
ACGTGGCCAGGTGTATCAATAATGTTAATGAGATGGTCTTTCCACATACATGTTGTTGCAGCAGAGGTGATAGTGATACCGCGCTCTTGTTCCTGCTCCATCCAGTCCATGGTTGCTGCACCTTCGTGCACTTCACCAATCTTGTATGAGATGCCTGTGTAGAAAAGGATGCGCTCAGTAGTCGTGGTTTTGCCCGCGTCGATGTGAGCCATGATTCCAATATTGCGAACCGTAGCTAGATCGATCTTTTCTACTGTTGACACTTATATTCCTCTTCTTCTGTTAGTTAAAACTTTTGTCGTATCTTTCGTTCTCTTTGCCTGAAGACGCTTAGCGTTTTTTATTCGCTAACCGCCGATTGGCGAGTTACCAGCGATAGTGAGCAAATGCCTTATTTGCTTCAGCCATCTTGTGGGTATCTTCACGGCGCTTTACTGCTGCTCCAAGACCATTGGCTGCATCGATTAATTCATTCTGCAAACGCTCTGACATTGACTTTTCACGGCGATCACGTGAGTAGTCAACCAACCAGCGAAGTGCAAGAGTTGAAGAGCGTGAAGCCTTAACTTCAATTGGGACCTGGTAGGTAGCTCCACCAACGCGGCGTGAACGTACTTCAACAGCCGGCTTGATGTTATCAAGTGCGCGCTTAAGAGTTATCAGTGGATCTACTTCAGTCTTCTTGCGTGCACCTTCGAGAGCGCCGTAAACAATTGCTTCTGCTGTTGAGCGCTTACCGTGAAGAAGTACGCGGTTGATAAGTGCAGTTACAACTGGTGAGTTGTAAACAGGATCAGCAACTACAGGAATCTTTACTACAGGACCTTTACGTGGCATTAGCTAGCCTTCTTCTCTCTCTTAGCACCGTAACGAGAACGGGATTGCTTACGGTTCTTTACGCCTTGTGTATCAAGTGATCCACGAATAATTTTGTAACGAACACCAGGAAGATCTTTTACGCGGCCTCCACGAACAAGAACAATGGAGTGCTCTTGTAGGTTGTGACCTTCACCTGGAATGTATGCAGTAATTTCCATACCGCTAGTAAGACGAACACGTGCAACTTTACGAAGCGCAGAGTTAGGCTTCTTAGGTGTTGTTGTGTAAACACGTGTGCAAACACCGCGACGCTGAGGGGAACCCTTGAGCGCAGGTGTATTTGTCTTCGTAGTCTTTTCTGCACGACCACGACGCACTAGCTGCTGAATTGTTGGCACTACATTTCTCCATTTCGTTTGATACAAAGATTGACATCTTGTGCATCAGTTTCGTTTACTGAACTCTCATTTCACGCTCGATGTTCCGACCCACGCGGTCGGGTGTGTTGCACCCGAATCGCATATCGTCCAATTAATTTCTTAATAGGAGAAGCAACAAGCGCGCTAAAAAGCGCAGAGGAGAAAGGTATCGGCAGCCCCCCCAAAAGGTCAAAACGGGTCTATTACCCCTGAGACCCCTGACACACCCCTATTTTCGGGGTTTTTACCCTTCGGCGTGTCTTGTCCAGGTCAAAGATCTCCCAGTTTCAGGCAGGGGTTCCTTGGAAATGAAGGGAATGTGAAGTTGTCGCTTTAAACCTTAAAGTCCCTGCGCTCCACCAAAATCGAGGAAGTCAGCCTGCGGCTGCTTTAAGGTAAAGATCCAGCGGGCAAAAGGGCCACTTTTAAGGGTCAAAACCACGCCTTCTCCCCTGCCACTCATGGCACAGAAATCCTTATACCGAAAACCTCGAAGTGTGCCCAAAAGGAGGATATACGGAAGGGCGATCCCTGGGGCGCGAACACCTCGGAGCGTTTCTGAGCGCCAGAGCTTCTCGACAAATTCGATTTTCTCCACTGACGCTGCTGAAACTCTAGGGTTGGAATGCAAGGCTCCTATTTTTTCCCAGAATGAGAGCTCTAGAACTAATTCGTCGCCAACTCTTACGATCTTTGCCATGTAATTAATTGTAATAGAAAGCAAAGAGGCCCAATCCCTTATGGGATTGAGCCTCTTTAGTGAACTTTGTTAGCGAGGAATTTCTACCTCATCGAGACGAACAGCTTCTCCTGAACCACCTTGATCAAATGGTGTGAAGTCGTACTCGTCATAAGCTGCGTAAACGGCTGCCTTTGCCTCTTCTGTTGGCTCGACTCGGATATTGCGGTAACGGGCAAGGCCTGTACCTGCTGGAATCAACTTACCGATGATGACGTTCTCCTTAAGACCCAAGAGTGGATCTGACTTTTCAGAGAGTGCGGCATCTGTTAGTACGCGAGTTGTTTCTTGGAATGAAGCAGCTGACAACCATGATTCAGTAGCAAGAGATGCCTTGGTGATACCCATAAGTTCTGGGCGACCAGATGCAGCCTTACCACCGGTTGTAACAACGCGACGGTTTTCAGCTTCGAAGCGACCGCGTTCTACGAGTTCACCTGGAAGCATTTCAGTATCGCCAGCTTCAAGAACTGTGATGCGCTTGAGCATCTGGCGAACGATTACTTCGATGTGCTTATCGTGAATGCCGACGCCCTGTGAGCGGTAAACAGATTGGATTTCGTTAACCAAGTGAACTTGAGTTGCACGAGGCCCAAGGATACGAAGTACCTGCTTTGGATCAATTGCGCCGACGACCATCTTCTGGCCAACTTCAACGCGTGAACCTTCTTCTACAAGTAGCTTTTGACGACGTGTAATTGGGTAAGCAACTTCTTCTCCACCATCATCTGGTGTTACGACGATCTTCTTGCCCTTTGCATCTTCACGGAATGACACAACGCCTGCAGCTTCTGCAATTGGCGCTACACCCTTAGGTGTACGCGCTTCGAAGAGCTCGACGATACGTGGAAGACCGTGAGTGATGTCATCACCGGCGACGCCACCAGTGTGGAAGGTACGCATTGTGAGCTGTGTACCTGGTTCACCGATTGACTGCGCAGCGATAATTCCAACTGCTTCACCAACTGCAACAAGTTGACCGGCTGCAAGTGAGCGACCGTAGCAAGCTGCACACTGTCCGACCTTGCTATCGCAAGTAAGAACTGAGCGAATCTTTACTTCATCGATTCCGGCAGCAACAAGTGCATCAATGTTGCGATCACCAAGATCTGCACCTGCCTGAGCAATAACTACACCATCAACTGTGATGTCTTCAGCCAATGTGCGGCCATAAACAGATGTCTCAACGTGATCATGCTTTATCAAGCTGCCTGATTCTTGGTGTGTAGCGATTGGAAGAGTGAGACCACGATCGGTTCCGCAATCGTCTTCGCGAATGATGACATCTTGTGCAACGTCGCAGAGACGACGTGTGAGGTAACCAGAGTCAGCGGTTCGAAGAGCTGTATCTGCAAGACCCTTACGTGC
>DJBN01000100.1:6719-6920 GCA_002430075.1 Actinobacteria bacterium UBA5975 | reverse complement strand
TGACTTTTTCAAAGCGCCTCCTGAATTGACCCTTAGACAAGGGATTGATGTGGACAGAACATAACCCCTGAGTGAATTTCCATCAAGTACCAAAGGGTTACGATGGGATAACAAACTCTTAACTTGTACTCGAGGGTTATTAACTTTTATGCTGAAAATCGAAATCCGAATCAAGATTATGTCACCGCACTGACCTAACCT
>DJBN01000100.1:1190-6522 GCA_002430075.1 Actinobacteria bacterium UBA5975 | reverse complement strand
CATTGACCTAACCTTGCATAATGTCCAGCGAACTGCATCTACACGATACAACTTTCATAGTTTTGGATCTTGAAACTACTGGGGCCTCTCCCCAGAATGGCAGTGCGATTACCGAAATTGGCGCAATAGCTGTTCGGGGTGGGGTGGTACTCGGTGAATATTCAACTTTCGTAAATCCTAAATCGCCAATTCCAGAGTACATAACTAATTTGACTGGGATTACCGATGAGATGCTTGCGGGCGCGCCTGAGATAGGAAGCGCCTTTGCTGAGTTCCTGCAGTTTCTAGAAGTTCATGGCGATGACACCCAGGCACATTTAGTTGCCCATAATGCGCCATTTGATTTAGGTTTCCTAAGAGCAGCGGCAAAAAACCTTTCCTGCCCTTGGCCAAAATTCGAGGTAGTCGACACTGTAAAATTAGCTCGTTTACTTATAGAACGTAGCGAGATTGCGAATTATAAATTGGGAACTCTCTCCCAGTTCTTTAATACCTCAGCACTTCCAAATCACCGTGCACTAGATGATGTGAAGACAACTGTTGAAGTTCTCCATCGCCTTCTAGAACGCCTTGCGGGCTACGAGGTCGAAACCGCTCAAGAGTTAAGACAATTTATGAAACGAACCCCAAGAGATATTTTAGGTGCGAGTCGAATTAGAGGTTTTGGTCCTTAAAAGTTCTGCCACTTGCGCAGAAAAAGTAAAGGGATCTATTGGGTGAACCGCTACTCCTTCAGCCATTGACCATGAAGCTAACCAATTATCTTCAACTCTTCCGGTGATCACCATAATTGGCGGACAGTTAAAAACTTCATCCTTTAACTGCCTGGCAAGTCCGATTCCTCCTTCTGGAACAGCCTCACCATCGAGGATAAAGAGATCGACTGGGCCTTTTGAATCGAGATGAAGCCGAAGGGCAGGGGCCGTAGCAAACTCCATGACCTTATGCTCGGGCAGTTCTGGAGAGATTCGGCTCCCCAAGGCGGTAATTACTGTTGATCTGACGCTCGAGTCATCGGAGTAAAGAACTATCGTAAGTTTCGATTGTGAACTCATGGCGCAAATTCTAGCCTGCAATCTCTGGCCCTGAAGATAACTCTCAGACTGGCCACTTTCCTCACAATTTCCCCGTGATGAGATTCACCCAAAGTAGCTGCCATCTGGCAGTGAAAATATCTCTTTTCGAGCAGGAATCGTGAATAATCGCCCTATGACTTCAGCAATAACCTCCCAAGCCCCAGCCAAGATAAATCGTCCCAATTTGGTGGCTGTCGGAACTATTGTCTGGCTATCTAGTGAATTGATGTTCTTCGCCGCGCTCTTCGCAATGTACTTCACTACGAGAGCAGTGCAAGGCCCAGCAATCTGGTTAGAGTCAACAAGCCTTCTGAATATTCCATTCGCAGCCGCAAATACAACTGTTCTAGTTCTCTCCTCGGTTACCTGCCAATTTGGTGTCTTTGCTGCCGAACGCTTTCAAGCAAAGCGAACTGGATCGCTAATACAATTTAGTAAGTGGGGAATGCGTGAATGGTTTGCGCTTACCTTCTTAATGGGAGCCGTCTTTATTGGTGGCCAAGTTTATGAATATGCGAAATTGGTTTCAGAGAGTCTTACGCTCTCATCAAATGCTTATGGCTCAGTTTTCTATATGACAACTGGCTTCCACGGAATGCACGTTACTGGTGGACTTATTGCATTTTTAATTGTAATGATCCGCGTATTTCGCGCACAGAAATTTGGTCACAAGCAGGCACAGACCGCAATTGTGGTTTCGTACTACTGGCACTTTGTAGATGTAGTTTGGATTGCACTCTTCTCTGCAATCTACTTAATTAAATAGCAGATCAGATATCCAACAGATTAACGACAGATAGGTGAGAGAGTTGAAGAAGTTAGATGTGAATGCAGGAGTCAAGCGGCTCTCACGATATCGCCGCCATCGCTACGCTGCGCCTGCACTTTTGATAACTGCCCTAATCTCTCTAGGCGCAACTTTTCAAGTTGCCAGCGCACTGCCAAATTCAAGCCGCATGGAATCAACTCCAAAGTCAACACTTATTGAAGAGGGCGCCCGAATCTTTGCTCAAGGTTGTTCTTCTTGTCACGGCCTAAATGCTGAAGGTGCCGGAATTGCCCCATCCCTAATTGGCGTTGGCGCAGCATCTGTAGATTTCCAAGTTGGAACCGGCCGTATGCCAATGGCTGATATGAGTCAACAGGCAATGCGTAAGGATCCGATTTATAACGAGGAAGAGACCGCTGCACTTGCCGCATATGTTGCCTCGCTGGCTCCAGGCCCTGCAGCTATAAATGAAGCGCAATTAACTTATGAGAGAGATGGAAACACTGCTGAAGGTGGTGAGCTTTTTAGAACTAACTGCGCAATGTGTCATAACTTTGCTGGACAAGGTGGCGCTCTTACGCAAGGCAAATATGCGCCAACTGTTATGGGCGTTGAAGCAAAGCACATTTATGAAGCGATGATTACTGGCCCGCAATCAATGCCAGTCTTTAGCGATAAGACAATTACACCTGAAGAGAAACTCTCAATTCTAAAGTGGATAAAATCTGCCGAGAGCGAACCAAATCTTGGTGGTGCCTCTCTTGGTAGAACCGGCCCAGTAACAGAGGGATTACTGGTTTGGACACTTGGACTTGGTCTTTTAATTGGTATTGCAGTGTGGCTAACGGCGAAGGCGAGATAGGTAATGTCTGACGAATTCAACCAGATTGCAAAGTTCGAAGATCCCGGACTTCCAGAGCATGTACATCGCAAAACTGATACCGATCCAAAGGCAGCTGATCTTGCCGAGCGTCAAGTCGCAATTCTTTTTATTCTCTCTGCGCTAGGAACAGTTCTTGCAATTTATGCTTACATTTTTATAAAAGATGATGTCTTCTTCTTTATACCAATCATGGGCGATACAAATGCACATCAACTATTTCTTGGTCTTGGAATGGCAATCTCGTTGCTATTTATCGGACTTGGTTTAGTTCATTGGGCAAAGATGTTGATGCCAGATACCGAAGTTATTGCTAAGCGCCACGAATTTAGATCTCCAGATGAAGATAGAGCGGATTTTCATCAGACCATTAAAGAGCAGGCAGCGGCCGCAGGTCTTGGTCGTCGCTCGCTGATAAAGCGAACTCTCGGATTGGCACTTGGATTCTCTGCGTTAACTCCTCTGGTACTGCTGCGAGACCTAGGTCCGCTACCAGGAAAAGATTTAGAGAAGACCTCATGGAAGCGCGGTACTCGACTAGTTACCGACCCAGGTGATCGCCCAATTCGCCCAGAAGATTTAGAAATCGGCGCAGTTGCCCAAGTACTTCCTGAGCTAGAGCCAGGTTCCACACGGCACTTATCCGATATTGCAAAAGATGCAGTCCTCTTAATCCGCCTGCGTCCATCTGAATTTCAGCTAGATGCCGAGCGCCTCTCTTGGACATACGATGGAATTATCGCCTTCTCTAAGATCTGTTCACATATGGGATGCGCAGTTGCGCTATATGAACAGCAGACTAAGCATCTGCTCTGCCCATGCCACCAATCAACATTTGATGTGACGCGCGCAGCGAAAGTTATCTTTGGGCCATCTGCTAGACCACTTCCTCAGCTATCAATAACTGTTGATGCCGATGGATATCTCGTTGCACAAAATCCATTTAATGAACCTGTCGGACCAAGCTACTGGGAGCGCCCATCATGAAAAAAGTAGAACGCATTGGCGTCAACGTTGCCGGATATGTAGATGATCGGACCGGCGCTGCAAAATGGCTCCGAAAGAATCTAACTAAAGTCTTTCCTGATCACTGGTCATTCATGCTTGGCGAGATTGTTCTCTATTCATTTATCATCCTTTTACTTTCGGGAACATTCCTAACTTTCTGGTTTGACCCCTCACAGCGCGAAGTTGTTTATGATGGAAGCTATGAGCCACTTCAAGATATAAAGATGTCGGCTGCTTACGCCTCTGCGCTACATATCTCCTTTGATGTTCGCGGCGGTCTCTTGATGCGCCAGATTCACCACTGGGCTGCGTTAATTTTTATGGCGGGAATGATCGCCCACCTAATGCGCGTCTTCTTTACTGGCGCCTTTAGAAAACCTCGTGAGGCAAATTGGTTAATTGGTGTTGGTCTTGTAACTCTCGGAATTGTTGAGGGCTTCCTTGGCTACTCACTTCCAGATGACCTGTTATCTGGAACCGGCATCCGCATTGCCGAGGCAATTATTCAAGCCTTGCCTGTTGTCGGTTCATACTTGGCATTCTTCGCATTTGGTGGCGCCTTTCCTGGTGAAGCTTTCATACCTCGAATTTTCACCGTGCACGTCTTGTTGCTACCTGCGATCTTTCTTGCGCTAATAACAATTCACTTGATGTTGGTCTGGTACCAGAAGCACACTCAATATCCTGGCCCAGGTCGTACCGAGAAGAATGTTGTTGGTTATCCGCTGATGCCAATTTATATGGCAAAAGCTGGCGGCTTCTTCTTTATCGTATTTGGTGTAACAGCATTTCTAGGAGCAGTCGCCTCTATAAATCCAATCTGGCTATATGGGCCATACAACCCTGGGCAAGTGACAGCAGGCTCGCAACCCGATTTCTACATGGGATGGCTAGATGGCTTAGTGCGTATGGCTCCCCCGCTTGAAACTGCTGCCTTCGGATACACAATCTCTTGGAATATTCTAATTCCAGGTTTAATTATTCCAGGAATTCTCTTCACGCTTATGGCGCTCTATCCATTTATCGAATCTTGGATGACTGGCGATAAGCGCGAGCACCATTTACTAGAACGACCACGCAACAATCCAAACCGCACAGCTATCGGTGCAATGTCGCTCTCATTTATCTTGGTTGTCTTGATCAATGGCGGCAACGATCTGATTGCTACCCATTTTTCACTCACGATTAATCAGATTATGTGGTTCACTAGAATAGGTGTAATTGTTATTCCACCGATGGTTTTTGTGATCACAAAACGTATCTGTCTCTCACTTCAAAGAGCCGATCGTGAGAAAGTACTACACGGCCGCGAAACTGGCCGACTTGTGATGTTGCCACACGGTGAATTTGTTGAGGTGCATGAAGAGCTAAGCGCCGCTGAGAAATTCACACTGACCCAACATGAGCAGCCAATGGCTTTACAAGTACCTAATAGCGATGCCAACGGTGTGCTAAATCCCCAGGGACTTAAAGGAAAGCTTCGGGCTCGCCTTAGCCAAGCTCATGTCGAACAGGTATCGGCTCCATCTGCCAGTGAAGCAAAAGAGCTAGAGAGTGGTCACCACTAGTAGCTAAAAGTAGTTGATCTAAAAGTAGAAG
>DJBN01000100.1:0-1046 GCA_002430075.1 Actinobacteria bacterium UBA5975 | reverse complement strand
TAGCTAAAAGTAGTTGAGCTAAAAGTAGAAGAGCATTAAGTACGGGTAAGCCATGGAAACGCTTATCAAAGTAACTAAAACGCCGTACTTTGCAAATTTCCAGAAAGAAATTTTTATTCCAGCTTTTGCAGCAAGCCCGATAGCAACAACATTTGCACTTGCCCCGATGATCGTTGCATTTCCACCAAAGTCCGCACCAAAAGCTAGTGACCACCAGAGAACATGCTCTTGGCGAGCCACTAGACCTTGACTTAATTCACCAACGACTGGGCTCATTGAGGCCACGAATGGAATATTGTCGATCAGGCCAGATAAAACGGCTGATATAAATAAAATACTCGATGCCGCAAGTTTTGTATCGCCACCAAATAGCTCTTTTAAGAAAGTTGCAAACTCTTCAAGAGCTCCTACATTTACTAGAGCACCAACCATTATGAAGAGGCCAGCAAAGAAGATCAACGTATTCCACTCAATATCCTGGACATAGTCTCTAGGCTTTAGCCCACTTATTCCCACGAGAATTCCCGCACCAAAGAGCGCAACGACAGCAGGCTCGACATGGATAACTGAGTGAAGAGTAAAAGCAATCATAACGCCAAAGAGAACAACTAGGCTCTTTTTCAGTAAGTTGCGGTCACGAAGAAAAGAGAGCTCATCTAATTGCATTACATGTTCACGGTCACTGGCAGAATTAATGAGTTCGCGGCGAAATAGAAATACGAGTAACGGAATAATTACTGCAAGTACTACCAAGACCATTGGGCCCATATGGATTAAGAAATCGTTAAAAGTTAGATTGGCTTTGCTGGCAATAATAATATTTGGCGGATCTCCAACTAAGGTTGCTGCTCCCCCGATATTGGAGACAAAAACTTCAGCAAGAATGAAAACGACTGGCGATACATTTAGGTGTTTGCAAACGATCAGAGTCATTGGTACCGCTAATAAGATTGTCGTGACGTTATCTAGAATGGCAGATGCCAGAGCGGTGAGAATCATTAGGTAGACCACCGCAACTTTAGGATTACCTTTGGAGCGCTTTATTG
>DJBN01000103.1:34488-34823 GCA_002430075.1 Actinobacteria bacterium UBA5975 | reverse complement strand
GCTTCATGGCCAGAGGCTCTAGCTGCTGCGGCAGCTGGACTTAAAGGTAAGCGCGCAGCTGTCCTTACAGGCGGTCGTGTTACAACTGAAGATGCATATGGATATTCCAAATTTGCTCGCATTGCTCTTGGAACAAACGATATCGATTATCGCTCTCGTGTTACATCGGATGAAGAGCGCGACTTCCTTGCTACTTATGTAGCTGGATCTTCAACTACCTATCGCGATATCGATTCTGCAGATCATGTCGCCTTCGTCGCATTTGAACCAGAAGAAGAGTCACCGATTGTTTTCTTGCGTTTAAATAAGAACTTTAAGAAGCGCGGCCTCAAAGT
>DJBN01000103.1:33972-34365 GCA_002430075.1 Actinobacteria bacterium UBA5975 | reverse complement strand
GATGGATAAGCTCAAAGCTGACTTCATTAAAGTTGCACCAGGTGCGGAAGCTGCAGCAGTAACAACTCTTGCGCTGACTGCAAAATCAATCATTATGGTTGGAGAACGAGCATCTGAAAGTGCTGGTCTATTTTCAGCGGTTGCCGCCCTTGCTCAAAAGACCGGCGCCAAGATCGCATATATTCCTCGTCGCGCAGGCGAACGAGGCGCACTTGAAGCGGGAGCTCTCGGAAATCTCCTTCCGGGTGGCCGTCCAGTTGCAGATGCAGCAGCTCGTGTAGATATTGCAGCGGCGTGGGGCGTAGATTCACTTCCAACAACTATTGGTCGTACGACTTCGCAAATTATTGGCGCTCTTTCAGAGCAAGAACTTGATGCTGTAGTCATCGGTGG
>DJBN01000103.1:33517-33816 GCA_002430075.1 Actinobacteria bacterium UBA5975 | reverse complement strand
GTTGATGCACTGGATATGCCATCAAGTCGGAAAACACTTGAAATTCTCAAGAACTCTTTTGTTGTCTCACTTGAGATAGCCCCTAGCTCTATCACGGCCGTTGCCGATGTGGTGTTTCCAGTTGCAGCTATTACTGAAAAGAGTGGAAGTTTCCTGAATTGGGAAGGTCGCGCACGTGCCTTCGACACAGCTGTCTCAGAGTCACTCAACCGTAGCGATGTTCGAATCCTGTCTGCGCTGGCAGATGTACTTGGGGAACCTATTTCACTGGGAACTGTTACCGCCTCAGCTCGTGAATT
>DJBN01000103.1:33048-33298 GCA_002430075.1 Actinobacteria bacterium UBA5975 | reverse complement strand
GTTACCGCCTCAGCTCGTGAATTTAGCCAACTAGGCCCTTGGGATGGAGCACGTAGTCAATTTGGATCAGTTGCTGCAAAAGCATCTCTTACGCTTGGAACAAATGAAGCGCTACTATCTTCATGGCGTCGACTACTTGATATGGGTTCACTACAAAAAGGTGAAGATAATTTGGCCGGAACGCGTCGCCCAACTGTTGCAGTTATTTCACCAAAGCGCGCAGATGCTTTAGGCATAACAACTGGAGAGC
>DJBN01000103.1:23133-32845 GCA_002430075.1 Actinobacteria bacterium UBA5975 | reverse complement strand
TCATAACAACTGGAGAGCAGTTGCGCATCTCTAATTCGAATGGATCAATCACAATTCCAGTCCTCGTTGAAGATATTCATGAAGATGCTGTGTGGATCCCACGAAACTCTTTTGCATCTCAATCTCTAGTGGCGCTCAATGCAGTCCACGGCGAAGTAGTAACGGTGGTGAAGGCATGACGACAGCAGAGCTTCTAGGACAAGATCCTGGATGGTTAATCGGAGTGAAAGCTCTGATTGTCTTTATCATTTGCGTGATTGCTACGTTGATGGCGGTCTGGACCGAACGTCGCGTACTTGCCAAGATGCAGCTACGAACTGGCCCTAACAGAGTTGGAAAGTTTGGACTTCTGCAATCTCTATCCGATGGCGTGAAGTTGGCGCTCAAGGAGGACATCATTCCGGCAGCTGCAGATAAAGTTGTATTTATTATCGCCCCAATTATTGCTACAGCCATGTGTTTTATGGCTTTCGCAGTCATTCCAATGACCGGCGTCGTCTCTATCTTTGGCCATCAGACAGCGCTTCAACTTACAGATTTGCCGGTGGGCGTCCTTTATATTTTGGCCGTAACGTCCATTGGTGTTTACGGAGTAGTACTTGCTGGTTGGTCATCTGGCTCGACATATCCATTGCTTGGTGGCTTACGTTCAAGCGCCCAAGTTATTTCTTATGAAGTAGCAATGGGACTTTCACTTGTTGCAGTCTTTATCTATGCAAGTTCTATGTCAACATCTGCAATCGTTGATTCACAACATCAAAACATCTGGAATGCAGTAGTTCTATTTCCTTCCTTTATAATCTTTTTAATCTCAATGGTAGGCGAAACCAACCGCGCACCTTTTGATTTAGCCGAAGCTGAAGGCGAACTGGTTGGAGGATTCCACACCGAGTACTCCTCACTCAAATTCGCACTCTTCTTCCTTGCAGAGTACGTCAATATCATCGCTGTCTCAGCGCTTGCAACAACTCTCTTTTTAGGCGGATATCACGCGCTGCCGGGACTTGGTTTTACAGAACAATGGCTCGGCGGATGGTTCACTCTCATTTGGTTCTTTGCAAAAGTTAACTTCTTCTTCTTTATCTTTATGTGGCTGCGCGGATCACTTCCACGCCTGCGTTATGACCAATTTATGAAGTTTGGTTGGAAAGTTTTGATTCCAGTTTCTATCATTTGGATTCTCATCGTTGCAACGCTGCGAGTACTGCAACAAGAGCAAGCTCCACGTTCTGTGGTTCTTGCATTTGCAGCCGGTGTTGTAATTATCGTAATGGCACTCAGCTCACTCTTCGAGCGAAAAAAAGATCAACTTCGAAGCACTCCACTTCCAGAAGGCGATGCTCCGAGTTTCCCGGTCCCTGCTCTGCCACAAGTGCAATCCATCAATGTCACAGGAGGTAAATAATGGCTGATTTCATTGAGAAGAAGGTTGCCGCTCAAACTGATATTAATTCAGTTCCATTTACCGAAGTTAATCAACCCGGCCCGGCCTCTCTTGCTTCGCAGGCCAAAGGCTTTTGGGTCACCTTTTCAACTATGTTTAAGAAGAACCAGACGATTCAATATCCAGATGTAAAGGCGCCTACTCAGCCACGTTTTCACGGTCGTCATCAGTTAAATCGTCATCCTGATGGACTTGAAAAGTGTATTGGCTGCGAACTCTGCGCATGGGCATGCCCTGCGGACGCAATTTATGTTGAAGGTGGAGATAACACACCTGAAAATCAAATGTCACCAGGTGAGCGGCATGGAGCTGTATATCAAATTAATTATCTTCGCTGTATTTTCTGTGGACTCTGTGTCGAAGCTTGTCCAACTCGTGCACTGACGATGACAAATGAATATGAATTAGCAGATGATAAACGAGAGAAATTAATATTTGAGAAGGAAGATTTATTAGCTCCACTTCGCCAGGGAATGTTGGCGCCACCTCATCCAATGTATCCCGGTATGACAGATACTAATTACTACAATGGTGACGTTACGGAATCTCATCCAAGTCAGAGCGAGAATAAGTAATGCTGGTTATTCAAACACCTGAAGCGGTCATGTTCTGGTTCCTGGCCCCACTGGCTGTGATATCGGCAATTGGAATGCTTCTTGTAAAGAAGGCTGTTCATTCTGCGCTTCTCCTAGCGTGGATCATGGTTACCTTGGCAATTTTCTATATTGCTCAAGATGCGCTCTTTCTTGGAATCGTCCAGATTGTTGTGTATACAGGTGCTGTCATGATGCTCTTCTTATTTATCTTGATGCTTGTTGGTGTCGATTCATCTGACTCACTCACCGAGTCGATTCCGGGGCTACGACCAATTGCGCTTACTGCCGCTCTTGGTTTTGGCGGCTTACTTGTTTCACTAATCGGTAGAGCAACTTTGGGCCACGAGGCTTATGGACTAACGGCTGCAAATAGCGAAGGCAACGTAGAAGGACTTGCAAGACTTCTATTCTCAACATATGTATGGCCTTTTGAGGTAGTTTCTGCGCTTTTGATTACCGCAGCCCTAGGCGCAATGGTGCTTGCTCATCACCAACGTTCTGTTGCTCGCCCAACACAACGCGAACAAGCGATCGCACGTTTTCGCACAGGTTCTCTGGCAAGTGCCGCAGGGCTTCCTAATCCAGGAGTCTTTGCTCGTCATAATGCCGTTGATGTTCCAGCTCTGCTTCCTGACGGAACAGCGGCCCCAAATTCAATCTCTGCAACTCTTAAAGCTCGCGGCGACATTTTGGATTCAAAGCAATTTGAACTTAGCGAAGTTGATAAGACAGTAACGGAGGAGAAGTAATGAATCCGTATAACTATCTCTATGTGGCAGGGCTTTTATTTACGATTGGGGCAGTCGGCGTAGTAGTTCGCAGAAATGCAATTGTGGTCTTCATGTGTATTGAATTGATGCTCAATGCCGCTAACTTAACTCTTGTTACATTTGCACGGATTAACGGAACTCTCGATGGCCAAGTGGTTGCATTCTTTACTATGGTGGTTGCTGCATGCGAAGTAGTTGTAGGCCTGGCAATTATTGTCACGATTTACCGTTCACGTCGGTCAGCATCGATTGACGATGCTAGTTTGTTGAAGCGATAGCCATGGAAAATTCAGCGTTGGTTTATCTCATCGCGCTACCTCTAGCTGGCGCTGTAATTCTTCTTTTGGCAGGCAGAAGATCAGATAAGTGGGGTCACCTTCTTGCCACAGCGCTCTCTGCAAGTTCATTTGCAGTAGGTCTCTATCAACTTTCACAGATGCTCGCACGGCCAACAGAGGAAAGAGCGGTAGGCCAGAAGCTCTTCTCATGGATTAGCGTTGGTACCTTTAATGTCGATGCTGGGCTCTTGCTGGATCAGTTATCCATCTGCTTTGTACTTTTAATCACAGGCGTAGGAACTCTGATTCACATTTACTCAATTTCTTATATGTCACATGATGAAAATCGTCGTCGTTTCTTTGCATACCTCAACCTCTTCATTGCAGCGATGCTCTTGTTGGTCCTTGGAGATTCGTACCTAAATCTCTATGTTGGCTGGGAAGGCGTAGGCCTTGCTTCGTATCTATTAATCGGTTTCTGGAATCAAAAGCCTGCATATGCTGCAGCTTCAAAAAAGGCTTTTGTCATGAATCGCATCGGAGATATGGGACTCTCTTTGGCTATTATGATTGCATTTGCAACACTTGGGACGGTTTCCTTTAGTGGAGTAGAAGAAGCCTCACACACGGCATCAAAAGCAGCTCTTACTGCAATCGGAATCATGTTGCTTATTGCCGCAACTGGTAAGTCAGCTCAGTTCCCCTTGCAGGCATGGCTGGGAGATGCAATGGCTGGCCCAACACCAGTGTCAGCGCTGATTCACGCAGCAACAATGGTAACCGCCGGTGTTTATCTCATCGTCCGTTCTAACTTTATTTTTGATGCTGCACCAACTGCGCAACTACTTGTTGTCATTGTCGGTGCGATCACTCTGATCTTTGGTGCGCTCATTGGTACTGCAAAGGATGATATTAAGAAGGCACTTGCAGCGTCTACCATGTCACAAATCGGCTACATGATTCTTGCCGCTGGACTAGGTCCGGCTGGTTACGCATTCGCAATTATGCATTTGCTGACACATGGTTTTTTCAAAGCAGGAATGTTCTTAGGTGCGGGATCAGTAATGCACGGAATGAACGATGAAGTAAATATGCGCAAATACGGCGGGCTTCGAAAGTTTATGCCGATAACTTTTGTGACCTTCGGTCTTGGCTACCTAGCAATTCTTGGAGTTCCTCCCTTCGCAGGGTTTTACTCGAAAGATCACATCATCGAGACAGCTTTTAACGCCGGGGGTATTAAGGGAATCTTGCTAGGTTCTACGGCGCTACTAGGGGCTGCAATTACAGCTTTCTATATGACCAGAGTGATGGTTCTAACCTTTACAAGCAAGGAACGTTGGGATGAAAATCAAGATCCACATGAGTCTCCAATTTTAATGTGGCTACCAATGGCAATTCTCGCAGTTGGCTCTGTCGCATCTGGCTTCCTTTTATCTCGAGGTGACGCACTCGTGCACTGGTTAACTCCAGTGTTTGCAGAACATGGCGAACACGAAGAGATGTTCTTGCAACCAATAGTTGTAACTGTAATGGCGCTCGTAGCTGTTGCCATCGGTGTCGGATATGCGCTTATAAAGTACCATCTTTCAGATATTGATTCAGTAGCACCTGAGAAGGTTTCTATTTTCACACGCATTGCTCGCAAGGATTTGATGCAAGATTCCTTTAACGAGGCTGTCTTTATGCGTCCCGGACAGAAACTCACTTCATTCCTTGTAAAGACAGATGAGAAGGTAGTCGACAGGGCGGTTGTAGGAATTGCACAGATGACGCTGGGTGCAGGTTCGGTTTTACGTAAGACACAGACAGGATTTGCCCGTACTTATGCCGCGCTCATTCTTATCGGAGCAGTAGCGCTGATTGCAGCGATTTGGGTGGTGACACAATGAACGCTCTTACAAGCATGATGTTGCTTCCTCTGCTTGGATCGCTTCTCCTTGCAGTGATTCCGACTGATCAGGTTCTTCGGATTAAGCAGGCAGCCCTTGGCACTACCTTACTGGTAGCAATTTCAGGAGTAATGGCATGGTTTAAGTTTGAATCTTCTAATACCGCTTTTCAGTTTGTTCAAACCGTGCAATGGATTCCCTCATTCGGAATCAATTATGCCGTGGGTGTAGATGGGCTGTCGCTAGTACTTATTCTAATGTCAGTGTTACTGGCCCCGATTGTTATCTTGGCTGGCTGGAATGAATCAGAAGGTGGACGTTGGTCTGCCAAGGTCTTCTACATCTTAATTTTACTTCTTGAAACTCTGATGATTGGCGTCTTTGCCGCAACTGATGTCTTCCTCTTCTATGTCTTCTTTGAAGCAATGCTTATTCCTGTCTACTTCCTCATCGGTGGATATGGAGCTGCAGAACGTGCGGCAGCTGCCGTCAAATTCTTGATCTACAGTCTTTTCGGTGGCTTATTGATGTTGGCCTCAATCATTGGTCTCTACGTTATTTCTAGCGATAACGGCGGACCAACCTTTGACATCTCGAAGCTCTCAGAGATGCATAATTTTATGAGTCCAACTACGCAAAATCTTCTCTTCCTAGGATTCTTTATCGCCTTCGCCATCAAAGCTCCTTTGTGGCCACTTCACACATGGCTTCCAGATGCAGCATCAGCTGCTACTCCTGGAACTTCAGTTCTACTTTTAGGTGTTCTCGATAAGGTCGGAACTTTCGGAATGATTCGCTTCTGCCTTACCCTCTTCCCTGATGCATCAAAAACGTTTACGCCAGTCATTTTAACTTTGGCGGTAATTTCGATTCTTTATGGTGCTTTCCTTGCAATTGGGGCCCGTGACATTAAGCGTCTGATCGCCTATACATCGATCTCTCACTTTGGTTTCATCACTATGGGAATTTTCGCTATGACTACTCAAGGCCATAGTGGCGCAACTCTCTATATGTTTAACCACGCCTTTTCGACAGCAGCGCTCTTCCTTGTCGCTGGTTGGATGATTTCACGTCGTGGTTCATCGAAGATTTCAGACTTCGGCGGGTTGCAACGAGTCACTCCAATCATGGCTTGGTCATTCTTTATTGCTGGAATGTCCTCTCTGGCGCTGCCAGGTCTTTCAAGTTTCGTGAGTGAATTCCTAGTTCTTGTTGGCACATATACCCGCTATCCAGTAGCTGCAGTAATTGCCACCTTCGGAATTGTGCTTGCAGCGCTCTACATTTTAATTCCAGTGCAGAAAGCCCTGCATGGGCCAACAACTCCAGGCAATGAGAGCCTTCCTGATCTGAACCTGCGCGAAAAAATTGCAATTGCGCCAGTTATTGCAGTTATTGTCGCACTTGGATTCTACCCATCGCCGCTGCTGAACGTTATTAACCCCGCCTCTGCTCATGTAATTGAATCACAAGGCTTCACAGATCCACTACCTACAGAGAGCGCAGGTAAGTAAATGGAATATTCATCGCCAATTCTTAACTACGCACAGCTGGCTCCAATTCTTATCGTTCTTGGTGGCGCACTTATTGGAGTACTTATTGAAGCATTTGCTCCTCGATCATCGCGTCACAGCTCTCAACTCTTTATTACCATCGCAACACTTGTCATCTCACTCGGGGCTCTTCTTCGCGTTCGCAATGAAGCCTCAGTCGATGCTGCAATGGGATCCGTCGCATTCGATGGAGCAGGAGTTCTTTTCCAAGCCTCTATTTTAATTATTGCAATTCTTTCGATATTCCTGATTGCAGATCAAGAGAATTTCACAGCGCTAGCAGCGGCAGTTCCAGGTTCTGATGAAGAACGTGATTCCCTTCGTTCAGATTTACGAGTCACAGAGGTCTACCCGCTCACACTCTTTGCTGTGGCAGGCATGCTCCTCTTCCCAATGTCGAGCGATCTGATCACCCTTTTTGTTGCGCTGGAAATGCTCTCACTGCCGCTTTATTTGATGGCAGGTCTATCGCGTCGCCGTAGATTGGCTTCACAAGAAGCCGCGCTGAAATACTTCCTATTGGGCGCATTCTCCTCAGCCTTCTTTATCTTCGGCGTGGCATACCTGTATGGATATTCGGGTTCAATCACCTTCGTAGGAATTCACGGAAGCATTGTCAACGGATCTGGAAATGATGTCTTCTTGCTACTGGGAATCGCTTTTATTTCAGTCGGATTACTCTTTAAAGTTGGAGCTGTTCCATTCCATGCTTGGTCACCCGATGTTTATCAAGGCGCACCAACTGCGATTACCGGATTTATGGCAGCAGCCACAAAAGTTGCAGCTTTCGGAGCCATCCTTCGAATTTATTACGTCGTCTTTGCCAATGCGCAATGGCAATGGATGCCCGTACTAACGGTTATCGCGATCATTACTATGGTCTTTGGTTCAGTGGTCGCAATCGCTCAGCGCGATGTAAAGCGCATGCTTGCCTACTCATCTATTGCTCATGCTGGATTCCTGTTGGCTGGAGTTATCGCGCTCAGCAAACCCGGACTTGATGCATCAATCTTCTATCTCTTTGTTTATGGCATCGCAACTGTCGGAGCATTTGGCGTAGTCACACTGGTTCGTGATTCATCTGGCGAAGTAACTGATCTCAATCGCTGGAGTGGGTTAGGCAAGAGATCTCCACTTATTGCGACTGTCTTTGCACTCTTCCTCCTTGCATTTGCTGGCATACCTATGACATCTGGATTTATAGGAAAATTCTCTATCTTCTCAGCCGCTTATGAATCTGGCAGTACTTCAATTTTGATTGCCGGCGTGCTCTCATCAGCTATTGCGGCATTCTTCTACATCCGCGTCATTGTCTTAATCTTCTTTAAGGACCCAGTTGAGGATGGCACCAGCGTTGTTATTCCATCAGGGCTAACAACGATAACTATTGCAATCTCTGCTGCAGTAACTCTGCTGATGGGTATCTACCCTGCACCTCTCATTAACTTCATTCAATCCACGGCCTTCTTCATTCGCTAATGTCGAATTTCGGTATTCCAGGGCTTGTGCCCCAACTTGAGTTAGAGCTCTCTGAAGGTATGGCAAAGGTCGAAAGCCTACTTTTTAGCCATATTCAAGGAAATTACCCACTCGTTGAAGAGACGTCGAGACACCTTCTTGCAGCAGGTGGAAAGCGCTTGCGTCCGTTATTAACTCTTCTTGCTTCGCATTATGGAGATAAGAATCGATTTGGGGTCATTGAGTCAGCTGTCGTTTGCGAGCTGACACATGTGGCAACTCTCTATCACGATGATGTTATGGATGAAGCAACTTTGCGTCGCGGTGTCGAAAGCGCAAATATGCGGTGGGGTAATAGCGTTGCAATTCTTACCGGCGACTACCTCTTTGCAAAAGTTTCAGCGTTGCTTGCAGATATCGGACCAGAAGCCGTCAGACTTCAAGCATCCACATTTGAACGCCTTGTCATTGGCCAAATTATGGAGACGCAAGGCCCGCGTAGCGGTGAAGACCCGCTTGAACACTATCTACAGGTGGTCGCAGATAAGACCGGTTCACTGATCGCAGCCAGTGCACGTTTTGGAGCAATGGTCTCTGGAGCACCGCTAGAGATTAAGGAAACTCTTACTCTTTTTGGCGAAAAAATTGGAATCGCATTTCAGTTAGCCGATGACATTATTGATATTGATAGCGAGTCTCAGCAATCTGGAAAGACTCCAGGGACTGATTTACGTGAGGGAATCCCAACGCTCGTCACACTTAATGTTATGAGATCAACAAATGGGGCAGATCGTGAACTCATTAAATTATTGGGTGCGCCAATTAAAGATGAAGCCACGGTTAAGCAGGTATTGCAAGAGCTAAGAAACCATAGAGCCCTGGCAGATTCACGAGAACAGTTACAGCAAGTCGCACGAGATGCGCGGCTTGCCCTTGGTCCATTGCCGGTTAGCGATGCAACAGGCGCGCTATTCTCTTTATGCGATGCGATTGTCGACCGTACGGCTTGATCGAACCAAATCCGTTCCAAGTGCAATAAGTGCAAACCAAATAACAATAAACCCAACCCAGCGCGCAGTTGGCATATCTTCATGCCTTACCCATACCCCAATCGCAAATTGGAGCGAGGGCGTAATGTATTGAAGTAGACCGATAGTGCTGTAAGGCAATCGATTTGCAGATCCATTAAAGAGTAGAAGTGGAATAGCGGTGATAGCGCCAGCGCTAATGAGCAAGATAGTTAGCAGCGGTGCATGGCCAAATTGACCGGTTCCTTGACGTCCTAAGTAAAGGAGGTAAAAACCATAGGGAATCAGAGATATGAGCGTTTCTAGCGCTAATCCATCGAGGGCGCCGAGACCGAGCTTTTTCTTAACAAGTCCATACGTTCCCCAGGAAAGAGCCAATGTAATACCCACCCACGGCAACCTGCCATAGTCGAGAGTCAAAATTAGAACTCCGATGGCAGCAATTGATACAGCAACCCACTGCAGGGGACGCAGTTTTTCTCGAAGTAAAACCACGCCGAATGCAATGATCAGTAAAGGTGTGATGTAGTAACCGAGAGCGGCTTCAACGACATGGCCATTATTTGTCGCCCAAATGTAGGTCAACCAATTAACAGAAATCAAGAGCGTTGTACTCAACAACCCCAACATCTGCCGCGGATTTTTAAGAATCACAATTGTGGATTTAACTTGCTTAGAAATGGCAAGAACTAT
>DJBN01000103.1:20371-22989 GCA_002430075.1 Actinobacteria bacterium UBA5975 | reverse complement strand
CTATTAGACAGAAGATAAGTGTCCACACTGCTCTATGTGGAACTATCTCTAGAGGATTAGCAGGCTCGAGCAGTGGCCAATAGAGCGGAAAGAGACCATACATAACATATGCAGCTAGCCCAAAGAGAAGTCCTACCGAATACTGGCTATCAACCTTTTTCACTTAGCGAAAATTTACAAACTGGACAGCAAATTCAAATTTACCATTCTTAATTTGCTCGATTGCCTCTTGCAAGTCATCGCGGCTCTTCGATGTTACTCGAAGCTCGTCACCTTGTATCTGGGTCTTGATAGATTTTGGACCTTCATCGCGCAAAAACTTTGCCACCTTCTTCGCATTCTCAGTCGTAATACCCTCTTTCAGAGCAGAGGCAATCTTGTAAATCTTTCCTGAAAGTTGCGGCTCACCTGCATCCAAGTGCTTTAGTGAAACTCCGCGTTTTATCATTTTATCTTTAACTACATCAAGGGTGGCTTTTGCCCGTTCTTCGGTATCGGCTTCGATTGCAAGCTTGTCACCAGATAGCTCGATTTTTGCACCTGTATTTTTAAAGTCAAAGCGAGTATCAATTTCGCGGATTGCCTGGTTGATGGCGTTATCAAGCTCCATACGGTCAATCTTTGAAACTACGTCAAAACTGCTATCTGCCATCCTACTAACTCCTCTGAAATTGCATTCTATTGCTCCATTAATGGTGTTCTACGTCAATTAATTCAGCAACTATTTCAAGCGCTCTTTTGTGATTCGGATAAGAAGATTGTGTACCAAATTTTGTTACACTGTCAGAGGCGCAGTTGCACCCTAGCATTATTGAATGTACTTCATTGAACGTACTCGCTAAACCGAAGGCAAAAGCACCAACAAATGCATCTCCAGCACCGGTCGTATCCTTCGGCATCACTTGGCGGGCAGAAATTCTTAAAACATGGCCTTTGTTATCGCAATATGCAGCGCCGGCTTCGCCTAAAGTTACAACTATCTTCTTTTTAAGTAATTGTGAGAGCTGAACAATTACTTCGTCCGTGATCGGAGCTAGGCCCTGCGGGTGCATATCAGCAAACTCGCTCTCATTTGGAATTATCCAGTCGCTTGCTTCTAAGAGTTCAACAGAAAGAGGAGCAGAGGGTGCGGGATTAAGAATTGTCGGTATACCTCTTTGACGTGCGGCACGGAATGCCGCGGCAGTAACAGCTTGGGGGATTTCAAGTTGACCAATTACGACGTCTATTTCGGAACTGCGGCTAATCTCTTGGATTGCAGATTGTGCCTGTGAAGGGCTCATCGAATTATTAGCTCCAGGAACGCAAATAATGCGATTTGTTCCATCGGGTTCGACCCAGATAGGAGCGACTCCGCTTGGGCCAGAAGTGCGTGCTATGTGGGTTGTGTCAATCCCCTCATCTGCAAAATTTTTAATTGTCGAGTCACCAAACACATCATCACCTAAAGTATTGACCATATAAACTTTGGCACCTAAACGCGCAGCCATAACAGCTTGATTTGCTCCCTTGCCACCAAAACCCAGGGCAAAGTTCTCGCCTTGGACGGTTTGCCCCCGCTCAGGTAGTTTTTTTGCGTATGTAATCATGTCAATCATGGTGCTGCCAACAACTACCACACACGGAGTTTTCATTTTCACCTGTAAGCCCTTGACTATTTATTTATGAAAGACTCGTAATGTAACTCACCGAAGAGGTCGTTTGCAAAGTTCACGATTACAACTTTTCGTAATATTGGGGAAAATCACACCATAAACCTGAACATTAGACTCGACCATAGCCACAGACCACAACAGGCGCACCCGTCTCAAATTTATGGTGGTTAGTCGTATACAGCGCTGAACCCACAGCATAGAATAATGAAGGTGAGTAACTGGGATTCGGTGTTGATTTCATTAATCAGAAAACAGATATAACAATTGATAACCAGCAGTTACCACTTAAATCAGTAATATCCGAGTGATCACTCAAATATGTTAAGGAGATAGTAAATGCAAAGTCTGAAAATGAAAAAGCGGGGGATATTAGCGGCTGCACTTGCGACCGGTCTCATCTTTTCTGCTCTATCGGCTGTATCGCCAGCCGCAGCAGCAACTAAAATTAAAACTATTGGAATCGCTTACGACTTGGGTGGGCGAGATATCCCTGGCTTTAATCAGCTTGCCTATTTTGGAGCACGCGATTTCGTCAAAACCAATAAGTCATCGAAGATTAAGGAATTACAAGCAGCTCTATCAGATACAGACGAAACTCGAGCAGAGCGCCTTCGTCTACTTGCAGAGGCAGGAGCTAATCCGATTATCGCAGTTGGATTTACTTATGCATCCTCACTAGCAATTGTTGCTGCCGAGTATCCTGATGTTTACTTTGGCATAGTTGATGACTCAACAGTCGACCTCCCTAATGTTCAAGGCATTACATTTAGCGAACAAGAAGGTTCATATTTAGTTGGAGCTATCGCAGCCCTGGCTTCAAAGACTGGTAATGTTGGGTTTATCGGTGGAGTTGCAACACCTCTCATCGAAAAATTCGAAGCTGGCTACGCTGCAGGTGCCAAGAAGATGAACAAGAAAATTAAAGTTCAGGTATCGTATCTGACCGTTTTCCCTGACTTCTCT
>DJBN01000103.1:13069-20211 GCA_002430075.1 Actinobacteria bacterium UBA5975 | reverse complement strand
GACCGTTTTCCCTGACTTCTCTGGATTTAATGATCCTGCCAAGGGTGAAGAGGCAGCACGAGGCATGTTTGATAATGGCGCCGACGTAGTTTATTCAGCTGCAGGTGGATCTGGAGCAGGCGCGCATAAAGCTGCACTTGCTGCAAAAACCTGGTCTATCGGTGTCGATGCTGATGAATGGGCATACCCAAGCAACAAGGCATATAAGAAGATCATCCTCACCTCAATGTTAAAGAATGTGAATGTTGGAGTCCAGGCAATGATTGAGTCTGTGGCTAAGGGAAACTTCGAAGCGGGCGCTGTCAATTTCGATCTGACAAACAATGGCGTTGGTTACTCACTTAGTGGTGGTTACGCTAAGCAGTATGCAGCTAAGGTCAATAAATTGATCAAGAAGATCAAGAGTGGAAAGATCGTGGTTCCCATAGCTCCAAAGAAGTAATTAGTACAGTTCCAAAAAAATAACAAACGAAGATGAAACCACCAAGGAGAAGTTATCGGTGGTTTCATCTTCGCAATTTAACGAAAGGTAGTTGATGAGCACGATTATTGATGTCCAGGGAATTGAAAAAAAGTACCCCGGCGTTATCGCCAACTATGATGTGAATCTAAAAATTGAAAGTGGCGAGATCCACGCAATAATTGGTGAAAATGGCGCAGGGAAATCAACCTTGATGAAAATTCTCTACGGACTTGTAGCTCCAGATTCTGGAAGAGTGCTAATCAACGGAAAGAAAGTTTCTTTTAAATCACCGCAAGATGCCATGGAACTTGGCGTTGGTATGGTTCATCAACATTTTATGTTGGCAGATAACGCGACAGTTCTAGAGAATGTAATTCTTGGAAGTGAACCAACCTCGACAGGTGGGGTAATTCAATTCGAAGCAGCTCGAATCAAACTTTTGGAAATTGCGGAAAAATATGGACTTAATGTGCGCCCAGATCAACTTGTTTCAGAATTAGGAATAGGCGAGCGCCAACGAGTTGAAATTGCGAAAGTGCTTTATAAAGGCGCAAAAATACTTATTCTTGACGAACCAACGGCAGTTCTAGTACCCCAAGAAGTCAAGGCGCTCTTTGAAAACCTTAAGGAATTGACTTCCCATGGTTTGACCATCATTTTCATCTCTCATAAGCTAGATGAAGTGTTGGCCATGGCAAATAGCATTACTGTTATGCGGAGCGGAACAACCGTAGCCTCGGTGGAACCAAAAAATACTAACAAGGGTGAATTAGCGAAATTAATGGTTGGCGGCGAACTTCCTAAGCGAGGAGACACATCAACTAAACCAAGCGATGAGCCTGTGTTAAGCCTGTCGCACGTGTCTTGCCTCGCTCCGGATCAGCGAGAGATACTAAGTGATGTTTCACTCACGGTTCATAAAGGTGAGATTCTTGGAATCGCTGGAGTTGCCGGAAATGGACAGTCAGAGTTAATTGAAACCATTATGGGATTGATAAAAATTGATTCAGGAACAATTACAATTCTTAATGTTGATATTAGCGCTCTCACCTCGCGTGAAATTCGCGATTCCGGAGTTGGGTACATCCCGCAGGATAGACAGAGAGATGGTTTACTCATGATGGCCCCACTCTGGGAAAACCGCATTTTGGGTCACCAATCGACACCTCCTATCTCAAATGGATTCTGGGTAAATAAATCTGCGGCAAAAATAGATTCTGAGCGAATCGTAAAAGAACTTGATGTTCGAACCCCCAGTATTAATGTGATGGCTGCCGCTCTCTCGGGGGGCAATCAGCAGAAATTTATCGTTGGCAGAGAAATGAGCGGAGATCCTAATCTTTTGATTGCATCTCAGCCAACACGTGGTGTAGATGTAGGAGCACAATCTTTGATATGGAATAAATTGATTGAAGCGCGTTTATCAGGAATGGCGATTCTACTTATTTCATCTGATTTGGATGAATTGTTTAATCTCTCAGATCGCCTAGCAGTGATTTCTAAAGGAAAAATCGTGGCTGTACTTGATCCAGAAACAACAACTCCGGAACAACTTGGCTTGGCAATGACAGGAGAGAAAATATAATGAAGAGCAGGAACCTATTAGCGGTACTTGCCCCCTTGGGAGCGATAGCTTTTTCATTTGCATTTATTAGCGTTATATTGATTGCTAAGGGAAGTAATCCAATTGAAGTAGTCAAGTCAATGGCCGAATATGGATTTGCATCTCGCAATCTTGTTGCTGAACTGAATATTGCTTCTACTTACTACATCGCAGGTGTTGCTGCCGCAATCGGTTTTAAAATGAACCTCTTTAATATAGGTATTGATGGTCAGTATCGCTTGGCTGTTTTCTTTGCAGCCGTTATTGGGGGAATGGTTTCATTGCCACCGGTATTGCACGTGGCACTTATTATCTTTGTAGCTATGGCTGTTGGAGGATTATGGGGAGCCCTTGCTGGGTACCTAAAGGTGAAGCGGGGTATTTCCGAGGTTATCAGCACTATTATGCTTAACGCGATTGCAGCGGGAATAGTGGCTTATCTTTTGCAGCCTCAACAACTAGGTGAACAAGCCACCGGATCCAATAACTTAAATACTCCTATTATTGATTCTTCAGGATGGCTACCCACCATTCCGATCCTAGGAGGCGAGGTTCACGGATTTATTATTTTCTCGTTACTGATTGGCTTGGCATACTGGGTACTTCTTAACAAGAGCGTATTTGGATTTAATTTACGTGCCACAGGATTCTCTTTCAGGGCAGCACGTGCCGGTGGGGTGAACGCAAGCAGAATGATTTTGATAACCATGGCTCTATCTGGAGCGATGGCCGGCCTCATTGGTATGGGCACTTTATTGAGTCAAACTCATAGCTATAGCATTTCGTTTCCATCAGGTTTTGCCTTTACGGGCTTGGCCCTAGCTCTTCTTGGAAGGAACCATCCCGTTGGAATCGCCCTAGCTGCTTTTTTTTGGGCCTTCTTAGATCGCTCTTCCGGCGTCTTGGACCTCAATGGCGTTCCAAGAGAAATTATCACGATTATGCAAGGCACATTAATTCTTTCCATTGTTGTGGCATATCAGCTCGTGAAGATTGTAAATAAGAAGCAAGAACAGAAGTTTGTTGGTAAAGCAACTTTACCTGAAAGCAATTTAGTTAAAACTGAAGGCGTGGTGTCCAAATGACCGACCTATTAAATTCCTTTTTAAGAAATAGATGGGTTCGGAAAATCGCGTCTCCTTCACGTTTTACTCTTTTTGTAGTGGCGTTACTGATTATCGTTTCGACAGTCCGTCGCATCACTGGTGCCGCTGACATCACATCAGCTGGTCTTTCTGGAGCAACACTTAGATTCACTATCCCACTCCTTATGGCGGGACTCGGTGGCCTTTGGGCTGAGCGTTCCGGAGTTATAAATATTGGCCTCGAGGGAATGATGATTGCCGGAACTTGGCTGGGTGCTTGGTTTGCCTTTATTTACGGACCTTGGGTTGGATTCCTTGCAGCCGCGATAGGGGGAGCCGTCATTGGACTTTTCCATGGAATACTTGTGGTTAGGATTGGGATTGATCAAGCTGTCTCTGGCTTAGCAATTAATATCCTGGCACTTGGAGCCGCTCGATATCTTTCGGGGATACTTTTCCCTTCGCGTGGAGGAGATATCAGCCTCTCGCCTGTTGTTGAGCAAACTCCGACCCTCACGGTTCCCGGAATAAGTCCACTTCTGGGTTCGATTGCGGATAAAAATATATTTCTACTTTCTGACGGAGCGGGTATTCTCTCTGGCTTTGTCACAGAAATATCTTATGCAACTATTTTGCTTCTCCTTGCAGTTCCGTTGAGTACCTGGATTCTTTGGAAAACAAAATTTGGGTTACGACTTCGTTTTTGTGGGGAGAACCCAGTGGCAGCAGAATCTTTAGGCGTAAAGGTTTACCGCATGCGCTATATGGCACTAGCTATCTCTGGGATGTTCGCTTCAGTTGGAGGAGCCTACTTATCTCTAGTGGCTTCTCAGGTTTATCGTGAAGGTCAAACGGGGGGCCGAGGCTTCATTGGATTGGCTACAGTGATATTCGGCAATTGGCGTCCGAGTGGCGTCCTAGCGGGGTCAGTACTTTTCGGAGTGACTGATGCCCTTCGTATTCGCCAACCGACTTCAATCCACGCCGCATTGTTGGTAGTCATCATTGCTGGTTCCATTTATGTTATTTGGGCCTTCGCTACCGGAAGAATGAAGCATGGTGTAAGAGCTTTAATGGCAACCTCATTTATTGGCCTTATTTATCTGACAGTTCCAGAGATTCCACGTGAGTTCGTCAGCTTCTTCCCTAACTTAGCGACGATTCTTGTTCTGGTTCTATTAGCTCAAAGATTGAAACCACCGGCTATGTTGGCCGTGCCGTATCGAGAACGAGAAGAGACCGAGTAGGTATGGAGCGGGGGACTCACTGGGAGTCAAAAGTTCTAAAAAGTGTCGTGCCAGTTAAGGAAAAATCAACTCTTGTAGCCATTAATGAGGGCAGAATCTCAGAGGTTGCAGACTGGATGGCTTACGAAGAATTTACTGAGCCAGATGGTTCAATACTCTTTGATTTCGGAAATGATCCCGACTATTTAATGGATTTCACCCTGGTTGTGAACACCATGAATTTTGCATTCACCGATTTCTCGACAGGAATTAAGTTTGAGGCAGATTATTTAGGGAAACGTTGGAGTGACTCTGAAGCAATGCTTGCATGCTTACACAAGGCAACAACTGCAGGGGTGCCTTTTTTTACAGGTGATTACTTGGCTAATCTAACCCGAAAAGATCTAGAATCCGTTTTCGCTGGAACGATTGAGCTTCCGATGCTCGATGAGCGGGTGACTATATTTAATGAAGTTGGAAAAACTCTCATTGATAAATATCAAGGGAGATACTCGAATTTTGTTCGCTCCTGCGCTCCGAAACTTTATGCCAATGGAGATGGACTGCTTGAACGGCTTACCGTTGAGTTCCCTCGATTCAAGGACGTGAGTCTCTATAACGAATCAGAAGTTCATATCTATAAGCTAGCGCAATTAGGAATATGGGGAATGCACTTAGCGCTCTCTCCTCGGAAGGCGTGGGCATTGGAAGATGCTCACATGCTCACAGCTTTTGCAGATTACATCGTGCCTGTAGGAATGCGCGTGATGGGAATTTTTCAATACAGCACCGAATTAGAGGACCAAATTCAGTCGTTAGTGGAGATTCCATGCAATAGTCAAGCCGAGATTGAATTAAGGGCCAATTCTATTTTTGCAATTGCACGGCTTACGGATGAAATTAATTACCGGCGCCCAGGAATGAAACCTTTACTCCAACCACAGGTAGATTATAGGTTTTGGAAAACTTATCACGCAACCCATTGGCCACATCATTTAACTAAGACCGTGATGTACTGAGTATGAAGATTTACTTTGCTGGGCCTCTCTTTACTCCTTATGAGCGCAGTTTTATTGATCAATGTGCAGCACGTATGAGAGAGGCCGGGATGGATGTTTTTGTGCCCCACGAAATCCCCCTGCCAGATCCGGTCACATCTAAGTTTATTTTTGATACGGATGCCAGAGCAGTCCTCGACTCAAATGCAGTCCTTGCTTTACTTGATGGTCCGATGGTCGACGATGGCACCGCGAGCGAGATTGGGATTTTCTGGTCTGAAATGCGGCATGATAAAACCAAAAAGGGCATAATCGGATTGGTAACGGATACTCGCGTAATCCGTGACAGAAATATGATTGATGGAAAAGGGATCAATTTATTTGTGCGCGGATGCATTGAGGATTCGGGATCTGTAGTAGATTCGTTCGAGAAGGCATTTGAAATCCTGCTCAAGTGGCAGCAAGAAATAGATTCCTAATTTTCTAGTCTATTTTTATATAAGAGAAAAAGAGAGAAATAGAGGAACTCTTGGCTGGGTCCTACGTATCAATCCTACGGAAACCTCTCGCATTATCAACTTTTGGCTTTGGAATTATTGGGCGAATTCCAATGGCTATGAATACGGTAGCAATCGTATTTTTGGTCTCTGATGTGCGTGGATCATTTGCCCTTGCAGGGGTAACATCTGCTTGTTACACGATTTCCGGTGCAGCTATCAGTCCAAGAGTTGGCAAACTAGCAGACAAATATGGCACGAGGAACATCTTACTTCGCATAGTTGCTATAAATATTCTTTCGACTTTAGGACTCTTATATTTTATTGATCATTCAATCGTTGGCTTGATGGCATTGGCGGCTGTCTGTGGTGCGACCTTCCCAAACTTTGGAGGTTTTACGCGCACGCGCTGGAGCCGTTCGCTAGATAATCCAAGGGAACTGAACTCTGCACTTTCTTTGGAATCAGTATTCGATGAAACAGCCTTTGTTTTAGGTCCAGCTTTGGCCGGATTTTTATTCGCTCTCTTTGGCTCGCGTTCGCCCTTCATCGCAGCAATCGTGTTCCTGAGTATCGGCGGAATTGGAATCGCAGCAACGAGCAATGATCACGGTGGCATGGAAAGAATTAAAGAGGATCACCAGAGAGCAATTTTAGCTATTCCGTATGTCAAATCCCTACTACTTTCTTTAATCGCACTTGGACTACTTTTTGGTTCAAACTTCGTAGTAATTTTGGCCGTCGCAAAGGAAGGAGGGAGGGCGGCAGAAGGAGGACTTTGGGTTGGACTTTACCCAATCGGTAGCGCAATTTCTGGATTTCTTTATGGCTTTGTCCATTGGAAAATTTCATCTTCAATCAGGTACACAATCTCACTGGGAGTGATGACGGTATGCACTTCCGGAATACTTTTCTTTCAGGACCTTGAGACAATTGTTTTTTGGATAATCATTGCAGGCATTGCTATAGGGCCAGCCCTGATTTCCGCAAACGCTTTTATCAAAGAACTCGTTCCTCTAAGCCGTCTAAACGAGTCCTTCGCATTCCTGGGTGCTGCCATATCAATTGGAATTACTATCGGTAGCACTATTAGCGGGGTGATTGTTGAGAGATTTGATGGGTGGATGGGATTTTATTTTATGACAGCTGCAACTGGATTAGCCACCGTCATATCTGTTGCAGGGTGGAAATTTCATAAGCAAGTATCCACAGAGGAGGTTGCAGAGTGAAGGTAATTCTTGACACAGATCCAGGAATCGATGATGCATTA
>DJBN01000103.1:1849-12978 GCA_002430075.1 Actinobacteria bacterium UBA5975 | reverse complement strand
AGCACTAATTCTTCTCAAAGCAATGCCTGAAATTTCTTTACAGGCGATCACCACCACTCACGGAAATACAACTGTTCAAAAGTGCACGGTAAATGCTCTCAAACTGGTCGAATTACTCGGAATGCAGAATATCCCTGTTGCTGAAGGTGCACACGAACCACTTGTGAGGTCACTCTCTATAGCTGAGGAAACGCATGGAGATACTGGTCTTGGCTATGCAATATTGCCCACACCAACCTTGAAGGCGATTGAAGGTAAGGCAGCCAATCTCATTATCAAAATTGTGAATGCAAATCCTGGTGAAATCACAATTCTTTGTATCGGTCCGGTCACTAATCTTGCGCTTGCACTTCTTATCGATCCGTCACTGCGAAAGAAAATTAAGAGAGTTGTTTCAATGGCAGGAACAATTCATCATCCTGGGAATGCAACACCATCATCTGAGTACAACGTTTTTTGTGATCCTGAAGCGTTCGATATACTCCTACGTTCTGGAATAGATCTCACAATTATTCCCCTAGATGTCACATATAAATGTCTCTTCACGAAAGCGCACGTTGAAAGACTGAGAGGCTCCAAGGCTGAAATCCATGACTTTATTGAACGCTCCACAGCCTTTTATATGGAGTTTCATGCGGAGTATCAGGGTATTCAGGGGTGCGCCATTAATGATCCTTTAGCGGCCGCAATATTGGTTAATCCAAAACTTGTGACTTTTCGTGATTATTATCTTGATATTGAACTCCACGGTGAATTCACAACTGCAAAGATTTCAGCCGACCATTTTTCGGCTACCGGAAATGCACCAAATGCAAAGGTTGCTATGGAAGTAGATGTCGATGGATTTATGGATTTTTTTATTGAGAGAGTGAAATTAATATGACGGGGAAGCAGCACCACTTACATCTTCTTCCCGGAGATGTAGGAGAGTATGTATTACTGCCGGGAGATCCTGGGCGTGCAGAGGTAATCGCTCGTCACTTTGATAATGCCCAACACATCGCCACTAACCGTGAATACGTAACATTTACAGGCTACCTTGATGGAGTAAAAGTCTCAGTAACTTCAACAGGAATCGGATGCCCTTCCTCTGCAATTGCGATGGAGGAGTTGGTTCGAGTTGGAGCGAGGACATTTATTCGGGTAGGAACATCAGGTTCGATTCAGCCGGGTACGCAATCGGGGGAACTTGCAATAGTCTCTGGTGCAATTCGTGATGAGGGAACATCCAGCCATTACATGCCTATTGAATTTCCAGCTGTTGCAGACCTTGAAGTTATTCAGGCTCTCCGAAAAGCGGCAGCAGCCAAGAGCCTTCCTTTTAAGGTTGGATTCTCTCAATCTAAAGACTCCTACTACGGTGAGGTGGAACCCGAGCACTCTGGTGTAACTCATGATCTCCTCGAACGCTGGCGGGCATGGGAGATCGGTGGAGCTATTTGCTCCGAGATGGAGGTATCAACTCTGTTCGTTCTCGCATCCATACTCAGAGTTAGGGCAGGTGGCATTATGGTGATGCATGGAGAAGGTGAGCTGGGTTCACTGGAACCGCTTATAGAAACTGCAGTTTTGGCAATTCGTGAATTGATAAAAGGAGATCAGAATGCTTAATGATGAGAAGCAGTACCACCTTCAACTGAAGAAGGGTGATGTTGGAAAATACGTATTGCTACCGGGGGATCCTGGGCGATGTGAACCTATTGCAGAACTCTTTGACAACCCAGTTCATGTCGCGAGCAATCGTGAATACAACACATATACAGGATATCTCGATGGCGTTAAAGTTTCAGTTACTTCGACAGGTATCGGTTGCCCTTCTGCTGCTATAGCTCTTGAGGAATTAGTACGCGTGGGTGCAGATACCTTCATTCGCGTAGGAACATCCGGCCACATTCAACCCGATAGCATTTCTGGCGAATTAGCAATTATTACCGCTGCAATCCGTGATGAGGGCACTTCGAAGCACTATATGCCTATTGAATTTCCTGCGGTTGCCGATGTAGATCTTGTCGCTGCAATCAAGCGCGCCGCAATTAAGAATGGTGCTCGCTACCGACTTGGAATAACCCAGTCAAAAGATTCCTTCTATGGTCAACACGAACCAGAACGCATGGGTGTAGCAGCAGATTTAATTAATCGCTGGAAGGCGTGGGAAATCGGTGGCGCAATCTGCTCCGAGATGGAGGCCGCGGCAATCTTCGTTATTGCTTCAATGTTACGAGTGCGTGCTGGTGGAATTATGGCTGTCCATGCGAAAGATCCAATGCCACCTTTGGACTTGCTCTTGAAGACTTCTATCGATTCACTTCGAGAAATTATCGCCGAAGACAAGGCAAACGGTCGAGCAGTCGATTAAGCCTTTCCAGCAGCCTCAACTGCATCGAGCATCATTTTCCAGAACTTCTCAAAATCAAGTTCGAGCGCAACCTCTACATTTGTAACGCCCCCGCTACGATTGTAGATATCTACAACGGTTGCACCACGAGTAAATTTTCCGTTAAGTTCTATTTCAACATTTGAGAGTCGAGTCTTTACAACTGAACGATCAATGAGAAGCGCGACAGCAACAGGATCGTGAAGTGGGGGATCGGGCATTTCAAAGACATTGCTATAAGTAGATGCAAAGAATTTAAGAAGACCGATAACGGTCTTGGAGAGCCCCGTGCCCATCGCCTCAAGCTTAGAGAAGATTGCTTGAGTTACTAGGGCTTGGTGCGTGACATCAAGACCGCACATTGTTAATGGAATTCCAGATTTCACCACAACATCAGCGGCTTCGGGATCCATCCATATATTGAACTCTGCATAAGGGGTGCGGTTTCCACGTGAGGCACTCCCACCCATAAAGACGATCTCTGCAATATTCGACCGCAATTCTGGATACAGCTTGAGAAATAGAGCTATGTTGGTAAGCGGGCCGGTTGCAACAAGAGTTACCTTTTCAGGGTGTTCACGTACTACTTTGGCAATTAAATCAACTCCAGAAATTTTCTCCAAAGCAAAAGTTGGTTCTGGGAGAGGTGCGCCATCGAGAGCGGTTTCACCATGAATATCGGTTGCGGCCTCGATGTAACCAAGAATTGCATTACCTGATCCCTTTGCAACTGGGACGTTAATTTTCGCCAGGGCACAGATACGAAGTGCGTTTTCAGTAACCTTTGCAATTATTCCGTTGCCAGATACCGTAGTAATGGCCAGGAGATTGATATGGGGATTATATGCAGCCAGAATCATTGCGAGTGCATCATCATGGCCTGGGTCACAGTCAAGAACTATTGGAGTTGGCTTCATGTAGAGAAGATTATCGAAGTTACACCTTCTCAGTAAGTGCCGACATGGTTAAGATTGCATCATGGCTCTCACCGATGGTTCGCTTGTTTCTATTAAGGGATTCTTGCGAACACTTTCTCCGGTCGATCAAGTTGGTGCGGATGCACGTGCTGCGATGTTAGCAACTCGGAGTATCAAGACAGCGAGCAAGAGATGGGCAATCGATATGGCGATTAGCATGATCGATTTAACAACCCTTGAAGGTGCGGACACGAAAGGGAAAGTAAAAGCAATTTGTAATAAAGCGATTCGCCCAGATTCGACAGATTCAACTGTTCCACATGTTGGAGCAATCTGTGTGTACAACGATATGGTTTCTGTAGCACGCAAACATCTTGATGCAAGTGGTGGAAGTCAAATACCTGTTGCGGCAGTCTCAACGGCATTTCCTTCTGGCCGCGCTTCACTTGAAGTCAAAGAACGAGATACTAAAGATGCGATTGCCAATGGCGCCACCGAAATCGACATGGTAATCGATCGTGGAGCATTTCTCTCGGGAGATCTGGAGAAGGTTTATAGTGAAATCGTTTACATTAAATCGCTCTGTGAGGGGAAAGCCCACCTCAAGGTCATTCTCGAGACTGGCGAACTCGTTACCTATGACAATGTCCGTAAAGCTTCATTCTTGGCAATGGCAGCAGGCGCAGATTTCATCAAGACCAGCACAGGTAAAATTTCTCCGGCCGCAACCGCACCAGTTGTTTTGGTGATGCTAGAGGCGGTACGCGATTATTATCAGATGACGGGGCAACGCATCGGCGTTAAACCCGCCGGAGGAATTAGAACGACAAAAGATGCTATCAAGCAGCTCGTTCTAGTAAAAGAGACAGCGGGAGAAGAGTGGCTCAATCCGGAGCTATTTCGAATCGGCGCAAGTGCACTTCTCAATGACCTCTTATTGCAGCGCAAGAAACTCACCTCTGGCCATTACGAAGGCCCTAACTACGTAACATTGGATTAATGATGACATTCGAATATTCCAGCGCACCAGAGTCAAAGGCAATTGTTAAGATTAATTCGCTCTATAAACTCTATATTGGCGGCAAATTCATCGCTCCTAAGTCGGGTAAAAGCTTTATCACCATTAATCCAGCAACAGAAGAAGTACTCGCAAAGGTTGCATACGCTGAAAAATCTGACGTTGATAGGGCTGTGAAAGCGGCCCAAGCTGGTTTAAAAATTTGGTCAAAGATGGCTCCCGCAGAGCGGGGTAAGTACCTCTATCGCATCGCTCGCATTATGCAGGAGCGCGCCCGTGAGTTTGCTGTTCTTGAAACACTCGATAACGGAAAGCCGATCCGCGAAACTCGTGACGTGGATATTCCATTAGCGGCTGCACACTTTTTCTACCATGCAGGCTGGGCAGATAAACTTGAGCATGCCGGAGTAGGTACTAATCCAAAGCCGTATGGGGTTGTGGGTCAAATTATTCCGTGGAACTTTCCCCTACTCATGCTCGCATGGAAAATCGCTCCGGCGCTTGCAACTGGAAATACAGTTGTATTAAAGCCTGCCGAGACTACCCCTCTTACCGCGATGCTCTTTGCAGAAGTTTGTGAGCAGGCAGAACTTCCTGCAGGTGTTGTCAATATTGTCACAGGAGATGGCGCAACAGGTGCGGCAATTGTTAACCACCCAGATATAAGTAAAATTGCATTTACAGGGTCCACTGATGTGGGAAAGTTAATTGCACGATCAGTTGCCGGCACCGGAAAGGGTCTCACTCTCGAACTAGGCGGGAAGGGCGCAAATATAGTCTTTGAAGATGCGCCGGTTGATGAGACCGTCGAGGGAATAGTTAGTGGAATCTTCTTCAATCAAGGACACGTATGCTGTGCAGGTTCTCGTCTGCTGGTTCAAGAAAATATTCAAGAGGAGCTTCTTGAAAAGCTGAAGCGTCGGATGGCACTTATTCGCCTTGGAGATCCACTTGATAAAAACACTGATATCGGCGCAATAAATTCCAGAGAACAACTCACAAAGATTACCGAACTAGCTAATTCAGGAGATGAAGAAGGTGCGCTCCGATTCTCGACCGATTGTGTAATTCCAAGTAAGGGATTTTGGTTCGCACCAACAATCTTCACTGGCGTGACACAAGCTCATCGCATTGCAACCGAAGAAATCTTTGGCCCCGTTCTCTCAGTCATCTCATTCCGCACTCCACAAGAAGCGATTGAGAAGGCAAACAACACCCCTTATGGCCTCTCTGCAGGAATTTGGACAGATAAAGGCTCACGTATCTTATGGACGGCAAAACATCTCCGCGCAGGTGTAATTTGGGCCAATACATTTAATAAGTTTGATCCAGCTAGCCCATTCGGTGGTTACAAAGAATCTGGGTGGGGCCGTGAAGGCGGACGTCACGGGCTCTCAGCATATTTGAAGGGAGCAAAGTAATGGCAAATTCATCACCACGGCTTGATGTGAAGAAGACTTATAAGTTATTTATCGGCGGAGCGTTTCCGCGGAGTGAGTCTGGCCGAACTTATGAGGTCAAGAACTCCGAAGGATTGTTCATTGCCAATCCGTCGCTGGCTTCACGGAAAGATCTTCGCGATTCCGTTGTGGCAGCGCGTGCGGCACAGGATGGCTGGGGTAGTGCGACTGCATTTAACCGTGGCCAAATTCTCTATCGCATCGCTGAAATGATGGAAGGGCGCACAAGTCAGTTTGTAGATGAGATTGTCGCTCTAGAGGGAGTGACACAAACTGCGGCTAAGAAACAGGTTGAAGATGCTGTCGATCTCTGGGTTTGGTACTCAGGTTGGTGCGACAAGATTGGTGCAATTTACGGTTCTACCAATGCGGTTTCAGGCTCTTTCTATAACTTTACAATTCCAGAATCTCTCGGCGTAGTTGCAACTTTTGCGCCGACTAAGCCATCTCTTCTTGGTCTCGTGCAAGCAATTGCACCTGTACTTGCTGGTGGAAATACCCTGATTGCCATTGCCAGTGAAAAGTATCCGCTTCCAGCAATCACCTTGAGCGAGGTTATCGGCACTAGCGATGTCCCAAGGGGAGTCGTCAATATTCTTACCGGTTCCAGCGCTGAACTTGCTCCTTGGGTTGGCTCTCACATGGATATAGATGGGGTCGATGCATCTGGTCTTACTGCGTCGCAAGAGAAGAATCTACGTGTAGCAGGTGCGGATAATCTCAAGCGAATTTTCAGATTTAAGGAGAGTCAATCCCCTGCGCGAGTTCTTGCATTTATGGAGAATAAGACGGTCTGGCACCCAATCGGGGTTTAACCAGAGATTGTCTCCAGCCACAATGAAATCATCGCTGGCACATTTACTTGCATAGCAACTTTTACATCAGCAGCCTTCGCATGTGTTGATTCTGGCTCATCATCTTTCCACGCGCGTCGGTCACAGAGCGTCTGCCCACGACTTGGGCCAAAAGATGTATCGACAACAACTCTGAAGGTTTCAAAAGTTGAGAGTTCGGGTCTGATTGCGGTAGCAACTGCTCCGTAATCACCCAATGTCACATCATGACCCATACGCTTAATGAAATGTTCAATAAGGCGTCCTGCGAATTCTGAGCAAGTCTTACCCTCTTCGATTAGTGTTGCAGCTTGTGCGGCGGTAACGCGAGGCTCCATAAAGACATCTAGACCATACATAGTGATAGGAATGCCGCTGCTGAAAACAATTGCAGCAGCTTCAGGATCATGCCAGATATTGAATTCTGCAGCAGGAGTTGCATTTCCCGATGATGCTGAACCACCCATAAGGACAATTCGCTCAAGTTTCGCTGCAGTCTCTGGATAAGAACGCAGAAAGAGTGCGATATTTGTCAGCGGCGCTAAAGGTACGAGAGTTACTGGCTCGGCAGAGCCTTCTATAAGGTCACGTAATAGCTCAACTGCGGGACGAGAATCGAGCTTTCTGGTAGAAAGTGGTGTACCTAAATCTCCAAGCCCATCATTGCCATGTATGTATTCGGCATAACGTGGCTCATCAATGAGTGGACGGGCTGCACCTTTTGATACAGGGATATCGCCTGCACCTGCAGCATCAAGGACTTTGAGTGTATTGATCACTACTTGTTTTAGGTTTGTATTGCCATCGACACAGGTAACTCCGAGGAGATTGATTTCAGGATGTCGAGCTGCAAAGAGAAGTGCGAATGCATCATCAATACCGGTATCTACATCGAGAATTAGGTTCTTCTTTGTCATTATTTCACCTTTGCCATAACTGATTCATATCCTCTAAGCGAGAAAGTTGGACGACGAACTGGAGTTCCTGTTAATTCGAGAGTGGGAAATCGTTTAAAAAGTTCTGGAAGTGAGATTGACATCTCTAATCGTGCCAATGGGCCTCCGAGGCAGAAGTGAATTCCAGCACCAAATCCGATATGTGGGTTGGGATTACGGGTGAGATCCATTTGGTCACTATTGTCAAAGACATCCTCATCACGGTTTGCAGAACCCAAGAGCGAAACTATTTTTTGACCCTTTTTAATTTCCACTCCACCAATTTCCGTATCAGCGGTTGCTGTGCGATCAAAGAAGTGGAGTGGAGCATCAAAGCGTAGGAATTCTTCGACAGCAGTTGCAGCAATAGTCTCAGCCTGGCTCTGAAGTAATTTCCACTGATCGGGGTGCTGATAAGCCGCAACTATTCCATTGCCAAATCCATTTACGCTCGCCTCGTGGCCCGCATTGAGTAGTAGTACGCACGTTGCAATGAGCTCGTGTGTCGATAACTTTTCTCCTGACTCAGTAACCTGAGCGAGCTCGGAGATGAGGTCATCACCTGGTTTCTCTAAACGTTCTAGCATCAAGTCATGGATGTAAGCTGCAAACTCTTTCGCGGCTTTCTTTGCCTCAGCTTTATACGCCTCTGTCGGATTGACCTCATACATCTTCACAATGGATTGCGACCAAGGGCGAAGCAAGTACTCATCACTATCTGGAAATCCAAGTAGCGCAGCAATAACTTTGACCGGGAGTGGTTCTGCATAATCTGCAATTACATCAAATTCGCCTCCTTTAGCTTGAATATTGTCGAGAAGTTGATGGGTGAGACGCTCAATATCTGGACGGAGACCCTCGATACGTTGGCGATTAAATGCCTTTGCTACCAGCGAGCGCAGGCGTGTGTGCTTCGGAGGCTCGCTATCGAGTATTGAATCGGCATGGAGATAGTTATATTCAAACCATTCACTTTCAGGAGACCTAGGAATAAATATTCGCCCAAGAGATTTGTTGCGAAGAACATCATTTGCATCTGAGTATTTTGCAGCTAGAAAAAGTTGGAGCTCTTGATGCCAAACCGGTTTCCCAATAGATCTGAGCTCTTTAAGTGCAGGGTAAGGGTTATCAATAAAATGAATATCTTTAAAATCAATCATTACTTGGATAACTCTGATGTGATTTGATTAAATACTGGATTGATCTGGGATTGATAGATTTCATCCTGTTCTTCTCGAGAGATAAATGCGCCATAAATACCATTACGAGCAATATCGTGGAGATCGTTGATATTCCAGTTGTAGCCATCGGCTATCTCACGAACCTCGCGAATCATAGAAGTTGCGCTCATGAGGCGATTATCAGTATTAAGCGTGACATTGAAGCCAAGTTTCTTCATCACCCCAATCTGATGGGTTGCGTAGGAGGCCGCACCACCTGTTTGAAGGTTAGAGGTAGGAGCCATCTCAAGGCATATCTGGCGATCTAGGATTTCTTGAGCAAGAGAACCCAAGCGAGCCTGACCATTTGAGAAGTCAATATCATCGATGAGGCGAATGCCGTGTCCAATACGCTCAGCACTGCATTCACGGACAGCCAGGGATATGGATTCGACTCCGAATGCCTCTCCTGCGTGGATTGTGTAGTGGGCACCATTAGATTGAAGGTAATTAAAAGCTTTTATGTGATCAGTTGGTGGAAATCCTGCCTCGGGTCCAGCAATATCAAAACCAACTACTCCGCGCCCCTTATATTTAACAACCTTTGAAGCCACCTCTTCACTCGCATGATTTTGCCGGAGCGCACAGAGAATATGTTCGACGCGAATCCTTTTTCCTGAGTGCGCAATTTCAGAGGTGCCTTGAGAAAATCCTTCAACTGTTGCTTCAATAACTTGATCCATAGTGAGCCCTTTACGGGTAAAGAGCTCTGGTGCACCACGGACTTCCGCATATAGCACTCCATCTGCTGCAAGATCAAGGACGCACTCACGTGCAACTCGAATAATCTCTTCTTGAGTCTGCATCACAGAGATTGTGTGTTCAAAGGTCTCAAGATAAAGCTCAAGAGTTCCAGAGCTACATGCCTCTACAAACCAATGCCCTAGTTCGACTGCGTCATAGCTTGGCAATTTTGTGTACCCACTGGCAAGCGCATGCTCAATCATTGTCTGAGGACGTAGACCTCCATCAAGGTGATCATGCAGCAGAACCTTTGGTGCACGAGCAATATGGTCTTCAGAAATTTGCAGAGCCATTTATTGCAAATTCTCCGGGCCAAAAGCCCAAGGAAGCATTGCGCTCATTTTCTCTGGGCCATCAGGCGTCATTAAAAGAGCATCGCTTCCGCCATGCTCGAAAATCAATTGGCGGCAACGTCCACATGGAGCGAGGAAATTGCCATCGGCATCTACGCAGACAATGGCAACTAGCCGACCACCGCCAGACATAGTTAGCGCACTAACGAGAGAACATTCAGCGCAAAGGCCAATGCCGTAACTGGCATTCTCTACATTCGCGCCACTGATTAATCGTCCATCGTCAACCAGTGCGGCGACACCTACTGGGAATTTGGAGTAAGGGGCATATGCCTTCAGCATGGCCGCTTTTGCAAGGGTGTGGATTGAATCCCAATCAATATTTGCGCTCATCACAAGAGTCTACGAGATGCGGCTGGCTTTGGGAATTGGTCACTTAGCCTTGCTTTTGTTACGATACGCCAGCACTACGGTCGGAAAAGAAATTTTCCTCTTGTAACTCAATTGGCGGGTTGCCCGAGCGGCCAATGGGAGGGGACTGTAAATCCCCCGGCTCTGCCTTCGAAGGTTCAAATCCTTCACCCGCCACCATTCATTCAAGCCGAGGTCTTTCTGTAAATCCCCATACCTTCGAAGGTCCAAATCCTTCACCCGCCACCATTCTTTGAATTGGAATATTCCAGCCACGTAGTCATCTTTCTAACAAAGAAAGAGTTTCGATGAGTTGCAATCCAACGATAAGCCCAGCGTCCCAAAGCGCCAGATCCTGTAATCAGAGACGATAGACCGCGGTTACCTCGGTTTTTCAATAAATAGGCAATCGCGTTGGCCCCCGCGTAGTTGCAAGAATCTGCAATTACGTAAACCGATTTGGAAACTTGATCTAAAGTGAGATTAAACTTTTCGAGCTCTGCCACTTGAAATGGAATCGCAGTAATGCTCAGCTTCTGCTGGATCCAATCAACACTTGCCTGACAAAATCGGCACTGGCCATCGTAGATGACAACAATCTTATCTTTCGATGAAATATTTCTCATGCAACTAATCTCAGCAAAAAAGCAGAGTTTAGATCAACTCTTTAAAGGGCCAAGTAAAAAACTACTCAAGCGTTGATTAGGTTTGCCCTGACTTCCATGTTGGGCCTTAAAGTAATTAGTTCCATCTACACCACACAATGAAAGAATTGCACTTGATCCACCAGGATGAGAACTAATCCAATCTGTTAAATCATAGACAGATCCATCGATTACGCTCCAGCAACTCGAGCGCCCATTATTAGCTGCAACTTGTGTAATTGTGAATTCAACAACCGTTGGCGTTGCTGCAGGGGTTGGC
>DJBN01000103.1:1192-1774 GCA_002430075.1 Actinobacteria bacterium UBA5975 | reverse complement strand
TTGCTGCAGGGGTTGGCGTTGCTGCAGGGGTTGGCGTTGCTGCAGGGGCGTTCCCTCTAACCACCTCACCCATTGTCTCTACCTCACCTATTGCAATTGTGATCGCAGATTTACCGCGAGAAGTAATTAGAAAACTGTAAGTACCTGGCTCGGCCGGTGCGTCATATCGACCTAAATAAAGGTAGTCAGTCTTGCCGTACGGTTCGAAGAATTTAGTTCGCTCATTTAATTTCACTTTGATTTTTTTGCCAGTTGGGGAAGTTACGACAAGCTTTGGCTGCTTTGATTTCTTTAGAGCGTTCTCTGGCTTTTTATCTAAAATCAAATATTGAATTGCGAGTTGCTCGCCAGCCTTCAAATTCGCCCGAAACCCGCGCTTATCTCCAGATCTCTTAAATGTTGCACGAATTGCAAATGAGATAGTTCCATCGATCAAAAGTGGACCGTTAGCTGCGGAGGTATCACTCGCTAAAAGGGAAACAGGCTGATGTGCTGATGCTTCAATAGGGGCAAGTAGAGCGGTTGCTAATGCAAAGATAAGAAATCGTTTCATTTAGCAAAAGTACAACAAGGCGCACCAAA
>DJBN01000103.1:0-951 GCA_002430075.1 Actinobacteria bacterium UBA5975 | reverse complement strand
AGAGATCGGTTGAAATACTGGTCTGTCTTCTCTTTCTCCATGGTGAGTGAAGCTCCCACAGTAAGAATGTGTCGCACGGCCGCGATTACACCAATAATTAAGAAGTTATCAAGTTGGAAAATTCCATCAGTGAATCGCACAATAACTGTACGCATAATCTCAAGAATAATTATGACAAAGAGGATGTCATTGATTCCTTGAATCATTCCCACTGGAAAAAATGGACGAGTTTCAATCAGACGATTCAAAGTGTAGCCAGCAGCCAGAACGGAGATGATAAATAAGATTATTCCAAGAAAGCCATGCAAAATATCTTCGAGCTTATCGATAAATGTAACTGGAATAAGCGAATCATTTTTTGTGAGCAGGCCTTTGACTGATTTGTACTTCATTCGGTAGCTCGCTAACTTACACTGTTTGCACGACGACGACGACGAAGTGAGTCAGTATAAACCGCAAGGATAATAACCGCACCAACGACAACCGTCTGCCACTCTTGTTGGATTTCCATAATACGAAGTCCATTAATTAAAACGGCCATAATAAGCGCACCTATAACGGTTCCGAGAATGGAGCCTTTGCCACCAAGCAAGGAAGTTCCACCTATGATTACCGCTGCGATTGCCTCAAGTTCATATCCGCTCCCGAGTGCTGGCTGAGCAGAATTTAAACGAGATGTAAGAATAATTCCAGCAAGGCCGACAAATACTCCTCCAATTGCATAAATCAAGATAATCCACTTCGTTACGTTTACACCAGAGAGTTTTGTGGCTTCTTCATTCGAACCGATTGCAAATGTATAGCGTCCGATAATAGTTCGGTTCAAAATTATAGATGCCACAACTGCCGCTACAGCTAATATTAGAACTGCATTCGGTAAGTTAGGAATTAATTCTCCCAGCGCTATTTCACTCCAGCCATCCACGCTGTCTGTATAAATTGGGCGTACAT
>DJBN01000003.1 GCA_002430075.1 Actinobacteria bacterium UBA5975 | reverse complement strand
GGACTTACCAACCTTATCCGCGAGATTAAGCCAACTGAGGTTTATAACTTAGGCGCTCAATCTCACGTTCAGGTTTCCTTTACAATGCCTCAGTACACAGGACAAGTCGATGCTGTTGGCGCTGTTGGACTTCTTGAAGCAATTCGTTCTGCAGATCTTGGAATTCGCTTCTATCAAGCATCAACGTCAGAACTATTTGGTTCTACTCCACCACCACAAAATGAAAATTCAGTATTTCGCCCACAGTCACCATATGCCGCTGCAAAGCTGATGGCTTACTGGTGCACAGTCAACTATCGCGATGGTTACGGTCTGCATGCCACTAATGGAATTCTCTTTAACCACGAATCTCCTCGTCGTGGTGAAACTTTTGTAACGCGCAAAATCACTCGCGCAGTTGCAGCCATTAAGGCCGGAAAGCAAGAGAAGGTATTCCTTGGAAACCTTGATGCTGTTCGCGACTGGGGTTATGCGAAAGAGTATGTCGAATCTATGTGGCTCATGCTCCAAGAAGATAAGCCATCAGATTACGTTGTCGCTACAGGCGTTGGTGCGACAGTTAAAGATTTTGCAGATGCGGCATTTGCTCGTGCTGGCTTAAATTGGCAAGACCATGTTGAGACAGATAAGAAGTACATCCGTCCAACAGAAGTTGATGCGCTCATTGGAGATCCTTCAAAGACCGAAAAGGCGCTTGGATGGAAAGCTACAACTCATTGGAAAGAGCTTGCAGAACTTATGGTTGATGCCGACATAGAGGCGCTTAAAAAATAAGTTAAAAAGCAGCTGTAAGAGTTACAAGCGAAACCTCTGGGGGACTTGCAACTCGAATTCTTGAAAATGGCCCGGTGCCCATACCTGCAGATACATGTAAAAGCGGTTCACCTTTGACGACAGTTAATCCACGCGCACGCCAATGTGGTAGATCACAATTAGTAGTTAGCGCTTTCGATCCGCCTGGCCAAGGTAGACGAACCTGACCACCATGGGTGTGACCGGCAAAAATTGCGTCAAGGTGGTCATTTTTCATTCCTTCGATAATTCTTAAATATGGAGCATGGGTAACTCCAATAGCGACGTCACATTTACCGGCTTCACCTTCTACAAGTGAGTAATCATCGAATTCAAGATGAGCATCATCCGTTCCGCGCGCTTCAATCATTGTTTTCTTGATAGTCAGTGTGGTGCGCGATGTGTTGATGTTCTTCCATCCGCGAGCTTGTAGCCCAGAATCGAGTTCTTGCCATGGGAGCTCTGGTCCATGTTTGCGCTTGCCATGATTTGGTAGCAGGTACTTCAAAGGATTCTTGGGAATTGGTTCGTAATAATCATTGGAACCAAAGACGAAGAGACCAGGTACATCAAGAAGGGCATCGAGGGCATCAAGGGCTACAGGAACAGCGTCTTTATGGGCTAAGAAATCCCCGGTACTAATTACTAAATCGGGTTTGAGCGATATAAATGACTTGATATCTGCAATCTCACTCTTGCGTGCTGGCGTCAGGTGAAGATCAGAAAAGTGGAGAATTCGAATATCTTCATGACCCGGGGGCAAAATGGGCATTTCAGCCTCGCGAATTACGTAAGTCATAGTAAATGCACCTTACATGGACATGAGAAGATATACCCGAACAATTGAAAGAATTGGAGCATCAAGCTAGTGGGACTTAAAGAGACACTAAGGAGTGACCTCACAGAAGCAATTCGTAGCAGCAATAAGGTTGTATCAGGCACGATTCGCATGGTGCTGACTGCAATCACCAACGAAGAGGTTTCTGGCAAAGAGGCACGCGTGCTCTCCGATGACGAGATCATCACTGTTCTCTCACGTGAGGCAAAGAAGCGTCGCGAAGCAGCAGAAGAATTTGCAAAAGCAGGACGCACTGACAAAGCCGCAGAAGAGAAAGCCGAAGGCGAAGTCATTGCGCAATATCTACCGGCACAACTTTCCGAAGATGATATTAAGAAGATGATTGCTGCAGCAGTTGCATCAACTGGTGCATCAGGACCTGGCGATATGGGCAAGGTCATGGGCGCTATCAAGCCACAGATTGCAGGAAAAGCAGATGGAGCACTCGTTTCATCACTCGTTAAAGCAGCGCTAGGGAGCAACTAATGAAATTCGAATATGCAACAGTTCCACTTCTTTCACATGCAACAAAGCAGATTCTCGATACATGGGGTTCTGATGGATGGGATCTCGTAACTGTGATTCCGGCCCCTGGCGGAGAACAGCTTGTTGCCTACATGAAACGAGAAATCAAGTAATGGCTACGGATGTGCGAGCAAAGCTTGCTGAAAAGGGATTAACACTTCCTGTTACATCAAAGCCTATTGCTGCCTATGTTCCTGCAACTCGCACAGGAAACCTAGTCTTTACTGCAGGTCAGCTCCCGATGGTGGATGGAAAGATTGCACGAGAAGGCAAAGTTGGTTCTGATCTCACTGTGGATGAAGCTAAGGCACTTGCTGAAATTTGTGCTCTCAACGCTCTTGCTGCAGTTGAGTTAGTTGCACCCATTGATTCGATTGTGAAAGTTGTTCGAGTGGTTTGCTATGTGAACGGCGCTCCAGGATTCACAGCACAACCAGCGGTTGCCAATGGAGCATCAGAGCTCTTTATGCATATCTGGGGCGAAGCAGGAATAGCAGCTAGAAGCGCCCTTGGTGTTGCAGAGCTTCCACTAAACGCACCTGTTGAAGTTGAGTTAACAGTAGAGATTGCTTAACGCTTACAACTGAAGTGAAGAGGTCACTTACCTCTTTTTTCGAGGCGTTCCACATCTGTAATCAAGACTGCGCGGCCATCAAGCTTGAGCCAACCACGGCCAGCAAAATCAGCGAGAGCTTTGTTCACGGTTTCTCGAGATGCACCAACAAGCTGAGCAAGTTCTTCTTGAGTTAGATCGTGGTGAACAAAGAGACCTTCATCTGTCTGTTTTCCAAAACGTGTTCCTAAATCAATAAGCGCTTTTGCTACGCGGCCAGGAACATCAGAGAAAACTAAGTCACCTACTGCTTCATTGGTGCGGCGTAGTCTCTGCGCTAAACGTGCAAGTAGTTGCAGTGAAACTTCTGGATTTCCCTTAAGCCAAGGAATCAATTTTTCATGGCTGAGTGAAAAGAGTCTGGCATCGGTAACTGCTGTTGCCGTTGAGGTGCGTGGGCCTGGGTCAAAGAGTGAGAGCTCGCCAAACATTTCACCCGGTCCCAAAATTGAAAGGAGGTTTTCGCGTCCGTCTCCGCTGGAGGTGCCCAATTTAAGTTTTCCATCAGCGATCACATAGACATGTTCACCTTCGTCACCTTCCTTGAAGAGAATTCCACCTTTGGTGATCTTGACCGAATCCATTGAGGCGCGAAGAGACGCCGCCTGAGCATCGTCAAGGGCGGTAAAAAGCGGGGCTCGTCTTACGACTTCATCTTCTTGAGGCACGTGGGTAGTTTACTCGTATGGCAGTCGATAGAGAAACCCGGAAAGAGGCTCGGGCTATCTATCGAATATTGACGAAGACCTACCCTGAGATCCGCTGCGAATTGGATTTTAAAAACCCTCTTGAACTGATTATTGCAGTGGTTCTTTCAGCGCAGTGCACAGATAAAAGAGTCAATACTATTACTCCAGCGCTCTTTAAGAAGTATAAGAAGGCAAAAGATTATGCAAAGGCCCCCCTGGCTGAAATCGAAGAATATATATTCTCAGCAGGTTTCTATCACGCCAAAGCTCGCCACCTCAATGGGCTCGGAAGAAAATTAGTTGAGAATTTTGATGGTGAAGTTCCTTCGACTTTAGAGGAATTGATTACGCTCCCAGGTGTGGGAAGAAAAACTGCAAATGTAGTCTTAGGTCATGCCTTTGATATTCCTGGCATAACAGTTGACACACACTTTGGTCGGCTCTCGCGACGTTTTCATTGGACCACTTCAATGGATCCAGTCAAAGTAGAGCATCAAGTTGGAGAATTGATACCGCAGAAAGAGTGGACCAATCTCTCACAACGAATGATTTGGCATGGCCGTCGCATATGTCATTCACGTAAACCTGCATGCGGTGCATGTCCGCTAGCCAAACTCTGTCCTTCAGTAGGCATCGGCGAGATGGATCCTGTAAAAGCAAAACTATTAGTAAAGACGGATAAGGATTTCCGGTGAAGAAATTTTTATTGTTGGTTTCAATCGCCGTTCTTCTTTCCGGGTGTTCTTCCGGCAGTTCTAGCCTTTCTCCTGGAAAAGTCGTTGGTTGCCAAGATATAAATATCGTCAGCAGCAAGGCGCCTCCACTTGAGTGTTTAGCGGGAGGTGCTGGAATATCAGTTGACGCAATCAGAGGACCTGCGCTGATTAATGTCTGGGGAACATGGTGCTATCCATGTAAAAAAGAGCTCCCGCTCCTTAGTGAATTTATGAGCAAGTACGGCGACCAGGTTCAACTCATTGGTATTGCCGTGGAAGAGAAGAGCCAATCTTCTGTGCGTAAATTTGTTAAAACACATGGCATCACATGGCCAATTCTTTATGACGTCAAAGGGTCAACGCGCCCCTTATTTGGAATGGGAGTTCCTGTGACTTGGTTTATTGATTCAACAGGTGCTGTAGTACACAAACACATTGGACCTTTTGCATCCGCTGCCGATATTGAAAAGGCCTCAAAGAAATATTTGGGAACTCGATGATATTTGATCTCGTTTTCATTTTAATTGCATGTGGCGCGTTAATTAGCGGATATAGAAATGGACTAGTAACAACAATTTTGCGCGCAGTATTTTTTATAGCAGGCGGAGTCGCCGCCATGTATTTCGTGGTGAAGCTCGATCAGAGTGGTTGGTTAATAGTTGCCATTATTACTGGCGCCTATGCAGCTTCATGGATGGGCACCTTGTTAGCAAAAGGGTTGAAGATGACAATCATTCGCGGACCGCTGCGATTAGCTGATTCAGTTTTAGGTGCGCTTCTTGAAGTCGGCAAGTACACACTCTTGGCGTATGTGGTTGGAACAATTCTCTTATGGGTGCCATGGACAGCAGGGCAGAACCAGGTCTCAGAGAGCAAGGTCTACCTGCAAATAAATAAGCACGCACCTACGGCAATAGCTCAGGTTCGCATTCAGGTCGAGAAGGCTCTTGCTAATCCTCGTCTTTAGCTGATTGCAAGCCTTCGGAAATTAGCTTCATGACGTTGGGGTCTGCCAAAGTTGTTGCATCCCCGACTGCGCGATTTTCAGCGACATCTTTAAGTAAACGTCGCATGATTTTTCCACTTCGAGTCTTCGGAAGTTCGTTCACAACCACTATTTGACGGGGTTTTGCGATCGCGCCAATTTCCTTTGCGACATGATCACGCAAGTTCTTAATAAGTTGATGGTCATCGCCATGCGCTATTCCACTTCGTAGGATTACAAAGGCAACAATGCCTTGCCCTGTCAGAGGATCGGCAGCTCCTACAACAGCTGCTTCTGCCACAGATTCGTGAGAAACGAGCGCAGATTCAACTTCAGTGGTTGAAATTCGGTGGCCGGAAATATTCATCACATCGTCAACGCGACCCATCAACCAAATCGCGCCATCGGTATCGAGTTTTGCGCCGTCTCCTGCAAAGTAAATTCCTGGAAAGCGAGACCAGTAGGTCTCTTTATAGCGCTCATCTTCACCCCAGACGCCGCGAAGCATCGAGGGCCATGGTTGATCGAGAATAAGAAATCCACCATGTCCATTGGAAACTGGAACACCTTGCTCATCAACAACCTTTGTACTTATTCCAGGTAGCGCCCTCATTGCAGATCCAGGTTTTGTTGCAGTCACACCAGGTAACGGAGAGATCATGATTGCACCTGTTTCAGTCTGCCACCATGTATCAACAATCGGACATCTATCCCCACCGATAACTTCTCGGTACCACATCCAAGCTTCAGGATTAATTGGTTCTCCAACCGAACCTAAAAGTCTTAATGAAGAGAGATTAAACTTTTGAGGAAATTCATCCCCCCATTTCATCCATGTTCTAATTAAAGTTGGTGCGGTATAGAGAATTGTTACTTGGTACTTTTCGATAATTTCAAACATTCTTCCTTTATGTGGAGTATCAGGCGTTCCCTCATAAATGACCTGTGTTGCACAGTTAATGAGTGGTCCATAGACCATGTATGAGTGGCCGGTAATCCAACCAACATCGGCGGTACACCAGTAGACATCACTCTCTGGCTTGATATCGAAGACAACTTTATGTGTGTATGCCACTTGGGTGAGATAGCCACCCGTTGTATGAAAAATTCCCTTTGGCTTCGCAGTTGTTCCAGAGGTGTACAAAATAAAGAGTGGATGTTCGCTCTCGAAGAATTCTGGCTCATGAGTAGTGCTTTGTCGTTCGACTAAATCGTTCCACCAAATATCGCGTCCTTCAACCCACTGCGTTTCTTCTCCCGTGCGCTTTACAACCAAAACATACTGCACATTACTCTGTCCTTTAAGAGCCTCATCAACTGCTGGTTTGAGAGCGAATGGCGCGCCTTTTCTAAATCCACCGTCTGCTGTAATTACTAGCTTTGCATCAGCATCTTGAATTCTCGATAGAAGCGCGTCCGCTGAGAATCCTCCAAATACTACAGAGTGAATCGCTCCGACGCGTGCACAAGCAAGCATTGCAACAACTGCTTCTGGGATCAGAGGCATATAGATAGCTACTCGGTCTCCAGATGTAATTCCGATTTCAGTTAACGCATGCGCTGCCTGACTTACCTCTTTAAGTAAATCTGAATATGTAATTGTTCTCGTATCGCCAGGTTCGCCTTCGAAATGAAATGCAACGCGCGATCCGCGGCCTTGGGCGACATGGCGATCGAGGGCGTTTACTGTGGCATTTATTTTTCCGCCGATAAACCACTTTGCATAGGGTGCTTCCCATTCAAGAGTTGTGTCCCAACTCTTCTCCCACTGAAGCTCACGTGCTTGTTCTTCCCAGAATGCCAATCGATCTTTCTCGGCATGTGCATAAATGCCTGGTTGTGCATTGGCTTGAAGCGCAAATTCAGCGCTCGGAGTAAAAGTTCGATTCTCGCTCGAAAGGTTTTCAATGGAGTCGCTTGTCATATCAAGAGGCTACAGGCGTTGTAGATATTTTTAAAGTGGCTACTTATCAACATTCTTACGGATTATTCATTTTTGTAATGTACGAATTGCTCATAATGCGCACCTTGATCTATCGAAGCTCTAAGAAAGGAGAAAGATGACAATCGCAGTATTTCTAGCAATTCTGCTCAAGTTCCTGAGTAACCCAGCCCTGATTGCAGGGCTCGTAGCCTTCCTGCAGAAAACCCTCCACCCATAAGAGGGTCTACCCCTGCGTATTGAGAGCGTCGATTTTTCATACGCGGGGGTAGGTGGTTGGATTAGGCGTAAGCCTCACTTGGACCCAATGGTGCGTCAGAGCGTTTACACCAGTTCTAGCACTATGTAACTACAAGAAATATGTAACTACAAGAATTATCTGATTGGGAGTCACAATGCCAATAGCAACCCCTGAAGTTTATGCAGCAATGTTGGACCGCGCTAAGGCCGGATCATTTGCATACCCAGCAATTAACGTTTCATCATCACAGACAATCATTGGTGCAATCCGTGGATTCGCCGAGGCAGAGTCAGATGGAATCATTCAATTTTCTTGGGGTGGAGCTGAATACGCTTCAGGTTCGACTGTAAAGCACATGGTTGATGGCGCAGTTGCGCTCGCAGAATTTGCGCACGTTGTTGCAAAGAATTACAACGTTAATATCGGAATTCATACTGATCATTGCCCAAAGGAGAAGCTCGACGGTTTCATGCGTCCACTTCTTGAAATCGGTGCTCAGCGCGTTAAGGAAGGCAAGCAGCCACTCTTCAACTCACATATGTGGGATGGATCAGCAGTTGACATGCCAGAGAATATGAAGGTTGCTCGCGAACTTCTTGATAAGTCAGTTGCAGCTCGCACAGTTCTTGAAATTGAAATCGGCGTTGTCGGTGGAGAAGAAGATGGCGTAGAAGCAAAGCACGATGCAAAGCTCTACTCAACCCCGGAAGATGCTCTTCTTACAATCGAAACACTTGGAACCGATGCAAATGCTCGCTATATGGTGGCGGCAACATTCGGAAACGTTCACGGTGTTTACAAGCCAGGAAACGTTGTACTTCAGCCAAAAATTCTCGCAACTCTGCAAGAAGCAGTTGCAAAGAAGCTCGGCCTTCCTGTTGGAAGCAAGCCAATGGACCTTGTATTCCACGGTGGCTCAGGATCACTTCTTTCAGAGATCCGCGAATCACTTGATTACGGTGTCATCAAGATGAATATCGATACTGATACTCAGTATGCATTTACACGTCCCGTTGTTGAGCATATGTTCAAAAACTATGACGGCGTTCTTAAGATAGATGGCGAAGTAGGCAATAAGAAGGCCTACGATCCACGTGCGTGGGGTAAAGCTGCTGAAGCAGGAATCGCCGCACGTGTTGGCGTTGCTTGCGAGGATCTTCGTTCAACTGGCACATCACTACTTAAGTAATTAACAACAACTAGTCAGAGAGGCTTTAACCATGCCTGCATTAGTACTTCTTGGAGCTCAGTGGGGCGACGAAGGTAAGGGTAAAGCTACCGATTTGTTGGGCGATCGCGTTGATTATGTAGTCCGCTATCAAGGTGGCAACAACGCAGGGCACACAGTTGTTATCGGCGATCAGAAGTACGCACTTCACCTACTACCATCTGGAATTCTTTCTCCCAATGTAATTCCAGTTATAGCTAATGGCGTGGTGATTGACCCAGGAGTCTTGCTAGAAGAAATTAAGGGACTTACTGAACGCGGAATTGATTGCAGCAAGTTAGTTATCTCAACGAATGCACATTTGATTACGCCATATCACCGCACAATCGATAAAGTTTCTGAACGCTTCTTAGGCAAATCAAAGATCGGAACAACTGGTCGCGGAATTGGTCCAGCGTATGCAGATAAAATTAATCGCATAGGTATTCGAGTTCAAGATCTCTTTGATCCATCAATCCTTCGCCAGAAGATTGAGGGAGCGCTACGCGATAAAAACCAAGTACTGATTAAGGTATTTAACCGCAAAGATATTGAAGTAGATGAAGTTCTTGAAGAATATTTAGCATATGCAGAAATTCTCCGACCCTACGTTGCAGATACAGTTCTACTGCTTGATAACGCCCTCAAGGCAGGTAAGCGAGTACTTCTCGAAGGTTCGCAAGGCACTCTTCTTGATGTTGATCACGGCACATACCCATTTGTTACTTCATCCAATCCAACTGCAGGTGGTGCTTGCACAGGTTCTGGAATTGGACCAACAAAAATTGATCGCGTTATTGGAATTGTTAAGGCATACACAACTCGCGTTGGCTCCGGTCCATTTCCTACAGAGCTCTTCGATGAAGATGGAGAAAAACTTCGCACCATTGGTGGCGAAGTCGGTGTGACAACAGGTCGTGCACGCCGTTGTGGTTGGTATGACGCCCCTATTGCTCGTTACGCGGTTCGCGTAAATGGGCTTACTGATTTCTTCCTCACAAAGCTCGATGTGCTTACTGGCTGGGATCAGATTCCCGTCTGTGTTGCATATGAAATCGATAGCAAGCGAGTAGAAGAGTTACCTGCTTCACAATCTGATTTCCATCACGCAAAGCCTATTTATGAATACCTGCCAGGCTGGAAGGAAGATATTTCAAACGCTAGAAATATCAACGATCTTCCCAAGAACGCACAGGCGTACATCACCTTCCTTGAAAAGATTTCAGGTGCTCCCATGAGCGCAATCGGAGTTGGTCCTGGGCGCGATCAAACAATTGTCGTAAGGGATTTCATTTAAGCCATGAAAATCCTCCTAGTCGGAAGCGGCGGTCGTGAACACGCACTCGCACTAGGACTGAAGGCAGACCCAAGTTGTACAGAGCTACATGTTGCTCCAGGAAATCCGGGCATCGCAACTATTGCGACAATTCACCCCCTTGCGATCACAGATAACGACGCAATCTGCAACCTCGCTAAAAACCTAAAAGTCGATCTTGTTGTCATTGGACCTGAAGTACCGCTGGTCAATGGCGCAACGGATGTATTGCGTGAAGCAGGTTTTGCAGTCTTTGGTCCTTCAAAAGCTGCAGCTCAATTGGAAGGGTCGAAAGATTTTGCAAAGGGCGTAATGCGAGATGCGGGCGTCCCAACTTCTCGAAGCTTCACCTGTTCTGAACAATCAGAAATTGAAAAAGCCCTCGATACTTTTGGGGCACCGTATGTTGTGAAAGACGATGGTCTGGCTGCAGGTAAAGGTGTTGTCGTCACCAATGATCGCAAGGTTGCGTTGGATCATGCACTTTCTTGCAAGCGAGTAGTAATTGAAGAATTTCTTGATGGACCAGAGATCTCACTCTTTGGAATTTCTGATGGAAGAAATATATTGCCGATGCAGCCAGCTCAAGATTTTAAACGTGCTTATGAAAATGACGAGGGTCCGAATACCGGTGGAATGGGTGCGTACTCTCCACTTCCATGGGCACCAGATGAGATCGTGGAAGAAACATATGAAAAAGTCTTAGCTCCGATAATTGCTGAAATGGCAGCACGTGGAACTCCATTTGTGGGGCTCTTATACGCAGGGCTTGCACTCACCATTGATGGAATACGCGTGATTGAATTTAATGCACGATTCGGAGATCCAGAGACTCAAGTCTTAATTCCACGCCTGATAACGCCGCTTGCTAGCCTTCTCTATAAGGCAGCCACTGATTCACTCGATGATGCAGTTCTGCAATGGCGAGACGAAAGCGCCGTCACCGTAGTTTTAGCTGCAAAGGGATATCCAGATTCACCCATAATCGGCAATCCAATTTCTTCAATTCCAGAGATAGATCACTCGCAGGTCTTTCATGCTGGAACTTCATATGATGGAGAATCACTTCTCTCTACAGGTGGGCGTGTCCTCACGGTGACAGGAACAGGTGCGGATCTAACCGAAGCACGCGACCGTGCATATCGTGCAATCTCTCAGATTGAACTTGAGGGATCTTTCTATCGGACCGATATAGCGCTCAATGCGTCGGTCGCAGAGAAGGGCAATTAAATGCGAGAGAATGCGTCAGTGAACGTACTAGCCGAGCGTTATGCCTCTCAAGAGATGCGTCGGATATTCGCGCCAGAAGAAAAAATTATTGCAGAGCGTAGATTATGGATTGCAGTCGCCAGAGCACAATCCCAACTGGGACACCCAATCTCAGATGCTGTCATTGCAGATTATGAAAAAGTTATAACCAAGGTTGATTTAGTTTCGATTAGCGCACGTGAAAAAATCACTCGCCACGATGTTAAGGCTCGAATAGAAGAATTCAATGAGCTAGCGGGCCACGAAGCAATTCACGCCGGCATGACAAGTCGCGACCTTACTGAAAATATCGAGGCTCTTCAAATAAAAGATGGTCTTGCTCTCATTCATAATAAAGTCGTTGCACTCCTTGCATCCCTCGCCGTTAAGGCAAGCCAGTACACCGATCAACCAATAGCGGGCCGTTCGCATAATGTGCCTGCACAAATCACTACTTTAGGAAAGCGTTTTGCTTCTGCTGCAGAAGAACTTCTCTATGCATACGAGCGCCTAGTATCTTTACAAAGTAGATATCCAATGCGCGGTATTAAAGGACCAGTAGGTACTGCGCAAGATTCAATCGACTTGCTTGGTTCGACACAGGCACACCAAAACCTTGAGGCATCTATTGCAAAAGAGTTGGGCTTTGATCGTGTTTTGGATTCCACAGGTCAGGTTTATCCGCGATCTCTTGATTACGAAGTACTGACCACTCTTGTTCAATTGGCTACCGCGCCTTCGTCCCTTGCAACATCAATTCGCCTCATGGCAGGTGCCGAGCTTGTTACAGAGGGATTTAAGGCTGGCCAAGTTGGTTCATCTGCAATGCCACACAAGATGAATACACGCTCGTGTGAACGTGTAAATGGACTAACTGTCGTTCTTCGCGGATATGCATCAATGGTCTCTGAATTGGCCGGAAATCAATGGAATGAAGGCGATGTTTCGTGCAGCGTGGTTCGTCGAGTTGCTTTACCCGATGCTTTTTACGCGATGGATGGCCTATTAGAAACAACTCTCACAGTTCTTAGCGAATTCGGAGCATTTCCCGCAGTGATTTCTGCAGAGTTAGAACGCTATCTACCATTTCTTGCAACAACGAAAATTCTGATGGCCTCAGTGAAAGCTGGCGTGGGTCGCGAAATCGCACATGAGGCTATTAAGGAACACGCAGTTGCTGCCGCACTTGGTATGCGCGAAGGAAAGCCAAATAATTTTCTCGATGCAATATCTGCAGATAATCGAATTCCATTTAAGCGAGCTGAGCTAAATGCTCTAATCGGAAGCCCAATTGAATTTACTGGCGATGCTCGCCAACAAGTAGCTCGAGTTGTTAATCGCATTGAGGCGATTACATCCGCGCACCCTGCCGCTGCGCAGTACAAGCCCAGCTCTATTCTCTGATAGTGAGATTGCAATGAGTGGCTTTGGTGCAGCAGGTGCACCACCAGCCCCCTTCATTGATGGGTGGAAGCACCTTCGTACCGGCAAGGTTCGAGATCTCTACACAAATGGTTCCGATGAAATACTCCTCGTGGCATCTGATCGAATCTCAGCCTTCGATTGGGTTTTACCAACCACCATTCCTAATAAAGGTGCGATTCTTACTCAGCTCTCTCTATTTTGGTTTGAACTCCTTGAGGATATTCTTCCAAATCACATCATCTCTGATGAGGTTCCAGCTGCTGTCGCAGATCGCGCGGTCATTGTTGCTCCTCTTCAGATGTTTGCAATCGAGTGCGTGGCTCGCGGATATCTCACGGGTAGCGGTTTAACTGAATATAAACAGAGCCAATCTCTCTGCCGAAACCCGCTCCCAGCAGGCTTACTGGATGGTTCTGAACTGCCAGAAAGTATCTTCACCCCTGCAACCAAAGCAGAAGTTGGCGATCACGACATCAATATCGACTTCGAATCAGCCGCCAAGATTGTAGGAGAAGAAGAAGCGCACGAACTTAAAAGAGTGACTCTCAAGCTATATGACACAGCAGCCGAATTTGCTCGCGAGCGTGGAATCATTCTGGCAGATACTAAATTTGAATTTGGGCTAGATTCACAAGGTCTAATTACCCTAGGTGACGAAGCTCTAACCCCAGATTCATCGCGATTCTGGGAGCTCGATAGCTGGTCGCCAGGAAAACAGCAACCATCATTTGATAAGCAATTTCTCCGCGATTGGTTAACGCAAAGCGGTTGGGATAAGAAATCTCCGCCGCCAGAACTTCCAGATGAAATCGTAGAAAAAACTGCCCAAAGATATGAAGAGGCTTTTGAACGCTTAACAGGAAATAAGTTTTAATTAATTTTTTAATCACAAACTAGGGAGATATAAAGATGGCAAAAATAGTGGTCGATGTGATGTTAAAGCCTGAAATTCTCGACCCTCAGGGCAAGGCTGTTGCTGCAGCGCTACCTCGACTGGGCTTCACCTTTGCTAAAGATGTACGGCAGGGAAAACGATTTGAGATTGAAGTAGATGGTGAACCAACGCAAGCACAATTAGCCGAAGTTGAGAAAGCAGCGGAAAAGTTACTGTCAAATCCAGTCATTGAAAACTTCACAGTTCGAGTGGAGAAGTAAGACAAATGAAAATTGGTGTTGTTACATTTCCTGGAACTCTCGATGATCGAGATGCAGCTCGCGCAGTTCGTCGCGCTGGTGGTGAAGCGGTAGCGCTCTGGCACAATGATGCAGATTTGCATGCTGTTGATGCAGTTATTTTGCCTGGTGGTTTCTCATACGGTGACTACCTTCGCTGTGGAGCAATTTCGAGGTTTTCACCGGTTATGGAACCCATCATTAAAGCTGCCCAGGGTGGAATGCCTCTCCTAGGCATCTGTAATGGCTTTCAGGTACTGGCCGAAGCCCATTTGATTCCAGGAGCCCTGACTCGCAATCACGAACTTCACTTCCTATGTAAAGACCAGAAGTTAAGGATTGAAAATACAGATACAGCATGGACTTCCTCTTATTCACCTGGGCAAGAGATTGTTATTCCGCTGAAGAATGGTGAAGGCGCCTATATGTGTGATGATCAAACTCTTGCAGTCCTTGAAGGTGAAGGTCGCATTGTTGCTAGATATGTGGGAGAAAATCCCAACGGTTCTCGAAATCTTATCGCTGGCATCACCAACGAGCGTGGAAATATTGTGGGTCTTATGCCTCACCCAGAACATGCGATTGATTCGCTGACAGGCCCATCTGCTGATGGACTTGGATTCTTTACCTCAGTTTTGAAATCCTTAGTGACAGGAAGTACGAAGTAATGTCACTCGATACGGTTTCTATGGCTCAAATAAATCCAGATATGGTTCAACCTTTTGCAGAGCTCGGGTTAAAGCCAGATGAGTATGCTCGGATTAAAGAAATTTTAGGTCGTCGACCCACATCATCAGAGCTTGCTATGTATTCAGTCATGTGGTCTGAACATTGTTCTTATAAATCATCAAAAGTTCACTTAAAGCAATTTGGTGACAAGGCAGTTAAGAGTGATGCTCTGCTTGTCGGAATTGGTGAGAACGCCGGCGTAGTTGATGTTGGACAAGGCTATGCAGTTACATTTAAAATTGAATCCCACAATCACCCATCTTTTATCGAGCCGTATCAAGGCGCTGCTACGGGTATAGGTGGAATCGTCCGTGACATTTTGACAATGGGTGCAAGACCAATTGCTGTGATGGATCCCCTGCGCTTTGGCCCAGCTGATGCACCAGATACAAAGCGTGTGCTGCCAGGTATCGTGGCTGGAGTTGGAGGTTATGGAAACTGTCTTGGACTTCCCAATATCGGTGGTGAAGTCGTCTTTGATGAGAGCTATTTAGGAAACCCTTTAGTCAATGCGCTCTGCATCGGAGTCATGAAACATAGTGATATTAAGCTGGCAAAGGCTGCAGGAGCTGGAAATCTCGTCGTTTTATATGGAGCAAAGACCGGTGGCGATGGAATTGGTGGCGTATCCGTTCTTGCATCAGAGACCTTTGAATCAAAGGGACCGGCAAAGCGCCCTGCTGTTCAAGTAGGAGACCCCTTTGTAGAGAAGGTCCTGATTGAATGTTCGCTAGAAATTTTTGCAGAAGATTTAGTTGTAGGAATTCAAGATCTTGGTGGAGCAGGACTTTCGTGTGCGACTTCAGAGCTTGCATCCGGTGGCTCAGGTGGAATGAAAGTTCAATTGGATAAAGTTCCGCTTCGCGATCCGTCACTGTCACCAGAAGAAATTCTAATGTCTGAATCCCAAGAACGCATGTGCGCAATTGTGGAACCAAGCAAGATTGCACGCTTTCTAGAAATCTGTGAAAAGTGGGATGTAACTGTCACCGTCATCGGTGAAGTAACTGACGGCAGCCACTTAGAAATTACATGGAATGGTCAACTTATTGTCGATGTACCACCTCGCACCGTGGCTCATGATGGCCCTGTCTATACACGACCATTTGCGCAACCCGCATATATTGAAAAAGCTGCACAAGAGATATTAAGTCTTCCAATTCCATCAACGAAGGATGAAATAAAAGCCACAGTTCTACAGTTGGCGGCAGCACCTAATCTCGCAGATAAATCTTGGATTACAGATCAATACGATCGTTATGTACAAGGTAACTCAATTCAAACTCAACCAGATGATTCAGGAATGGTAAGAATTGATGAAGAGACTCATCTAGGTGTTGCAGTGGCAACAGATGCCAATGCAAATTGGTCTTATCTCAACCCTTATGAAGGCGCAAAGCTTGCACTCGCAGAGGCTGCACGAAATATCGCAACTGCAGGGGCTAAGCCGCTTGCAGTAACTAATTGCCTTAACTTTGGGTCTCCAGAAGATCCTGGCGTCATGTGGCAATTTGCTGAAACTGTGCGCGGTCTTGCCGATGGATGTCTTGAAATGGGGCTGCCTGTAACAGGCGGAAATGTATCTTTCTACAACCAGACCGGTTCGGTTGCGATCCTTCCGACCCCTGTTATTGGCGTACTTGGGGTCATTGACGATGTTCGCACCCGCACGCCAATGTCATTTGACCGCGCAGGTCTTGAGCTCTATCTCTTAGGTGAAACTAACGATGATCTTGCCGGGAGCGAATGGGCTTATATGCATAATCAAAGAGGTGGCGTTGCTCCACTTGCCGATCTTCAGCGCGAAATGCGATTGATTGAACTTCTGGTCGCAGGTCGCACCAAGAAGATTTTTGCCGCAGCACATGATTTAAGCCAAGGTGGATTATCTGCAACTCTGACTGAAATGGTGCTTCGCCACAATACAGGCGCATCAATTCAACTCAATAACGTGGGCATGACTTTATTGAGCGAGACACCAGGGCGAGTTGTTGTGGCTGTTGAACCAGATCAAGTTGGGGCGCTTACAGAAGAAGCGCAATCTCAAAAAATTGCACTAACAAAAATAGGTGTAACTGGAGGAGATGCACTTGTGATTAATAGCGCATCAATTCCGTTAACAGAGTTGCGACTAGCCCACACCCAAACATTTCCAAAGTTATTCGGATAAGTAAATGCGCGATCCAGAAATCCTTGCAGAGGTAAAGGCAACGCTTGCCCTTTTAACGCAACGGTCTCCTGGTCGCGCCATTGAAGTTCGAATCCCACCATATGCTGCAGTTCAATGTGGCGCGGGGCCAACGCATACACGGGGAACGCCGGCTAATGTCATCGAGATGGATGCCTCCACTTGGCTTGCGCTAGCCAGCGGAGAAAGAAGCTGGGCCGAGGCTATGGCCAGTGGTGCTATCAACGCTTCGGGAGTTCGCGCAGATTTAACTGAGCTACTACCGCTTAGGATGGAGCCATGAGCCGCCGCCCCGATGGATTGCTTAACCACAATATTCTCGATGCAGATAAGGGTCCTCAAGATGCATGTGGCGTATTTGGAGTATGGGCACCGGGTGAAGAAGTAGCAAAGTTAACTTTTTATGGACTCTACGCTCTTCAGCACCGCGGTCAAGAATCTGCAGGCATTGCAACTTCCGATGGCGAACGAATCCTTATTTATAAGGATATGGGCCTTGTTTCACAGGTATTTACAGAGACTGATCTTGCATCCCTTGTCGGAAATCTAGCGATTGGCCATTGTCGCTACAGCACTACAGGTTCTAGTACCTGGGTAAATGCGCAGCCAACTCTTCGCCCAACGAAGTACGGAACCCTTGCTCTTGCACATAATGGAAATTTAACGAATACAGGCTCTCTTGCTGAATTGGTACAGAAACTAGAGGCCGAGCCCCAGAAAAATGATCGTGGCGCCACGACAGATACTGAAATCATGACAGCGCTCATTGGTCTACAAGACGAGAAGAATGTGGAAGCAAGCGCATTAGCTGTCCTTCCAAAACTTGAAGGAGCCTTCTCGCTCGTCTTTATGGATGAACAAACGCTCTATGCCGCACGTGATCGCCACGGAGTTCGCCCACTTGTAATTGGAAAGCTTGAGCGCGGGTGGGTGGTTGCATCAGAATCAGCGGCCCTCGATATCGTCGGAGCAGCCTTTGTACGAGAAGTTGAACCTGGAGAATTTCTTGCAATTAATGAAGATGGAATACGTTCACAGATGTGGGCAACGCCAGAACCAAAGGGATGCATCTTCGAGTATGTCTATCTTGCGCGCCCAGATACAACAATTGCGGGACAAGGAATCCATGCTGTTCGTGGAAGAATAGGTCAACGCCTTGCTATCGAAGCTCCGGTCGATGCTGATTTAGTTATCCCAGTTCCTGAATCTGGAACCCCGGCAGCTATTGGATATGCAAAAGAATCTGGTATTCCCTACGGCCTGGGCCTTGTAAAGAATTCTTATGTTGGACGTACCTTTATTCAACCTTCGCAGACTATTCGCCAATTAGGTATACGTTTAAAACTCAATCCTTTACGTGAAATTATTGAAGGCAAACGAATTATCGTTGTCGATGATTCAATCGTCCGCGGTAATACTCAACGCGCACTTGTACGGATGTTGCGCGAAGCGGGAGCGCTCGAGATTCACGTGCGTATCTCTTCGCCTCCAGTGAAGTGGCCTTGCTTCTACGGTATCGATTTTGCGACTCGCGCTGAACTCATTGCCAGTGGATTAGAAATTGAAGAAATTCGCAGATCTATCGGAGCTGATTCTTTAGCTTATGTATCGCAAGAAGGACTGATCGAGGCTACAAGAGTGCCCGAATCAAAGCTCTGCACCGCTTGTTTCTCTGGCGTATATCCGATTGCAATTCCAACGGATTTATCAGAAGGTAAGACCAGACTTGAAGTTAACGATATTCACACAGATAAGGTCCATCTGTAATGGCAACCTATAAAGATTCTGGTGTGGATATCGATGCAGGTGACCGCGCAGTTGAATTGATGAAGGCATCGATTGCACGTGCGTCTCGCCCGGAAGTAATGGGCGGAATCGGTGGATTTGCAGGGCTCTTTGATGCCTCTGCTCTTAAAGCAATGAAACAACCGTTGCTTGCGACCTCAACCGATGGTGTTGGCACTAAAACTGAAATTGCTCGCTTAATGGGAAAGTACGACACCATCGGTGAAGATCTTGTCGCCATGGTTGTAGATGACTTAGTTGTTTGCGGGGCAGAACCGCTCTTCATGACTGATTACATTGCAGTTGGCAAAGTAATTCCAGAGCGCATCGCAGATATTGTTTCGGGAATTGCTCGCGGGTGTGAAAAGGCGGGAACCGCACTCATTGGCGGAGAAACGGCAGAACACCCTGGGCTCTTAGATGAAGATGAATTCGATATTGCAGGCGCTGCTACTGGGGCAGTTGATGCGGATAACCAACTAGGCGCACATCGTGTGAAGTCAGGCGATGTAATTATTGCCATGCCATCAAGTGGCTTTCATGCAAACGGATATTCATTAATTCGACATATTTTAAAATCACAGAATCTAGATTTATCAAAGAGCTATGAAGGGTTAAGCAAAACCCTTGGCGAATTACTTTTAACTCCTACTGAAATTTACACATTGGATTGTCTTGCACTTATTCGTGCTCAAGGCGAGAAGTTGCACACCTTTAGCCACATCACTGGCGGTGGACTTGCCGATAACACTGCCCGTGTCATTCCTGCAGGGCTTACAGCAAAGTACGACAGGTCCACATGGTCGCTACCTGCGGAGATGAAATTTCTAGCAACCGTGGCTTCAGTTCCCCAAGAAGATATGGAACGCACATGGAACTGTGGTATCGGAATGTCAGCAATTATCGACCCGAGCATCGCAGATCTCGTTATTCGCTCACTAGCTGCGCGTGGAATGAAAGCATGGGCAGCTGGAACCGTTGAGCCTTCTGGCGATAACGATAAAGCCCCTTCATACTTGGTTTCTCAATACGGAGGATAAGAAGCATGGCAAGTAAGTCAAAGATCGCACGACAGAGGCAAGCTAAATCTTTAAGTAAGATCAACTTCTATTTGATTGCAATCCCTGTCTTGGCTTTCGTCATCAAGCTCATCACAATGAGCAATATCCGCGGCGCAGATGGCGCAATTTTGGGCGGGTGGTTAGGTGCAGATGGCGAGAACTACTTAAGTGGCGTTGATGGACTGCTTGCTCAAGGCTATTTGAGCGATAAAAGTATTCTTTCTTACTGGCCAGCGGGTTATCCAATCTTGATCTGGATTCTCTGCAAGATTTCCTTGGCTCATCTCATCTATTTGATTTCATTTTCACAATCTATCTTCTACGCATATTCAAGTTATTACTTCGTCAAGCAGTTACGTGGCACAAAGATGCAGCCATATATGTTCCTCATTGGATTGGTATTGGCTTTCAACCCAACGCTATCTCTGAGCTCTTTAGCTGTGGGATACGAAAGCCCTATCGCTGCCTGCATGTTGATGGTTGTTGGCCTGATCATGAAATCACTGCAGAGCGCCAATGATCGTGGATTGATACTTCGAGTTATTTCTGCCGGTTTTTTCTCAGCCCTTGCATCCTTTATGCAACCTCGCTGGGTTCTTACCTCGATTGTGCTAGCAATTGTGTGGGCGCTTATGTATAAGAACCGCAAGGTTCAAGCCTTGATCCTTGTTGGAGTAATTGGAATTATGGCAATCGCGCCAGCAATTATGATTCAAAGAAACATCCAGTCGATTGATAAAGCTGTAATTTCTACAAACCTGGGTGTCACCATGCGCTTGGGTGCAGGAGATGAAACCGCAGGTGGATATGCACATGCGGGACCTGATGTTCCTTGCGAACCCGTAGCTCCTGCGACAACCGTTTCAGATAATGATGTAGTTAGGTGCGTTATCACGTGGTACCTATCTAACCCAGTTAAATCAATTAGATTACTTATTAATAAAGGTTGGTTCTACTGGACGCCATGGTCTGGTCCACTTGGTAATGGAACGATGGCGAGAAATCCATGGCTCAAGATTGATCCCATTGTAAATATTGCAAAGGGCAGCCAATCTGGAAATGACTTGGTTTATAAATCAGTTGGTCGCGGCATTTCGTTCTTCTGGACAGTTGGGTGTATCTCACTCTTCTTTATCGGCTTCTTCTGGCTCCGCTCGATGCGCGGCATCTATGCCAACCTGGCTTATGCCAGCTTTATCCCTGTCCTCATCTCATGGCTGGTAGCCATGGGAACGATCGGAGACCACCGCTTCCGCATCCCTACGATGACCCTGAGCCTGTTTCTGCAGGTCATGGGCTACTTTGCCCTGCGCCACAGGGTTAAAACTCGCTCATTTGCCGTTGCTTTGGAGTCCGACGCCAAGTCGCGATAACCTACGCGCCTGACACATCAGCTAATCGTAAGGAGGTCGCCCAATGGGTCGCGGCCGTGCAAAAGCTAAGCAAACCAAAGTTGCTCGTGATTTGAAGTACAACTCTCAGGAGATGGACCTCGATCGCCTTACGAAGGAACTCCATGGCGATGTTCCTAACCAGCAAAATCAGGATGACAATGATCCCTTTGCTGAAGGCAATTACATTCCACGCGCATAAGAATTAATAAGTAGCCTTTCTACGTGAGACCAACTCCGTACGTTGCATCCCTTCGTATCTACGAACCACTTTCAGCATTTGAACCGGTAGATCGAATCCGTTGGCAAAATATTGATACATCGATTGATTCACGGAAAGAAGAGCAAGCGCTCGCTCTACGCCGTTTAGTTTTCCCTGAACCTCCGGCAGTACGACCTGATGGTGCCCATGTTCTTGATATCAATAACATTCGATACGTCTGTCCATGGTCGACGGCGACTCGTTGCTGGGCAGCGCTCGATGATTTTAAAGAATCGCTTCCATCATCGATTACACCATTTTTTATTCCGCCATCCCTAGAAGAGGTAATCACAACAGGTGTAGATCTCTTAGAAGATCGCGTTCCACATATCATTACTGAAAATTGGGTAATCCCACCTCGCTGGTTCTCTCTCTACATTCCTGAAGAGCGAGTCCATGGAATAGATGAAGATGGCCCCTTCTCAATTGCAAGAACAACGATGGCAAAGGCGCGAGAACGCACAGAGTCATCTCACGAAATAGTCCTCTCTGCATTTGGTCCAGGTCCAGTCGAACAAGAGATTGAAAATATGTTGGACTGGTTAGAACTTTTTCACCCCGAATCCCTTGTTGAACTCGATTATGGCGGACTTGCCAGCTATCTCGATGGTGCACTTCGTAGCCAAGGACAGGATGGCTTAAATGATGATTCATCGATTGAAGATGTAGCCTTTAGTTTGTCGGGGCTTCAAGCCGGCGATGGTGCGATTGCAGGACAGGGTTATGAGCGTCTAGTTTCACGATGGAGAGCAGTTCAAGCATTTGAATCGGCTATATAAAGCGTAAATTCATCTTGGCAGTATTGCTACTGGCCAGGCAGTGGGGGATACTTTGCGACATAAAGGCGCAAAATGGACAGGTTATGGCGCCGCTTCTTGGGGGAAGTTATGAATCGATTGCCAGATGCTGAGGTGCTTCTCACCCCACGCGAAGTAGCAGAACTCTTCGGTGTTGATCCCAAGACGGTGACTCGTTGGGCAAAGGCTGGAAAACTCAACTCGATTCGCACTCTTGGCGGACACCGCAGATATCGCAAATCCGAAGTTGATGAACTTCGTCAGAATTACTTCAAGGCACAGAGCTAAAACCCTTTTTTCATAATGACTTATTCAATCGCGCAATTTTTCTTTCTTGGGTTTTTAACCTTTATTTTTGTCGGCGCCATTACTCCGGCAATTCGTCAGTTAGCCTTACGTATCGGAGCTGTCGATGCTCCAACCTTGGCTCGCAAAGTCCAGAAAGATCCAGTTCCATATTTGGGCGGCGTTGCAATTGCAATTGGAATTATTGCAGCATCCTACGGTTCTCTACTAGCAGTAAATTTCTCTCTAGAAACTCTTAAGTTAGCAAGCTTTGTCTTGGTGCCAGCTATTGCAATCTCTGCAATGGGCTTGTGGGATGACCTCAAAGGGCTTGAACCATGGCCACGTCTGGTTGCCCAAACCTTCACAGGGATCGTGGTTGCGGTTATTCTGACTATCACAGACACAATGGGTTTTGCCTTTAACAACCACTTCATCAACTATTTTGTCACTGTTCTCTGGATAGTCGGAGTAACCAATTCCATCAACTTCTTCGATAACCATGATGGAGGAGCTGCAGGAACAGTTACCGTCATTACCTTTTTCCTCTTCTTTATCGCCTACGATCGCCAGCAAGTTTTAGTCAGCGCCCTTGCCATCGTGACCGCTGGTGCTACTGCTGGATTTCTCATCTGGAATCGCCACCCAGCCAAGATTTATATGGGCGATGCTGGTTCACTCTTCTTGGGAATTATCATCTCTGTACTCACTATTCGCTTAAGCCCCGGAGTTATTCCTTCCTATAAATCTCTCTCCATTCCCCTTTTCTTAATGGCTACCCCAATTCTTGATACAACAGTTGCAGTGATTTCACGGCTCTATCGGGGCATTTCTCCTTTTCAAGGTGGGCGCGATCATCTGTCACATCGCTTGATGAGAAAAGGCTTAAACCGCCGATCCACGGCATTCACCTTGTGGGCAATGGCAGCCTTCTACGGCCTCATCTCTATTTCTATCTACATCTGGCCCGATACCTTGGGGCTTCAATTGATAGTTGTTGGCGCAGTAGCGTGGCTATCAAAACTCATTTACTTCTTAAGAATTCCATCTGAGGGGTAGACTTACCACCATGAGCGATAAAAATGATGATGTGAAAGCAAGAATGCTTGCAGCCCTTGAAGCAAAGAAGAATAAGAAGGGCGCTCCAGGCACACAGACTCATTCCGAAACAGGCTCGAAGATCCGTGGTGGCCAACGCAGCGGCGGTGCTCCACAAGTTCAGCGCAAAGCAGGACCATCAGGTTCTGGTTCTGCCGGCTAATTTAAAGTAAAAAATAATTGTGGCTCGGGACAGGATCGAACTGTCGACCTCACGATTTTCAGTCGCGCGCTCGTACCAACTGAGCTACCGAGCCAATATGGAGTTATAGTTAAAAAGAAGAGAGTGTGTGGACACTCTCTTCTAGCGACCCGGACGGGACTTGAACCCGCGACCTCCGCCGTGACAGGGCGGCGCGCTAACCAACTGCGCTACCGGGCCTT
>DJBN01000114.1:20236-22299 GCA_002430075.1 Actinobacteria bacterium UBA5975 | reverse complement strand
ACTGAAATTCAATTCACTCCAGCTCGAGTAATCATGCAGGATTTCACTGGAGTCCCGTGCATCGTCGATCTAGCCACAATGCGTGAAGCGATCTCTGATCTTGGCGGAGATCCCGCAAAGGTAAATCCACTAGCCCCAGCAGAGCTAGTGATTGACCACTCAGTAATTGCTGACAAGTTCGGAACCAAGACCTCGTTTGAAGAGAATACAGATATCGAATATCAGAGGAACCAAGAGCGTTATCGTTTTCTCCGTTGGGGCCAGAGCGCCTTTGATGAATTTAAAGTTGTGCCACCCGGAACTGGAATTGTTCACCAAGTAAATATCGAGTACCTGGCTAGAGTTGTAATGACACGTAATGTTGATGGAGTTCTTCGCGCTTATCCAGATACGGTTGTTGGCACAGATTCGCATACCACTATGGTCAATGGACTTGGTGTCCTGGGTTGGGGCGTTGGTGGTATTGAAGCTGAAGCAGCGCTACTGGGTCAACCAGTCTCCATGCTAATTCCACGCGTTGTTGGCTTTAAGTTGAATGGAATGATGCCAGTTGGAACGACTGCAACTGATTTAGTTTTAACAATTACGCAGGCACTTAGAAAGCACGGAGTAGTTGGAAAGTTTGTGGAATTTTATGGCCCTGGTGTTACGGCGCTACCAATGGCAAATCGCACAACAATCGGGAATATGTCCCCAGAGTACGGATCTACCTGCGCAATCTTCCCAATTGATGAAGAGACGATTCGATATTTAGAGCTAACCGGACGCACCCCAGATCAAATAGCGTTAGTCGAAGAATATGCAAAGCGAACCGGAATTTGGCATAACCCCGATGTGGCTCCTAAATACTCTGAAACTCTAGAGCTGGACCTAGCGACAATTGTTCCTTCAATCGCTGGCCCCAAGCGCCCTCAAGATAGAATTTCATTAACATCCTCTAAAGAAGCATTTGAGCAGATTCTGCCTACCTATTACTCGGATAAGACTGGCAAAGAGGCTTACCCTGTCAACGTAAAGGGCACCGATACCACCATTAAAAATGGCGATGTGGTCATTGCCTCGATTACATCATGCACGAATACTTCTAACCCATCAGTCATGATTGGCGCCGCTCTGCTTGCCAAAAAGGCGGTAGAGAAAGGGCTTACATCAAAGCCATGGGTAAAGACCACCTTGGCACCGGGCTCAAAGGTTGTTACCGATTACTATGATCGAGCTGACCTGACTCGATATATGGAAGCCCTTGGTTTTAATCTTGTCGGTTATGGCTGTGTTACTTGCATTGGAAACTCTGGACCGCTTCCGCTAGAGATCAGTAAGGCCGTTAACGAGAAAGACCTTGCAGTGACTGCAGTTCTTTCAGGAAACAGAAACTTTGAAGGGCGCATCAGCCCCGATGTGAAGATGAACTACTTAGCTTCACCCCCACTCGTCGTTGCATACGCGCTAGCTGGGACTATGGATCATGATTTTGAGTCAGATTCATTGGGTACCGATAAGTCCGGCAATCCAGTCTTCTTAAAGGATATCTGGCCATCAGCACAAGAGATTCAATCAGTAATTGAATCGTCAATCTCATCAGAAATGTTTAAGAAAGATTATGCAACGGTCTTCGATGGAGATCATCGCTGGAAGTCACTCGATACACCAACAGGCAAAACCTTCGATTGGGACCCTCAATCTACCTATGTGCGCAAGCCTCCCTACTTTGAAGGCATGCCTGCAGAACCGAAACCGGTTACAGATATAACAGGTGCACGCGTACTTGCAATTTTGGGGGATTCGGTCACTACTGATCACATCTCACCTGCTGGAAATATCAAAGCTGATTCACCAGCAGGAAAATATCTTGAGGCGCACGGAGTAGATCGTAAGGATTTCAACTCATACGGTTCTCGACGTGGAAATCATGAGGTAATGATTCGCGGCACCTTTGCAAATATTCGTCTTAAGAATCTACTTCTCGATGGAGTCGAAGGTGGATTCACAAGAAACTTCCTCAGCAATGGTGATCAGGCAACAATTTACGATGCATCAGTTGCATACCAAGCTGCAGGAGTTGG
>DJBN01000114.1:19339-20020 GCA_002430075.1 Actinobacteria bacterium UBA5975 | reverse complement strand
TACTTGGCGTCAAGGCGGTCATCGCCGAAAGTTTTGAACGTATCCATCGTTCAAATCTCATTGGAATGGGTGTGCTTCCATTGCAATTTACCGATGGCGCTAGCGTTCAATCTCTTGGACTCACAGGCGATGAAACATTTATGATTTCAGGAGTTGATGCTCTCAATAACGGTTCTATTCCTAAAGAGGTCACTGTGACCGCAGGTGGTAAGAGCTTTGCCGCCAAGGTACGTATCGATACGCCTGGAGAGGCGGATTACTATCGCCACGGTGGAATCATGCAGTACGTACTGCGCCAACTGCGTGGCTAATCTAGACTGCTCCAATGCTTGAATCGATTAAGAGCCCAGAGGATCTGCGCACCCTGTCACAGGATGAGCTAGTCATACTCTCCGAAGAGATTCGCCAATTTCTTATCGCAAAAGTTTCAAAGACCGGCGGACATCTGGGTCCAAATCTAGGCGTTGTCGAACTAACGCTTGCTATCCATCGCATCTTTAATTCACCACGCGATGTCGTTCTCTTCGACACCGGACATCAGTCATATGTACATAAAATTGTCACAGGACGCGCCGACCAATTTGATTTGCTGCGTCAACGTGGCGGAATAGCTGGCTACCCCAACCGTCGAGAAAGCGCTCATGATGTAATCGAAAATTCACATGCATCAACTGCGCTCTC
>DJBN01000114.1:18591-19053 GCA_002430075.1 Actinobacteria bacterium UBA5975 | reverse complement strand
TCTCGGGGGTTCTCGCTGACCGGTCAGAGAGATCGCCATGTCGTCGTCGTAGTCGGTGATGGAGCACTCACTGGTGGAATGTCTTGGGAAGCACTCAATAACATCGCAGCAGCTGATGATCGGAATTTAATAATTGTTGTTAATGACAACGAGAGGTCCTATTCACCCACTATCGGAGGTCTTGCTACCTATCTTTCAACACTTCGAGTAACTCGTGGCTATGAACGTTTCCTTGATTGGGGCAAGGAAGTTCTCGCAAAGACTCCAGTAGTCGGCAGCCCAATTTATGAAACTTTGCACGGAATGAAGAAGGGCATCAAGGACATTGTGGCCCCTCAAGGAATGTTTGAAGACCTTGGCCTTAAATATGTAGGCCCCATCGATGGCCACGATATTACTGCTATGGAGCGAGCTCTTGAACAGGCTAAAGAATTTGGTGAACCAGTACTTATTCATGTCATC
>DJBN01000114.1:18017-18456 GCA_002430075.1 Actinobacteria bacterium UBA5975 | reverse complement strand
TTGAAAAAGGGCGAGGCCATAAGCCTGCAACAGATGATGAAGCTGAGAAGTTTCATGCTGTTGGAGTAGTTGATCCAGAAACTGGCGCACCTCTTGCAGAGTCATCTACCAGTTGGACCGATATCTTTGCTGAAGAGTTGACGGTTCTGGGCCACGAACGCAGCGATATCGTAGCTATTACCGCTGCAATGCTTGGACCAACAGGGTTAGATAAATTTGAAGAGACATTCCCTGATCGCACAATAGATGTCGGTATCGCCGAACAACATGCAGTAACAAGTGCTGCAGGCCTTGCCTTTACTGGACTGCATCCAGTCGTTGCACTTTATTCAACCTTCCTTAATCGCGCCTTTGATCAGCTACTCCTTGATGTTGCACTGCATAAGGCGGGAGTTACCTTCGTATTAGATCGCTCTGGTATTACAGGCGATGATGGACC
>DJBN01000114.1:10581-17775 GCA_002430075.1 Actinobacteria bacterium UBA5975 | reverse complement strand
CGAGAAACTCTCCGTGAAGCTCTTCTCATTTCTGATGCTCCCTCTCTTATTCGCTTTCCTAAGGGCGCAGTCCAGCCAGATATTCCAGCCTTCGAACGCCGCGATGGCATAGATGTTCTCTATCGCGGAGAGAGTGCCGATGTACTTCTTGTCAGCGTTGGCGCAATGGCTGCTATCGCTGTTGAAGCGGCATCTCAGGCATACCGCGAAGGCGTTGGCGTCACAGTTATTGATCCGCGTTGGGTAAAGCCGCTGCCAGAATCGCTGATCACCATGGCCCAGCGCTATAAGAGCGTTGTTGTCCTTGAAGATGGAATTCGCCATGCTGGAATTGCTAGCTCAATATCTGAGCTCTTCCGTGAGTGCGGGCTCAACGTTGCCATCCACAGTATCGGCGTACCGCTTGAATTTATCGAGCACTCAAAGCGAGCACAGATAATGGAAGATTTAGGAATTACAGCTCAGAAGATTTCACGCGATATTGTCGAGTGGAGTTCTACTGTGGTAGAGATCCAATACCCGGTGCATGAAAGCGCTGACCAGAAACAGCCTCGCTAATTCCTTCGCGGTCCAGGTAGGGAAGTATTCCTCCAAGATGCATCGGCCAACCAGCGCCCATCAACATGCAGAGATCAATCTCAGCCGGAGTTGAAACGACGCCTTCATCAAGCATCATGCGAGCTTCTTCAGCCAAAGCTTTTAGTGCGCGCATGCGAACTTCTTCAGCAGTTGATGGCTTATCGCCCTTTTCCATAAGTGCAACTGCAGCTGGATTAGGTACTAATTTGCCAGAGTCATCTTTGATGTAGAAAGTGCGAACGCCTTCTTTAACAAGACGTTGCATCGTAGGGGAGATGCGATAGCGGGGCCCAAGATTCTTATTGAGAGTTTCAGCCACATGCAGCGCCACACCTGGCCCTACAAGTCCCAGTAGTTCAAATGGAGACATCGGGAAACCGATACTGCGCATTGCATTATCGGCAACTGCAGGCTCTGTTCCCTCATCGACTGCATCGGTGATCTCACCCATAAAGCGAGTGAGCAAGCGATTAACAACGAAGCCAGGAGCATCTTTGCAGATGATCATTGTTTTTTTGAGCTCTTTACCTATAGCCACGGCTGTAGCAGTTGTCGCATCATCGGTCTTTGAAGTGCGAGCAACCTCAAGAAGAGGCATCACTGCAACAGGGTTGAAGAAGTGAAAGCCCACTACGCGTTCTGGGTGTTCAAGGCCTTCACTCATACGCTCGACAGAGAGCGATGACGTATTAGTGGCTAAGACACATTCTGGTCCGACAATCTGTTCAAGCTTCTTAAAGAGTTCCTGCTTGAGTGTGAGCTCTTCAAAGATTGCCTCAATGACAAAATCACAACCAGCAAAAACTTGTTGGTCGGCAGATCCGCTGATTAATAGCGTAAGGCGGCCCGCAGATTCAGCGCTCATACGCTTCTTCTCGACCAACTTGGCGAGCTCTGCCTTAACCCACGCAACGCCTTTATCCGCGCGCTCTTGATCGATATCTGTCATGACAACAGGACATTTGAGATTACGTAGAAGCAGGAGCGCTAGTTGTGAAGCCATGAGCCCTGCACCAACTACTCCGACGCGAGAAACTTTTCTGGCAAGAGCAGGCTTGGGCGCACCTTCAACTTTTTTGCGCTTCTTCTGAATAACGTTGAAGGCATAAAGGGATGCGCGCAGTGGATCTGACATTACAAGATCTGCCAAGGTTGCATCTTCAGCATCAAAACCTTCGGCGCGTGTATTGGTTCGCGCGGCAGCGATGAGTTCAAGGGCCTTGGTAGGAGATGCGATTTCTGCGCCGCCATATTTTTTCAAGGCAGCAGCGCGGCCGGCGGCAAGGGAGGCATCCCATGCGGGATCAGTTGAATAATCTTTACGCTCGATTTTTCTTGCACCACTTAAGATAGAGGCAGCAAAGGCGACAGATTTTTCAAGGAAATCTGAAGGCTCATAGATAGCATCAACAACTCCGAGTGCAAGTGCATCCTTAGACTTCATCATGGTGTTGTTATTGAGTGCATTACCAATAATTACTTGCACTGCGCGTTCTGGGCCGATGAGCTTTGGGACAATCGTTGCACCGCCCCACCCAGGAACGAGCCCTAGGAATACTTCAGGAAGAGCGGTAAAGGCGGTACTTGCCAGAGTGCGGTAGGTACAGTGAAGTCCAACTTCTAGACCGCCACCGAGGGCTAACCCATTAATGAAGGCGAAGGTTGGAATACCAATCTCATCAAAGCGGCGGAAGACATCGTGACCGAGTTTGCCGATAGCTAACGCCTGCTCGCGCTTATTAAGAAAGGCTAGCCCCGATAAGTCTGCGCCGGCTGCAAAGATAAATGGCTTACCAGTAATAGCGATTGCCGCAGGCTCTCTCGATGCTGCATCGGTGATGGCAGCGCCAAGTGCCTGAAGTGATTGCGGGCCAAATGTATTGGGACGATTATGATCAAAGCCATTATCGAGTGTGATGAGCGCAAGGTTTCCTGCAAATCCGAAGGGAGTTAGATCTACATCACGAACTAGCGCATGCGTTACTACCTCTTCAGGTGCACCTTCAGGAAGGGCCATTGGTGTTGTCATTAGCGTTCTGCTCCAGTGCTCGCTGTACCGTTCCAGTGTGGGTTCTCCCAGATGACTGTGCCACCCATTCCAAGACCGATACACATTGTTGTAATGCCATAACGCACATCTAACTTCTCTTCAAATGTTCGCGCCAAATTAAGCATCAGGCGCACACCAGATGATGCCAAGGGATGTCCGACAGCAATTGCGCCACCATAGGGATTAACGCGCGGATCATCATCTGCGATTGCAAAGTGATCAAGGAAAGCTAATACCTGAACTGCAAATGCTTCGTTAATTTCAAAGGCTCCAATATCGCCAATTACAAGTCCAGCTTTATCAAGAGCTTTAATAGTTGCAGGAACTGGTCCGTAACCCATCACTTCAGGTTCCACGCCTGCAAAGGCAAAGGTCACAAGGCGCGCCTTAATAGTTAGCCCAAGTTCGAGAGCTTTCTCTTCACTAGCCAATAACGCTGCAGTTGCACCATCGTTAAGCCCTGATGAGTTTCCTGCAGTGACGCGACCTGCTGGACGAAAGGGAGTCTTTAAACCAGCAAGTCCCTCCATTGTCGTTGTTGGTCGTGGCCCTTCATCAATGGTTGCAATACCCCAACCAAGTTCTGCACTTCGCGCCGCAGTCGGAATTAAGTCGCGCTGAATCTTTCCATCTGCATAAGCCTGGGCAGTTTTGATTTGCGAATTAAGGGCGTAACGATCTGCGCGTTCTTTTGTTAATTGAGGAAAGCGATCATGAAGACGTTCAGCTGTTGCACCCATGGCGAGCGCATCTTGTTCAACAAGTTTTTCTGCCAAATAACGTGGATTGGGATCCATGAGTTCGCCCATTGGATGATTTCCCATATGTTCAACGCCACCTGCGATTGCAATATCAATTGCACCCATCGCGATAGCTCCAGCGATAGTTGTTGTTGCAGTTAGCGCACCTGCGCACCAGCGATCTATCGAATACCCAGGAACGGTTTTAGGAAGACCTGCAAGAAGCGTTGCGCTACGACCGATATTCATTCCTTGATCACCAGTCTGTGTTGCAGCAGCGATGGCAACATCTTCAATTGCATCCGGTGCAACCTTGGGGTTTCGCTCTAAGAGCCCACGCATTGCGCGGACCATAAGGTCATCGGCGCGAGTACCGGCATACATACTGCCGGCCTTTCCAAAAGGTGTGCGAACTGCATCGACAAGGACAACGCTTCGGGACATGAGACTTCCTTCTTCTGGTGAGTATGTTGCTAGGTTACCCGCCAGTAGTAAAAAAGGCTATGCAGCCAGAAGGGTTTTCGCCTTCTTCGCAGGAGCTAGATAGGTAACCAGCGTTGCAACAAGGTAGCTGCTCCAGATCAGAAGTTGCAACCATGAGGTTGTTGTATCAAAACCAATGGTTCCACCTAGGAAGGCTGCGATAAATGACTCTTTAGGCATCCAGGCAGTGACATCCCACGCAAAGGCATCTGGAGCCGGCAGGAGGCCAAATTCCTGGAATTCATGAACTCCATAAGAAAGAACGCCTGCAGCCACGATGATGAGCGCGATTCCTGAGTAGGTAAAGAAGCGAGAGAGGTTGATCTTGACTGCTCTCTTATAAATTCCAAATCCAAGGCCGACAGCAAGAGCTAGCCCCAGTACGAGTCCGAGAGTCGCTGTTGAGAAAGCGCCGACAGTGCGAAAGTTTGTGTAGAGAAAGAGTGATGTTTCAAGGCCCTCTCGAGCAACGGCGAAGAATGCGACAAATGCTAAAGCAACAGGGCCAGTAGTTACTGCAGCCTCTGCCTTGCCATGGAGCTCATCGCGAAGACTACGCGCTGTGCGCTTCATCCAGAAGACCATCCAGGTAACCAGGGCGACGGCTACAAAGGAGGTTGTGCCAGCAAAGAGCTCTTCGCCGCGGGAAGAGAGTTCAGCGGAGGTAAAGCTCAGGAATGCACCCAGGGCCAGGCTTGCAGCGATAGCAGTTGCCACACCGGTCCAGAGCGCTTTCAGATGGCTGCGTCGCTCGGTCTTGACTAGATAGGCGACAAGGATGCCGACGATGAGGGCGGCTTCTAACCCTTCACGAAGGGCGATGATGAATGTACTGAGCATAGGGGGAGGTTAATTCACCTTGATGAATTACGCAACTCCAGCGTTGCGTAATTCATCACTCCTGGGTCTGCGCCTCTTCTACTACGATTTCTAAGGGATCGGTCTCAAGAAGGGCTGCCTCCAGGATGGGGGATGCAATCTCTGCCTGCCAGCGGCGGGCTCCCATGGAGCACAGAGCCTCAAAGACTGAAATCGTCGGAGGTTGCCAGCAGATACGACGGACGAGTTCTGGGCTAATCATATTTTCAAGTGGAATCGAGAGCTCTTCAGCCCGAACCTGCAAGTTAAAACGGGCATGTGATAGAGGCGCAAACTTTTCAGGAAAGCGCTCGCGCCAAATCTTGATTGGCGGCATGGCATCGCTCTTGCTACGCGCCTCTGGCCATTGATCTTCAGGAAGAGCTACGGCATCTGTAATGCAACTTATCCATATGGCAGCGTTTTCTAGCCAGCGCGCTCGCAATCCCAGGGGGCGAAGGATCTTTTCAAGATGCTTGCGATTTGTAATCGGATCCTTATCGGATGCAAGAGCAATCTCTGTTATTGCTGCATCTGAAAGCAGGCGACCAGGAGAAATGTCTTGCTCCTGAGCAAGTTCATTACGCGCTTGCCATAGCTGGCGAATAACTGCCATGTGGTTACGTTTCTTTACCTTATGCATTCCAGAGGTTCGACGCCATGGGTCAATGCGGGGCGCAGGTTCTGGGGCGTTAATGATTGCGGCAAAATCCTCTTCAGCCCAGCTCCATTTTTCTGCATCGACTAATAGTTGATAAACCTTATCTCGCAATTCAATCAGTAGTTCTACATCAAGGGCTGCGTAATTGAGCCAATCATGGGGCAGGGGACGTTTTGACCAATCAACTGCCGAATGTTCTTTTGCAAGTGATGCACCCATGAGAGATTCAAGGAGAGGACCTAGCCCAACGCGAGCAAGACCTGCGATACGACCACCTAATTCGGTATCGAAGAGAGTCTGGGGAAAAATGCCGACTTCACGAAGACAAGGCAGATCCTGAGTGCTTGCATGCAAAATTACCTCTTGATCTGAAATCATCGAATTCAGGGCTGTAAAGCATCGATGTCCTGGGCCAAAAGGAATCGGATCAATCAGATGAAGTCCACCGCCTGCTCTCTTAATTTGAATCAGATATGCGCGCGCACTGTATTTATATCCAGATGCTCGCTCTGCATCAAAGGCGAAGGGACCATGGCCGGCTGTCAATTGAGTTAACGCTACATCGAAGGCTGCTTCGGTATCGATAATTGAAGGAACGCCTTCCGCGGGATGCAGAAGTGGAGTTGGCGCCTGTTCTTCTTCGACTTCAGACACGTCGACGAGCAGAACTAATGGATGCAACTCCATCGGGAATCGGTGGAAGTCCGGCAACTTCAGTCATGAGGTTGCACCATCCTTCTACATGAGAAAATATTTCTTCGACTGATTTAATAACTGGAGACCATGAAGCTCTGATTTCTATTTCAGAATCATCGTTGCGGGGGGATAACTTTCCAAAGGAGGCACTTGATACTCGCGTCACCGTTCCACTCGGAGCGTTCAATCTCGCTCCTGTTGCTTGCAATGAATCTAAGAGCCAGTTCCAGCCAACTTCAGGCAAGAGTGGATCTTCTTGCATCTGACTATCGACATCTGCACGCATAAAAGTGACGCAACGGAAGTCACCTTCCCATGTATCTTGCCCACCAGGTTCGTGAAGTAAAACAAAGCGACCGGAGGCAACCTCATCCTCTGCATCCCCAGTGAGACCGTTTGAAATATCTGCCGTAAAAGCAAAAGAATACGTCGCTAATTTTTGTGGAGCAGGAACTTCCTCAAGAGTAATTTCGTTACGTGGAGTGAAGGTACGAAGAAGTTCAATCATCTCATCAAAGGAAAGCATCGACTTCACTGGTTAATTCTAAAGTTGAAGGCATTTGATTCGTGGGAGGTTGGAGCTTAGGGCCTGTAGAGTTGCGGATTATGGCTGGCATTCTGGCGCTTTTATCGAGCGCGCTCTGGGGTAGCGCTGATTATCATGCAGGAAAATTAAGTAAAAATTTTCCCGCAATTGCAGTTCTTGCATCCAGTCAGGCGATTGGCTTCATCGTAGGTGCAACCCTTGTGCTCACTACTGCTTCGTGGCGAGCTGTTGCTTTCGGCAGTAACGGATATTTCCTGCCAGGAATCTATGCAGGATTAGCTGGTTATGCAGGTCTACTTTGTCTCTATGGGGCCCTATCAATGGGGCGAATGGGTGTTGTCTCGCCCATCAGTTCACTTGGCGCACTGATTCCATTATCTTATGCGATTTTTATTAAAGGTGATCAACTTTCAGCCATTGTGAGCATAGGAGTTATCGCAGCTCTCGTTGGAGGCTTCCTGGCAACTGGCCCAGAACTTTCTCAAGGTCTTCCTGTCAAACCTGTCTTGCTCGCGCTAGGAGCTGCAATTTTCTTCGGCGTTGCCTTAATTTGTATGGCGATCGGATCTGAAAGTAGCGA
>DJBN01000114.1:7808-10397 GCA_002430075.1 Actinobacteria bacterium UBA5975 | reverse complement strand
TCGGATCTGAAAGTAGCGCTTTAATGACAATGTCAACGATGCGAGCAACAACGCTCGTCATCGGCGCTGCACTCTTTGCTCGTTTTCGCACCTTTGGTGGGCTTGGTAAAGCCGAACTTCCTATTCTCATTTTTATTGGAGTTGCAGATTTTGCAGCAAACTTGCTTCTGGGTGTTGCTACCACGAAAGGCTTGGTCTCACTCGCAATGGTTTTGGGCTCTCTCTACCCAATCGCGACAGCGCTGCTTGCCTATATTTTCCTGGCAGAGAGATTACATAAGGTGCAATATGTAGGAATTGTTCTAGCAGTTTTTGGTGTAGCGATTATTTCCTCTTTTTAAGGGCGCTGATTAATCCAAGTAATTAATTTATGCGGGCAGATATGAAGCGAGTGCCATCTACAGAATACTCTTGCGCAAAGTTGAAGTAGGCCAATAATTTTTCGATATCGATTTTATTTTGACCGCCGGTAACCTCGGTGACGCTTAACTCAAGTGCATCAACGCGGTTGGCTGCAATAAGTGCACTCACAATTGCTGTTCCGCCTTCGATATGAACGTTTTCTCCAAAAATTTTCTGCGCTCTGGTTAGAGCATCTTCAGGCGATAAATTCCAACAATGCGCCAATCGGTTATCTGCAAGTGGATTAATGAGAGAACGTGAAATGACGACAACTGGTACAGGAGAACGGTGATAGGGCTCAGATCGAGCAGTCTTTCCACCGATTACAATGCAGTCAGCGAGCCGCCTACGTGCCAAGAAAGTACTTCGATCAGCTTTGCTCGATACGCCCGCGGAATTGCCATCGAGAGAGGTAGAGCCATCTGCGCCCACCACAAGCGTTACCGTGACCGTCATATGCAGAAGAATATGGAATTTCTCACTCATTTATCAGCCAAATAGCTCCTTTGACATTGAAAATCGATAGAGAGGGGCGTTAGCCTTAAAACATGAGAAGAGGGTTGAGTGCCGGCGCTGTTATCTCAAGTCTGCTCGTTCTCGCCTCTTTCATCACACCTCCCGTGGCATCTGCAGCTCAAACTCTTGCCCAAGTAAAGGCTCAAGTAACGCAGTTGGAAGAGGAAGCCACTACTGCAGCTGAAGGTGCACAAGAGGCGAAGGTCAAACTAGCTGAGTTGACTCGCAGCCTTGCAGGTATTCAGGCAGAGGCTGAGGCGCAAGGTAAGACCGTTGATGCAATTTCAAAAACTTTAGGCACTATAGCAATTAATCAATATATGTCAGGTTCCATTAGCCAGAGCATGGAGCTTCTCTTCTCATCCGACCCCACTCTCTATCTCTCATCTGCAGGGGTGCTGGAAGCGATAACGCGTCGTAAATCTACGCAACTTCGAAGGTTTCAATCGGCCGAACAGAAGCTCAATGCCACTTCCTTGACGGTCAGCGATCGTTTGGCACAAGTAAAGGTTCAGCAGAAGAAGTTTGCAGCGCAAAGCTCTCTTGCAACTGCGAAATTAGAGCAAGCGCAAGCAGTACTTGCAAACTTGAAGAAGGAAGATCGTGAACGCTTAGCAAAGATCTCTGAAGATCAAGAGAATGCAGATCAGGCAGCGTCGTTGAAAGCCGCAAAGAACGCATCAGCGATTTCAGGAAGAGGCGGCATTGCTCTTAGATTTGCTTTGAAGCAAATCGGCGATCGTTATGTCTTCGGTGCCGACGGCATGACTTACTGGGATTGTTCGGGCCTTACGATGCGCGCCTTCCAGGCTGCAGGTGTGTCGCTGCCGCATTCATCGGCGGCACAATCACGGATGGGTAAATCGATTCCATTTAACCAGAAGAAACCTGGTGACCTACTCTTTTATGGCAGACCCGTCTCCCACGTTTCCATCTACATGGGTCGTACACAAATGGTTCATGCTCCTCGTTCAGGTTCTCGAGTTAAAGTAGTTGAATCCCTAAGTATGGGACCTAAGCAATTGGTTGCAGTGCGCCGCTTCTAATGAATATAGAGAAAATTCTTTGTATCACCAATGATTTTGGCCCTCGAGCCGGCGGAATAGAAACTTTTGTCATGGGTCTGATCGAAAGACTTCCGCGTAATTCAGTCATTGTCTACACCTCATCTCAAGAAGGTTCAGAGCCCTTTGATAAGAGGTGGCTTGCTGAGTATGGAGTAGAAGTAATCCGCGATAAGTCCCAAATTTTGCTTCCAACGCTACGAGTTGGACGGGCGGTGCGTAAGCTCGCACAAGATCGAGCAATTACTCTTTCGATCTTCGGCGCTGCAGCACCTCTTGGCATTTTATCCCAAGGATTGCGCAAGGCGGGGGTCAAGCGGATTATTGCTCTGACGCATGGGCATGAAGTCTGGTGGGCCAAGGTGTGGCCATTTTCTTGGATACTGCGAAGAATCGGCAATAGCGTCGATCACCTGACCTACCTGGGAGATTTTACTAGATCAGAAATCGGTAAGGCGCTTTCGCCACATGCAATCGATGCAATGGTCAAGATTGCTCCAGGTATTGATACAGAACACTTCAAACCAACTGAAAGTCTGGTTCGCAACGAACTCGGACTTGGAACGAAGAAAGTAATCGTCAGCGTTGGTCGGTTAGTACATCGCAA
>DJBN01000114.1:3780-7739 GCA_002430075.1 Actinobacteria bacterium UBA5975 | reverse complement strand
TACATCGCAAGGGTCAAGATATTCTCATTGATGCTTTGCCAGAAATTCTTCAATCTATTCCCGATACACACCTACTCTTTGTTGGAGAGGGTCCCTATAAAAAGGAATTGCTCAAACGGGCCGAGAAGTTATCGGTCATGAAATCGATAACATTTGTTGGGCGCATTCACTATGCAGATCTTCCTGCATATTTCTGTGCTGGAGATATTTTTGCGATGCCATCTCGTTCACGTCTTGCAGGACTTGAAGTTGAAGGTCTTGGAATTGTCTATCTAGAAGCTAGTTCATGCGCCTTACCAGTCATTGCAGGAAATTCTGGGGGAGCACCGGATGCAGTGCTTGAAGGCGTTACAGGTTTTGCTGTCGATGGAACTTCGCCTTCAGCGGTTGCGCGAGCAGTAATTACCTTGCTCTCTGATTCACAACTAGCGCAGCGTATGGGTGCACAGGGCAGGCAATGGGTCATCGATGAATGGCGGTGGTCGCTCTGGGCTGAGCGCTTTGCACGACTCCTTCGCTAAAACTTCTTATTCAATAAGCCCTGATTTCTTGGCTAGCTCTATCGCCTGTACGCGATTTTTTACACCTAACTTTCGATAAATCTTCGACAAGTGCGTCTTCAGAGTTGATTCAGCAATGAAATTATCATGAGCCAACTCTTTCAATGGGCAACCTCTGTGAAGTTGAGAAAGAATCTGCAATTCGCGCTGTGAGAGTCCAAAACGATCACCCTGGCGCGAAAGAGCTGATGCAATATTGCGTGCGGTAAATGAGCGAGGAGATGCTAAGGCGTGATCAATACTTGCCATGAGTTCATTAAGGGGAGCAGATTTTTGAACAAATGCGCTGGCTCCGGCTTTCATAGAAGCCAGCACATATTCATCGCTCTCATTAAAGCTAAGAACTACGATTGCAATTGATTTAGAGAGAGATCGCGCCCACGAGACTATTTCAAGTCCATTTCCATCAGGAAGATTGATATCAATTATGATCAGCTCAGGATTGATGTGTGCAATCTGAGCTAAGGCTTCAGCTTTTGATGCGGCATGATGAACGCGACATTGGATTCGCAATTGCAGAGCCTTTGAAACTCCCTCGCGGACAACAGCATGATCATCGACAATCAGTGCGGAAAGTATCCGGGTCACAATAAGATACTGATGCGCGTGCCTTTCATACTTTCTATCGTAATGATGCCATCAATGGCCTCAACACGTTCGGTGATGCCCTGTATTCCATATCTGCCTTCGTGCAAAGTCGCGCCTCCTATCCCGTCATCAACAATTTCAAGACATGCTCGATTGTCGATGGGATAGAAGAAAACTCCAATGTGGGTAGCCCCAGAATGTGTGACTGCATTACGTAGGATTTCAGAAGCTATAGCCAGCAGTTCACTCTCAGTTTCTGGCCGAATAAGAACTTCTTCAACCTGCACGTTCAACTTAATCTGTGTGACCAGGCGTTCGGATAGCGCAATCAAGGCTTGATGAAAGGGGGCTTTGAATTCTCGTCGAAGCGCCAAAATCTCATCTCGCACCTTTGTTACCAGCTCATCAACTGAAAGCCGTGTAGCTCGAATTTCGCTACGCGCCTTAAGAGTCAACTCTTCATCAGAGAGGAGCAAATCCAAAGAGTAGCCAATTCCGACGAGATCTTGAGCGATGCCATCATGAAGATCCCGAGCAACACGTAAGCGCTCAGGAGTAGCCACAAGAATTTTTCTACTTAGTAGTTTTCTACTTAGTAAAGAGTTCAGCTATTTCAGAGGCGTAACGCTCTGCGATGACATGGCGCTTAAGCGAAAGCTTTGCAGTGAGCTCGCCACCAGCGATTGTGAAATCTTCTGCCAGTATGGTGAATTTACGGATGGACTCTGCCTTAGAGACTGCCTTATTGGCTTCATCGACTGCGGTCTGTATGACGGCAATCAAATCTGGATCATTGATTAAGGTGCTTATGGTTGCGCCAGTCTTAGCATTAGCTGCAATCCACCCCTTCAACATATCTTGATCAATAGTCACGAGTGAGGCAATAAAAGGTTGATTATCACCGACGACCATACATTGGCTGACAAGTGGGTGCGCACGAAGTCGATCTTCAAGGACAGCAGGTGCAACATTCTTTCCACCAGCGGTCACAATCAATTCCTTCTTGCGACCTGTGATGTACAAAAATCCTTGATCATCGAGACGACCTATATCGCCAGATTTAAACCATTGACCATCAAAGGTTTCTTGGTTTGCAGCATCATTCTGCCAATAACCGCGCATAACAATTGATCCCTTAATGAGGACTTCACCGTCATCTGCAATCTTGATTGATGTACCCGGAATAGGTCGTCCTACTGAACCAACGCGTAGATTTTGTGTGAGATTAAGAGTTGCCCCGGCTGTAGTTTCAGTAAGTCCGTAACCTTCCAGAATTGTTATCCCAGCGCCGCGATAGAAATGGCCTAGGCGAGTTCCAAGGGGTGCTCCACCAGAGATAGCTGCTTCAACAGAGCCACCCATTGCAAGGCGAATCTTTGAAAATACAAGTTTGTCGAAGAGGGCGTGTTTCAGGGTAAGGAGAGGGTTAAATCCTCTCTTATCTTTCGACTCGCTATAGGCGATAGCAACTTCTGCTGCCTTTCTAAATATCTTGCCCTTACCAGCTGCTTCGGCCTTGGCCTCTGCACCGTTGTAAATTTTTTCGAAGATGCGCGGTACGGCAAGCACAAATGTTGGCTTAAATGATGCCAAATCTGCTTGCAACCTTCCGACCGGATCGCTGCAATGAGCAAGATGTAAGCCCGCATGTATCGCGCCAATTTCAACCATACGACCGAATACGTGGGCCACGGGCAAGAAGAGAAGGGTTGACCCGCCAGGCTTGAGGAAGAGATCGCTTGCACCTTCAACAACATTTCCACATTCAGCAAGAAAGTTGGAGTGTGTTAATTGAACGCCTTTTGGACGACCTGTGGTTCCTGAGGTGTAGATGAGAGTTGCCAGAGTATCTGGTACGAGCGCTTTACGCCGTAGCTCAACTTCATCATCTGAAATATTTTTACCCGCGTTCTTAAGAACACTGAGCACATCATCGGTCATTACCCATACGCTCTTGGTCGCCTGGGGCAAAACCGGTGTGATGAATTCGCGATGAGTTGGAGTTTCTACAATGATCGCAACAGAACCTGAATCATTAAGAATCCAATCGACTTGTTCGGCAGACGATGTTTCAAAAATAGGAACAACGCATCCACCTGCATACCAAATAGCAAAATCAAGAATCGTCCACTCGTAGCGGGTGCGAGCCATGATGGCGACTCGGTCACCGATCTGTATTCCGGAAGCAATGAGCCCCTTTGCCGTTGCGCGAATTTCTTCTTCAACCTCGCGGGCGCTCATCTTCTGCCATCCATCTCCTAGAGGACGCGACATCGTGATGCGATCTGGTTCAAACCATGCGCGCTCTGAAATTAGATTGGTGAGATTTCCTGCTGTGGCAGCTGGAATGATTGCTGGGATTGCGACTTCGTTCATGGCGCTAACGCTAGCGGGAGTGGGCCGAAATTGGGAGGGCTTTGCGAATAAAATAAAAGTCACAGTTTTGGTACTCTTGCGCACATGTCAGAGAGAAGCGTTTCCACAGTCATAATCGAGGCTCCACTAGCGGCAGTTCAAGAGGCGCTCTTCACAGTTGGGTCATATCCAGAGTGGCTCTCCTCTATCAAGAAAGCCGATGTGCTCGAAACGGATTCAGAGAATCGTGTTTTGAAAGCGAAGCTGACTATTGATGCTGGAATGATGAAAGACCGCGTTGTTTTAGATTATGACTGGAGCAACGCTCCGGCAACACTTTCCTTCACTATGGATGAAGCAGATTTACTGACGCAGATGGATGGTACGTATACGCTCAAAGCGATAGATGCGGATTCAACTCAAGTGACATATGAACTCACCGTCGCAGTCGGAATG
>DJBN01000114.1:0-3718 GCA_002430075.1 Actinobacteria bacterium UBA5975 | reverse complement strand
GGAATGCCAGTGCCCGCCATGATGATTACTAAAGCTCAACAACAGACAATAGATGCAGCTCTTAAGGAATTAGCGCAGCGAGTCTCGTAAATGGGATTCACGATTGGCATCGACGTTGGTGGAACAAAAGTTCTCGCTGGGGTAGTTGATGATTTTGGAGTGGTACTAAAGTCAGCTCGGCGTGATACACCTCGCGAAGGCGGCCCTGCTCTTACTCAAACAATTGCAGATGTTGCTAAAGAGTTGATGTCACAATTCCCAGTCGATTCAGTTGGAGTTTCAGCAGCTGGATTTGTTTCATCAGATCGTAAGACAATGCTTGCAACTCCCAATATTGCTGGTTGGAACGGTGTAGATCTTGATGCACAATTGACTTCTTTAATTGGCCTGCCTGTAGTGATTGAAAACGATGCTAACGCTGCAGCGTGGGGTGAAGCGCGATTTGGTGCAGGACGCGGAAAGCGCCACATGTTATTGCTGACAGTCGGCACAGGAATTGGTGGTGGAATTGTTGTTAATGGCGAGCTCTACAGGGGAGCCTTTGGAATTGCTGCGGAAATTGGCCATATTCGCGTTGTACCTGATGGCCATCTCTGTGGATGTGGTGCACGTGGATGTTTTGAACAATACGGCTCTGGCAATGCGCTGATGCGCCATGCACGAGAAGCAGTTGCGGCTAGCCCTGATATTGCTCGCAACTTATTATCACGAGGCGATGGCACACTTGTTGGTCTTACCGGTGCTGCGATCGCAGATGCAGCGCGCGATGGAGATGCAGTAGCTCTTGCTGCATTTAATACAACAGGACAATGGTTAGGCGCTGGAATCGCATCCCTTTCGGTAATTCTTGATCCAGAATGCGTGGTTATTGGCGGCGGTGTTATTGATGCCGGAGATATTTTACTTAAACCAACGCGCGAAGCTCTTGAACGGTATATGCCATTTGCAGGTAAGCATCCATACCCAGAAATTATCGCCGCCCAATTAGGTAATGAGGCAGGCTTAGTAGGAGTTGCAGATTTAGCTCGACTTTAAGCAGTTCTGATTTATTATCACTTTTCTGATGGGTAAATCAAACCAATCTGTCGCCGAATCTCATCGAGGGATTCCATGATTTGGATAGTCTCATCAAGGCTTAAGAGAGATGACTCTTTCTCACCACGTTGAATAAGTTGCGAGAAATACTCTGCCTCTTCGCGCAGACCGTGGCCTTGGTAACCACCTGGATATTCAGTGATGGGTCCATCGTGCATTACTAGCCGTAGCGAAGTCGGTGAATAGAAGACTGAATCAATTTCAATTCGACCAAGCTCGCCAGTGATAGTTGCTCTATTCGCAGTTTGAGCCGACAGGGTAGTACTAAGAATTGCTTGCGCTCCTGATTTATAGCTAAAGATCGCTGTTGTTTGGGCGTCTACTCCCTTATCCGTGAAGGAAGCACGTGCCGTAATTTTCTGCGGAACACCCAGTACTAAATGAGCAAATGAAATTGGATAAATTCCGAGATCAAGAAGGGCTCCGCCTCCTAATTCGGGCTCCCAATGGCGAGGGTTTGCAAAATCTGCAAGGCGCTGACCATGATCTGCTTCGACTGCAATGATTGTGCCGATAGTTCCTGCAGCTAAGATTTCGCGAACTTTAGATATATGTGGCAGATAGCGAGTCCACATAGCTTCCATCAGTGCGACATCTGAACTCTGGGCAGTATCGCGCATAGAACGCGCTTCTGGGGCGTTGACTGCAAATGGTTTTTCGCAGAGAACTGGCTTACCAGCGCCCAGAGCCAAAATTGAATGCGCAGCGTGAAAGGTGTGAGGCGTCGCCACATAAATTGCATCGATATTAGGGTCGTTGACTAACTCTTGATAACTACCATAGGCGCGACATCCAGGAAATTCCATTGACCAATCCTCTGCGGATGTTATAGAACGCGATCCAACTGCCGCAACGATATGGTTATTAAGGTATAACAAATCTCGAGCAAATGCAGTTGCAATTCCTCCGGTACCAAGAATTCCCCATCGAAATTCCAAACCTGTGTGGTGCTCACTCATAGTTCGGCTCCATCTTCAGGATTATTATTGTGTGGGTTATTCTTCCAACGAAGAAAAGAATTCTTTGCATCCTTCCATTGCTGCCTTAAGGATCGCCTTGGGATTGCTGGGGGAGTAAATGAATTATGTGCATCGATTCGGTCTAACTCATCGAGGTAGGTAGTAGGTGCAGATTCATCTAGGGATAGACCCTCAACCATTGATTCAAATTCGGCATCGATCAGTTCATCATCGAACTCATCCTCAGCTCTGCTCATGGTTTATGTTCGCACAAAAGGGTGGTTTCAGGCTAAATTAGCGGGATGAATAATCTGCCTTATGGCACTCTGAGAGCCTTCCTGACTCCCTTCTTGATGCTCCTCTTTAGACCTAAGGTAAAAGGCTTACGTAATGTGCCAGCGTCAGGGCCATTGATTCTGGCATCGAACCACCTCTCCTTTAGCGATTCGATCTTTATGCCTTTGGTTGTGCCCCGCAAAGTTACATTTCTAGCAAAGAGTGAGTACTTCACTTCCCCTGGCCCTAAAGGGCTCTTAAAGAAATTAACATTTATCGCACTGGGTCAAGTACCGGTCGATCGCTCAGGCGGACGTCGTAGCGAGGCAGCTCTGCTGACTGGACTTGAAGTTTTAGCTGGCGGAAATTCACTAGGCATTTATCCTGAAGGTACACGTTCACCGGATGGAAGACTTTATAAGGGACGTGCTGGAATCGCGCGCCTTGCAATCGAATCTGGCGCGCCAGTTATTCCCATTGCCATGTTTAATACCGACAAAATTCAACCGAGCGGCACTGTTATTCCAAAGGTAATGCGCGTTGGAATTAGCTTTGGTGAACCAATGTATTTTGAGGGCGACTCTTCGAATTTACTGTATCTTCGCGAAGTAACAGATCAGATCATGAAGAGAATTCAGCAGCTATCAGGTCAAGAGTATGTTGATACCTACGCCGTTAAGGCGAAAAAATCTGGCATTAATGTAGAAACTGGCGAGGAAGAGGACTAGTCGATTTCTAGTTCGACACGCTTTGCAAGATAGGTGCAGAGATTGCATTCGGGGCCAGGCTCTGGCATCCCACCTTCGATAGTTGTAATCAACTCTTCCAGTAAATTTGTAAATGCTCTCTTATCTCGTTCGACAGCGACATAACGCTGATTGACACCGAAACCATGGGATCCCGATGCGATTTCACCAGGAGAAGTCTCTGTCACGCCGGCCAACTTCCAAATAAGCAACCCCATAGTTGAGACAGGAAATGGCTTTCCACGATCTGGATGTTCAAGGGCATGCGCATATGCCTCGAGTTGAGGGGCATAGAAAGCGCCATTATCGCGCTCAGAGTCTGAGACTTTACAGTCGATGATTCCGACAGAGCCATCTTCATAATGGCCTAGCAAGTCATAGATGCCCAAAATTTTCCATCGAGTTTCAAATCCATTGATAACGATAGGTGCGCTCTTAACCCATTGCCCCCATTGCTTGACTACGCCAGGCTTGAGGGACGAATCTATCTCTTGCATAGAGGCGCGACGAAAATGTTCTTCTTGCGAATCTGCCAGCGGCTTAACCAATGGAAATTCTTTTTTCAAATCAAATTTAAACCAATATTTAAGCCAGAGACACCGTTTGCATGTTGAAAGGCCAAAGGTGAGATCTGATGGAGCA
>DJBN01000086.1:9214-10236 GCA_002430075.1 Actinobacteria bacterium UBA5975 | reverse complement strand
TATCAAGAGCAGGTAATGGCGATTGCTCAAAAGGTCGCAGGATTTACTTTGGGGCGTGCGGATCTTTTACGTAAAGCGATGGGTAAGAAGAATAAGGAGATCCTTGATAAGGAGTACATTCCATTTGAAGCAGGAATGAAAGAGAATGGTTTCTCAGTTGCTGCAATTAAACGGCTCTGGGAAGTTCTAATCCCATTCTCTGATTATGCATTTAACCGCGCGCATAGCGCAGGCTACGGTGTCGTTTCATTTTGGACTGCATATTTAAAGGCAAATTACCCAACCGAATACATGGCAGCTCTACTCACCAGTGTTCGTGATGACAAGGATAAATCTGCGCTCTATCTCTCTGAATGTCGCCGCATGGGCATCAAAGTCTTACCTCCTGATGTCAACGAATCTGATGCCGAATACACACCTCGCGGCATAGATATTCGTTTTGGGTTAGCTGCTATTCGCAACGTCGGAGAAGGTGTTGTTGCATCTGTTAAGGTCTCGCGCGCTGCAAAGGGAGCATTTACCTCCTTTGGAGATTTCCTTGCCAAAGTTGATGCCAATGTATGCAATAAGAAGACAATTGAATCATTGGTCAAAGCAGGAGCCTTCGATTCACTCAACCATGCGCGAAAAGGCTTGATGGCAATTCACCTCGAGGCGATTGACTCGGTGATAGAAACCAAGCGCGCTGAGGCTATTGGCCAATTTGATCTCTTTGGTGGTGATTCAATGACGCAGGTTGCAGTGCTTGAGATTGAGATACCTACATCAGAATGGGATAAGTCCACCTTACTTACCTTCGAACGCGAGATGTTGGGTCTCTATGTATCCGATCACCCATTGCTTGGCGTCGAACACGTTCTGAGATCGCATACAGATATGTCTATTAGCCAACTGCTCGATGATGGACCACAGGACGGGGTTGTCACAATAGGTGGGTTAATTACAGGGATTCAACGTAAAGTCTCACGACAGGGCGCATCGTGGGCGGTTGTTAATGTTGAAGATCTTGAAGGCGCGATTGA
>DJBN01000086.1:8636-9078 GCA_002430075.1 Actinobacteria bacterium UBA5975 | reverse complement strand
GAAGATCTTGAAGGCGCGATTGAGGTTCTCTTCTTCTCAAATACCTATAACCAGTATGCGCTTTCACTGACCGAGGACCGCGTTGTTGTTGTACGCGGACGTTTCTCTCGCACAGATGAGCAAGTTCGATTTACCGCCCTTGAGATGAAGATGCCTGACATCTCTGCAACTCCGACAGGGCCACTTCTTATCTCACTTCCAGCAGCGCAAGTAACTCCACCAATCGTAGAACGCATGAAAGAGATTCTCCGATCTCACCCGGGCAAACGTGAAGTCCATCTTCACGTGATTGATCAGCAAAAGTCCACAACACTCAAAATCGATGCGCTTGTGACTTCATCGCCAAGTTTGAGCGCAGATCTCAAAGCGATTCTCGGTCCCGACTGCCTCATCCGCATTTAGCGGTCAATAAATCAGAGTTCTTCAAATGCGGGGTGCGCCC
>DJBN01000086.1:0-8593 GCA_002430075.1 Actinobacteria bacterium UBA5975 | reverse complement strand
AGAATTGCGCTGTGATTCGAAGCGTTGACCTCAGGGGCAGAAGAATGGATAAGGCCGGCTATCTTGGCCTGCTGCCTCGAGCCAGCCTGGATGTGGCCGCTGCAATGCAACTTATCGAACCAATTCTTCAGAGAGTCAAGGGCGGCAGTGAGGAAGATTTAATTGCACTAGCTCATGAGTTTGATGGAATCAAGCCGCCATCGATTAGAGTTCCACAATCAGTTATTGATAAAGCGCTTTTAGATCTTGACCCAGATATTCGAGCAGCCCTTGAGATATCAGCAACTCGCATAAGAAAGGTGCACCACGATCAGGTGCGATCTGATTCTCACACAACGGTCGTCGACGGTGGAACTGTTACAGAGAGATGGATCCCAGTTGATCGAGTCGGCCTCTATGTTCCTGGAGGTCAGGCGGTATATCCAAGTAGCGTCCTCATGAATGTTATTCCTGCTCAGATTGCAAAGGTAGAGAGCATTGCAGTTGCTTCCCCTCCACAGAAAAATTTCGGTGGATTTCCTCACCCAACTATCTTGGCAACGTGCGCGCTTCTGGGAATAACTGAGGTCTATTCAGTTGGTGGCGCTCAAGCAATCGCACTCTTTGCATATGGCATGGCAGATGTGTGCCAAAAGTGTGACCTCGTAACTGGACCAGGAAATATCTATGTTGCAGCTGCTAAGCGTGCGCTACGTGGGGTCATCGGAATAGATTCAGAGGCAGGACCTACAGAGATCGCAATACTTGCAGATGAAACAGCCTATGCAAGCGATGTGGCAGCAGATCTCATCAGCCAGGCAGAACACGATGTCATGGCAGCGGCAGTCCTAGTTACAACCTCTGAGCAATTGGCCAAGGATGTAGAAATCGAAATCGAAAAGCGAGTAGCTGCCACAAAACATTCAGAACGCATTCGCGGGTCTCTTACCGGAATTCAGTCGGCAATAGTTTTAGTCGATTCAATCGAACAAGGCCTAGATGTAGTCAACGCTTACGCTGCTGAACATTTAGAAATTCAGACTAAAAATTCGGCACAGGATGCGATGAAGATTCGAAATGCGGGCGCTGTCTTTATAGGACGTTTCTCGCCAGTGTCGCTCGGTGATTATTCAGCCGGGTCTAACCACGTTCTGCCTACAGGTGGTTGCGCCTGCCATAGCAGCGGACTTTCTGTACAAACATTCTTGCGTGGACTTCACTTTATTGAATATGGGCAGGCTCCATTTGAAGAGATCCTCGATACCGTTGTCACCCTTGCAAATTCAGAAGATCTACCCGCGCATGGTCAGGCAATGACTGCTCGCTTGGAGAACTTATGAGCACGCAACCATGGCCACAGTGGCTACCGCTACGCGATGACTTGCGAGAACTTTCACCCTATGGAGCGCCTCAACTTCCTGCAGCAGCGGTATTAAATACTAATGAGAATCCTTACGCACCCAGCAATGAGCTAGTTGATTCGATTACTGCACGCATTGCGCAGGTAGCCAAGACTCTGAATCGATATCCAGATCGCGATGCAGTTCTGCTCCGCAAGAAGCTTGCATTTTTTATCAATGAAATATCGGAAACAGCGCTTAATGAATCGAATATATGGGCTGCAAATGGCAGCAACGAGATAATTCAATCCCTCTTTATGGCATTCGGTGGGGGACCTGCTCTCGGCTTCACACCTTCCTACTCAATGCACCCGCTTATTGCCAAGGTTGCACAAGTCACGTGGATTAATGGCCTTCGCAACAAAGATTTTTCACTCGAGATCTCCTCAGCGGTTCAGGAGATTCAGAAATACCAACCTCATCTGACATTCATTACTACTCCAAATAATCCAACAGGATCGGCTGTGACAATCGAGCAGATTGAAGCCCTTGCACAAGCTACGACTGGACTTGTTGTCATCGATGAAGCCTATGCAGAATTCTCTGACGAACGTTCTGCTGTCACACTTATTGAAAAGTATCCGCACATCGTTGTTATTCGCACTATGAGTAAAGCCTTCGCTTTTGCAGGAGTTCGCCTTGGTTATTTAATCGCTCATCCCAGCGTCATTGATGCAATGTTTCTGGTTAGATTGCCCTATCACTTAGGTGCGCTCACTCAGGCTGCGGCCGAAGTCGCTCTTGATTTTAAAGACCAACTATTGGGTACAGTTGCCCAACTTCGTTCGGATCGCGAGAAGGTTGCGCAGGCTTTACGCGACTTAGGGCTTGCGGTGGTCCCAAGCTCCTCAAACTTCCTTCTCTTCTCAGGTTTTGAAATTGCCTCTGCCCAGTTGTGGCAGATGATGCTCGAAAGAGGGGTTCTCATCAGAGATGTGGGATTATTGGGGTGCTTACGAGTCACCATTGGCAACGAGGCCGAAAATCAGAGATTTATCGATTCACTATCGGCTTGCCTGGGAGAAAAATGAAGAGAACTGCACGCGTTGAACGCACAACCAAGGAATCAAGTGTCCTTGTAGAACTCGACCTTGATGGATCTGGCGACATTTCAGTTGATACTGGTGTTCCTTTCTTTGATCACATGCTTTCGCAATTAGGAAAGCATTCGGGATTTAATTTGAAAGTTAAAACAACAGGAGATGTTGATGTCGACTCTCATCACACTGTCGAAGATACTTCACTTGCTTTCGGTCAAGCCCTACGTGAGGCTCTCGGTGATAAAGCTGGCATTCGACGTTTCGGTGATGCCATGGTTCCTCTTGATGAAGTTCTAGTGCAAGCTGCGGTAGATCTTTCTGGTCGTCCTTACTTGGTTCACCGTCAACCAGAGATTGTCGAACTTATTGGAACTTTCGACACCACCCTTGGAAAACATATTTGGGAATCAATTGTGGCCGAAGCTCGCATTGCGCTACATATTCGAGTACTTGAAGGACGCAACGCACACCATGTTTTCGAAGCTCAATTCAAAGCGGTGGCACGGGCATTGCGGGACGCAGTCGCACTCGATGACCGCGTTTCTGGAATTCCGTCAACAAAGGGATCGCTCTAACGCACGTGATTGCAATACTTGATTACGGTTCTGGAAATCTAAGATCTGCGCAACGTGCATTTGAAACAACAGGAAGAGATGTAGTTATAACTTCAGATTATCAAACTGCCCTTAACGCAGATGGTTTAGTTGTTCCTGGAGTCGGTGCCTTTGCTTCATGCATGCAGGGACTTCGAAGTATTCGCGGAGATGAAATTGTTCGCGAACGAATGGCGCTAAAGCGCCCAACGCTTGGCATCTGCGTGGGTATGCAAATTCTCTTTTCGCGCGGAACTGAACATGGCGAACATAGCGGTGTAGGAATTTGGGATGCGAGAGTTGAGAAGATTAACGCCCCAATTTTGCCTCATATGGGTTGGAATTCAGTTGTTGCGCCACCTTCAAGTAGCCTCTTTAAGGGCGTTGAAGATCAATCTTTCTACTTCGTGCACTCGTACGCCGTTAAGGACTCTGTTGGAGCTCATCCAACTTTTACCGAATACGGAGAGAAATTTGTATCAGCCATCGAAGATGGAGCGGTATGGGCAACGCAGTTTCACCCAGAAAAATCTGGCGAAGCAGGTCTTCATCTGATTAAGAACTGGAGCAGCACCTTATGAGCTACCTTCAACTCTTGCCCGCAGTCGATGTCAAGGATGGGCGCGCAGTTCGATTGGTGCAGGGTGAACTCGATGCTGAAACCCGCTATGGCAATCCGCTTGAGGTAGCTCTCGATTTTCAAGCATCGGGCGCCGAATGGATTCATCTTGTCGATCTCGATGCTGCCTTTGGTATCGGTGAAAATAGCGCTCTCTTATCTGAAGTTGTAGGAAGGCTCGATATCAAGGTTGAACTCTCGGGTGGTATTCGTGACGATGAATCCCTGAAAAGAGCCCTTGCCACCGGATGCACGCGTATCAATCTGGGAACAGCTGCCCTTGAAAACCCACAATGGACCTCGCAAGTCATTCAAGAATATGGAGATCTCATAGCTGTCGGCTTAGATGTTCGGGGCCACGTACTTGCAGCGCGTGGTTGGACCGAAGAGGGCGGTAATTTATTTGAAACTATTGAGCGCCTTGAACGCGATGGCTGTTCGCGATATGTCGTAACAGATGTGACAAAAGATGGAACTCTACAAGGGCCGAATATTCAATTACTCAAAGAGGTCAGTTCGGTAACATCCCGACCAGTTATTGCTTCAGGTGGAATTTCATCTTTGGCAGATATCGAAGCCTTAATCAAGCTCAATAACATCGGGGTAGAAGGCGCCATTGTCGGAAAAGCTTTATACGCACAAGCATTTTCCTTGGAACAAGCGCTGGAACTTACACGCCGATGACTCTGTCAGTTCGCATTATTCCCTGCCTTGATGTCACAGATGGAAGAGTTGTTAAAGGCGTTAATTTTAAAGATTTAATCGATGCAGGCGATCCAGTTGAGATGGCATCAATTTATGGCGTAGAAGGAGCCGATGAACTTACCTTTCTCGATATTTCGGCATCGGTTGTAGGACGCGAAACGACGTTAGATGTTGTACGTCAAACTGCAGAACAAGTTTTCATTCCATTGACTGTAGGTGGTGGCATTCGCACAGTTGAGGATGTTGATCGTCTTCTGCGTGCAGGAGCGGATAAAGTTTCTATCAATACCGCAGCCCTTGCTCGACCAGAGTTGATAGCTGATATTGCCGATCGTTTCGGTTCACAAGTACTTGTTCTCTCAGTCGATGCGCGTCGAGCTCGCACTGATTCGGGATTTGAAGTCACAACACATGGAGGGGCGAAGAGCGTTGGAGTCGATGCACTGGCATGGGTTGAAAGAGCGTGCTCGCTTGGAGTAGGCGAGATTCTCCTTAATTCAATGGATGCGGATGGAACCCGGGCTGGCTATGACATCGGAATGATTAAGGCGGTGCGCGCAGTTTCAAGAGTTCCCTTGATAGCTAGCGGAGGCGCAGGAAGCCTAGAAGATTTCGCTGCAGCACTTGAGGCAGGAGCAGATGCCTTGCTTGCTGCGAGCGTATTTCACTTTGGCGTACATCGTATTCAGGATGTGAAGAAGTATCTATCGGGGCAGGGATATTGCGTGCGCACTCCCTATACCGAGTAAGGCAGAATGAGCACATGAGCACAGAGTTGAGGGCTGAAATCGTTGCGCTCCTCAAAGATGCAACGTCCCTGATTCCTGCAATCGCTCAAGATGCAGGCAGCGGTGAAGTCCTCATGCTTGCGTATATGAGCGCACAGTCACTTGCCATCACTCTTGAAACAGGACGAGCTACATACTGGTCACGCAGTCGTAATGAACTGTGGGAGAAGGGCGCAACCTCTGGAAATATACAACTCGTACATTCTATTTCTCTAGATTGTGATGGAGATGCGTTACTCATTAAAGTAGAACAGACTGGTGTTGCATGCCACACCGGCGCACAAAGTTGCTTCCATAGAAGTATCGAAAACGTTCTATGAAGATAGAAGACTTTCGTACCTTTGCCGAATCAAATAATGTAATTCCTGTCTATCGCACATTGCTCGCAGATGGCGAAACTCCTCTTAATGTATATAAGAAGCTTGCTAAGAATATGGCTGGAACATTTCTCCTAGAGTCAGCCGAGCACGGGGGAGTCTGGTCTCGGTACTCATTTATTGGCGCACATAGCCAGACAACGTTGACCGAGAAAGATGGCGTTGCACTCTGGTTAGGAAAACCACCAGCTGGAGTTCCAGAAGGCATGAGCCCACTAGAGGCGTTGCGCAAGACCGTTGCGCATCTGAAATCTCCAAAGATTGCCGGTTTACCTACGTTAACTGGTGGATTAGTGGGCTATATGGGTTATGACTCAGTTCGACGTCTTGAGAAAATTTCTACTATTGCAGAGAAAGATATTGAACTTCCTGAGATTGCATTTATGTTAACGAACGATCTTGCCGTCATGGATCACAGCCAAGGAACAATCACATTGATAGCAAATGCCATTAATTGGGATGGATCGGATGAGCGCATTGATGAGTCCTATGCTGATGCCGTCTCCAGATTGGATCGTATGCAGAGCGAACTTCAAGCTCCTCTGTCAGGTGATGTCTCAGAGATTCCCGAAGAGAAGACTCCAGTCTTTAGCCGAAATATAAATACAAACCAATTTATCGCAAAGGTTGAAATTGCAAAGGAAGAAATACGTGCTGGAGAAGCTTTCCAAATAGTTTTATCACAGCGATTCTCAATGCCGTGTAGCGCCGACGCTCTCGACATTTACCGAATGTTGAGATTAAGCAACCCAAGTCCCTATATGTATCTCTTTAGATTTGAAGATGGCATTGAAGTAGTTGGCTCAAGTCCTGAAGCTCTGGTCAAAGTAACGGGCGATGAAGTGATGGTGCATCCAATTGCCGGTACCCGCAAACGATCAGCATCGGTAGAAGAGGATATTCGCTTGGGCGAAGAACTATTGGCTGACCCGAAAGAGCGAGCCGAACATTTAATGTTGGTAGATCTTGGGCGCAATGATCTGGGTCGAGTCTGCGCACCTGGCACTGTTGAGGTCATCGACTTCATGCATATTGAACGCTATTCGCATGTAATGCATATTGTCTCCACCGTCATTGGAAAACTAGGAAAGCAATCGACTCCAATTGATGCGCTCTTCTCTGTCTTTCCAGCAGGCACGTTGTCGGGGGCGCCAAAGCCGCGAGCAATGGAGATCATCGAAACACTTGAACCCACGAGGCGCGGTCTCTATGGCGGTGCAATCGGTTACTTTGATTTCACAGGAAATATCGATACCTGTATCGCAATTCGTACTGCACTTATTTACCAAGGAAACGCCTACGTCCAGGCCGGTGCTGGAATAGTTGCAGATTCAGATCCTGCATCTGAAAATGAAGAGACCCTCAATAAGGCCGCTGCGGTTTTGGGCGCTATTACTGCAGCACATGGATTGAAGCGTGGATAATGTTTAAAGTCGGAATTTCGCTCGTCTTCGTCTTTGTGATCGCAATATCGATTAGTCGTCGCATCCGACTTTCACCTCGCTACGATCGTGCTCCACGCAAACTCAATTTCTGGACTTCACTCGACAAAGGAATTGACCCCACGGTGGATGAAAAATGAGCATACTTGATTCGATTATTGAAGGCGTTCGAGAAGATCTCGCAGCTAGGCGGGGACCACTTGCCCAACTTCACGAGGAACTTGATCGCATAGCACCAACATTGGATGCACATGACTTCCTATCACGTAATGAGATGAACGTCATTGCCGAAGTGAAGAGATCTTCACCAAGCAAAGGCGCGCTTGCCGATATTTCTGATCCTGCTTCACTTGCTGAGCAGTATCAAGAAGCAGGGGCTGCTGCAGTCAGCGTACTGACTGAGAGACGCCGATTTGGTGGCTCACTTGAAGATTTAGATGCCGTGCGTTCTCGAATATCGATTCCAGTTTTGCGTAAAGATTTCATGATTGATGAGTATCAATTCCTTGAAGCTAGAGCTCATGGAGCCGATATCGTTCTTCTCATTGTTGCTGCTCTTTCCAAAAGTCAGCTCAAAGATTTCTATGATCTATCCCAAGAACTAGGAATGGCTTCACTTATTGAAATTCATACGGTTGCGGAACTTGAAAGTGCGATGGAAATTTCTCCACGCATTATTGGAGTCAACTCTCGCAATCTCAAAACTCTCGAAGTTGATAGCGCAGCATTTAATGATCTCATTCCACGGATTCCGACTGAAATCATTAGGATAGCTGAGTCAGGGATATCTCATAGGAGTCATGTCGAGTTTGCTCAGAACGCGGGAGCTACTGCAATTCTCGTTGGTGAAGCACTCGTGAAGTCTGGAAATCCAATTTCTGCGATGCGCGAACTACTGGGCCACGAGTAGTCTTTATCCATGACCACAGTCGATGGAGCAACGGGGCACTTTGGCCCCTACGGCGGACGTTTCGTCCCCGAAGCTTTGATTGGTGCACTTGAAGAGCTCGATGCTGTTCGTATTGCAGCGCTGACGGACCCCACATTTATTGCAGAACTTTCAGAACTTCACCGCACCTATAGCGGTCGTCCAAGCATTATTACTGAAGCAAAGAGGTTTGCAGAGCATGCAGGTGGTGCGCGAATCATCCTTAAACGTGAGGATCTCAATCACACTGGTAGCCATAAGATCAATAATGTTTTAGGTCAAGCGCTACTCACCAAGCGCATGGGCAAGAAGAGAATCATCGCTGAAACTGGAGCTGGTCAGCATGGCGTCGCTTCTGCCACAGCTGCAGCTCTCATGGGGCTTGAATGCGTTGTTTATATGGGAGAAGAAGACACTAAACGGCAATCTCTCAATGTTGCACGGATGAAGTTATTGGGGGCTGAAGTCATCTCAGTTACTACAGGATCGCGAACGCTCAAGGATGCGATCAATGAAGCGATGCGCGATTGGGTAACTAACGTTGAAACAACGCATTACTTATTAGGAACTGTTGCCGGCCCACATCCCTTCCCATCCATGGTTCGCGATTTCCATAAAATCATTGGCGAAGAAGCTCGAGAGCAAGTCTTAGCTCTTACAGGAAGACTTCCCGACGCTGTTCTTGCCTGCGTAGGTGGCGGTTCCAATGCAATTGGAATTTT
>DJBN01000061.1:3868-4001 GCA_002430075.1 Actinobacteria bacterium UBA5975 | reverse complement strand
GATGGAATTCGTGGCTTAGCAAACGGGCAAACTCTTACAGCTGAAATAGCTGTGGATGTGGCCGTTGCAGCAGCTCATATTCTCGTCGAGTCATCGTCTAATAAGGGCAAGCGTCCACGTGCAATCATTGGCC
>DJBN01000061.1:0-3682 GCA_002430075.1 Actinobacteria bacterium UBA5975 | reverse complement strand
TTCCAATAAAGGCAAGCGTCCAAAGGCGATTGTTGGCCAAGATTCACGCGCATCCGGTGAATTTCTAGAAGCTGCCGTCGCAGCAGGTCTTGCAAGTGCAGGCATTGATGTCTATCGCGTAGGCGTATTACCAACTCCAGCAATTGCATATCTCGTCGCAGAATCTGGGGCAGATCTTGGTGTCATGATTTCAGCATCCCATAACCCAATGCCCGATAATGGAATTAAATTATTCTCTCGCGGCGGCGGAAAACTTGATGATGCCATTGAAGCTGCGATTGAAAAACGCATGGGCGAGCCATGGGTACGTCCAACCGGTCGCAAGGTAGGTCGAATTACTGTCGATGAAACAGCTAGCGCGCGCTATCTCAACCACCTACAGGCATCTGTAGCGACTCCACTTGCTGGACTTAAGATCGTTGTCGATTGCGCAAATGGAGCGTCATCGATAGTTGCACCGCTTGCCTACCAGAGCGCCGGAGCAACCGTTGTCGCGATCCATCACGCCCCCGATGGATGGAATATCAATAACAAGTGTGGGTCTACACATCTGGAAGATTTACAAGCTCGCGTAATTAAAGAGGGTGCCGATTTTGGAATTGCCCACGATGGTGATGCAGATCGCTGTTTAGCAATCGATGCCCAAGGCAATGTCATTGATGGCGATGCGATTATGACTATTTTAGCAATTGGTTTTAAAAATCGCGGGGCTCTTAAGTCCAACACAATTGTTGGAACTGTGATGAGCAATCTTGGATTCATGCACGCAATGAAAGAGGCAGGTATTGATGTTGTCACTACAGCAGTTGGCGATCGCTATGTTCTTGAGAAGATGCTTGAGAAAGATTACTCACTAGGTGGCGAACAATCCGGCCACTTGATTATGCGAGAGTTTGCAAATACAGGGGATGGAATTCTTACAGCTCTTCAACTCGCGCAGGAGGTTGTGCGTACCAAGAAGCCACTGGCAGAGCTTGCCGCCATGATGAAGCGCTTTCCTCAAGTATTGATAAACGTTCCTAACGTGGCGAAAGAAAAGCTGGCCAGCTCTACTAAAATCTCAGATGCAATTTCTTCGGCTGAAGCAAAGCTGGGAGAAGAAGGTCGAGTGCTTTTGCGCGCATCTGGCACCGAACCACTCATCAGGGTCATGGTTGAAGCCTCGAGTGATAACCTTGCGCAAGAGATCGCGACCATCCTCGCGGACGTCGTAAGGGCAGAACTGGGGAACTAATTCGTGTGCGGAATCGTGGGTTACACAGGGCCACAATCTGCGCTTACCCCCATCGTTGAAGGTCTTCGCCGACTTGAATATCGCGGATATGACTCGGCAGGGATTGCACTTGGAACACATGGCTCTCTCTTCGTTGAAAAACGTGCAGGCAAGTTATCAAATCTAGAAGGTGCACTCCCGGCAAATATGCCCACGGTTCATTCTGGAATTGGTCATACCCGATGGGCTACACATGGTGGACCAACTGATCACAACGCACATCCACATTTAGATAATGAGGGCAAGCTTGCCGTGATCCACAATGGAATCATTGAAAATTATGCAGAACTCAAAGCTGAGCTCCAAGGCCGTGGCCATACCTTTACCTCTGAAACAGATACAGAATCTGTGGCTCACCTGCTCTCGGATCTTCGCAAAGAAAATAGCGGCGATCTGACTGCTGCGATGCGCGCGGCGGTAAAGCGACTCCGTGGTTCATTTACGCTTTTAGCAATACACGCAGATGCGCCAGAGACAATTGTCGGAGTGCGTCGCAATTCACCTCTGGTTGCAGGTCTTGGGCAAGGTGAAAACTTTCTCGCCTCCGATGTTGCAGCCTTTATCGACTATACAAAGCGCGCAGTTGAACTGGGTCAAGACGAAGTTGTCACTATTAACCCCGAAGGTATTTCCATCTGCGATTTAGAAGGCAAAGCTGTCGATCTGCGCGAATATGAAATTACGTGGGATGCAGCTGCAGCCCAAAAAGGTGGATTTGCCCACTTCATGTTGAAAGAGATTTTCGATCAGCCCAAGGCGATTGCCGATACTTTGATTGGGCGATTAAGTGATAACAATCAGGTGCAACTTGATGAACTTCATATGAGCGATGAAGAGATGAGAAAGATTAAGAGAATTTCAGTCATTGCCTGCGGTACCGCTTATCACGCAGGAATGGTCGCAAAGTATGCAATCGAAAAATGGGCAAAAATACCTGTCGATGTCGAGATTGCATCGGAATATCGATATCGCGACCCAATCGTTGACAAGGATTCGTTGATTATTGCAATTTCACAATCTGGCGAAACCATGGATCTACTAATGGCAGTACGCCATGCAAAAGCTGCAGGCGGCAGGGTTTTGGCTGTCTGCAACACAAACTCTTCTACGATTCCTCGCGAATCAGATGCCGTGCTCTATACCCATGCTGGCCCTGAAATTGCAGTTGCTTCAACGAAGGCATTTCTAACTCAGATTGTTGCTATCTACCTAATTGGACTCAAGCTTGCACAAGTCCGCAGCACGCTATCTGATAATCAGGTCAAAGATTTTTACAACGAGATGCTCGAGCTTCCTGCAAAAGTTGAACAAATACTTGAAACTATCGAGCCATTAAGAGAGCTGACGAGAAAATTTGCAACCAGCGACACCGTACTGTTCCTAGGTCGCGGTATTGAATATCCCATAGCCCTTGAAGGCGCGCTCAAACTTAAAGAGCTGGCTTATATCCATGCTGAAGGATTTGCAGGTGGCGAACTCAAGCACGGCCCGATTGCTCTTATTGAAGAAGGCACTGTAGTTATTGCAATTCTGCCTACTGCCGATGAGCATGCGCTCGATGAAAAAATGCTCAGTAATATTCAAGAGGTGAAGGCGCGCGGAGCGCGAGTGATAGTTATTGCCCCAGAAGGCGCCGAAGTAATTGGCGCTGAATACATCATTCGCATCCCAGTAGCTTCACCACTATTCCAACCAGTTCTTGCAACAGTTCCACTTCAAGTCTTCGCCTACGAGATTGCTGTTGCTCGCGGAACTGATGTCGATCAACCCCGCAATTTGGCTAAATCAGTCACAGTCGAATAACAATGACCGCGCTATTTGACCAGAGGCAGTTGCAGATGCGCCGTGCGCTTCGGTGGTCAACGGGTCTATTTGCTGGGTATCTATTTGTAACTTTTCAGGTTCTCTCTGATGGTTTTCTCGTGCGAATCGATAGAGATCTCAATAATCTTAAACACCCAACTTTTACAGGATTTACAAGTTTTGTTATTCGCCGATTAGATGATCTTGGCCTGCGCAGCGTCTCTGGAATTGCGCTGTTAATTATCGCTCTCTACATCTCTTACCGATTCAAAACATGGAGACCAATCAATCTTGGCTTACTGGCCTTCCTTGCACTGAATGCTGTAGTTGGTGCATTTAAATATGGTTTAGGTCGAACAAAACCTCGCAACGGCTTAGATATTTTGCACGCAGGGGGAATGTCGTATCCAAGTGGTCACGCATCAAATGCAATTCTGATTTGGGGGATCACTGCATATTTGATTTATCGCTATGCACATGTGGATCGCTACAACGGGCGCTTAGCAACGGCAGCAGTCGGAGCGCTAGCCCTCACAGTTTGTGTGGTTTCTCTCATTCGTAACACACACTGGTTCTCTGATCTACTTGGCGGACTTTTCTTGGGTG
>DJBN01000095.1:10564-11054 GCA_002430075.1 Actinobacteria bacterium UBA5975 | reverse complement strand
GACATTGGTCGCGCTGAATATCGAGCAATTACAGATGCGCAAGCCATGCATGCATTTGCGCTACTTTCAAAGACTGAAGGAATCATTCCTGCAATCGAGACCGCGCATGCACTTGCGGGCGCCATTCAAGTGGGCAATGAGCTTGGGCCGGATGCAATTATCTTAATTAATCTCTCAGGTCGCGGGGATAAGGATGTTCAGACTGCAGCGCAATACTTTGGGATTGCGCTATAAATGTCGACTCCGCTTGATCAGCTCTTTGTAAAAGTTCGCGCTGAAAATCGCGCAGCTCTCATCGCCTATATCCCGGCAGGCTTCCCGTCTATTGAAAGTTGCAAAAAATATATTGCAGCATTGGTAGATGGCGGCGTTGATGCCATAGAGATTGGTTTTCCCTATAGCGACCCTGTAATGGACGGGCCAACCATTCAAGCAGCAGCAGAATTGTCTTTAAGTCAGGGGACAGGCGCCAAGGAAGTGTTTGCCGCTC
>DJBN01000095.1:9868-10409 GCA_002430075.1 Actinobacteria bacterium UBA5975 | reverse complement strand
CGCCAAGGAAGTGTTTGCCGCTCTCAAGTCAGCTACAGAACTTGGTGTAGCTGCAGTAGTGATGACCTACTGGAACCCCATTGAAAAATATGGTGTCGAAAAATTTGCCCAATCAATTGTTGACAATGGTGGATCCGGTGTCATCACACCCGATTTAACTATTGAAGAATCTGCAACATGGAGAGGTGCTGTCGCACACGCCCACATCAACCCAATTTATGTTGTAGCACCCAGTACGACCGATGCTCGTCTTTCTCAGGTAACTGCTCAATGCGGTGGTTTTATCTACGCTGCTAGTTTGATGGGAGTAACTGGAGCAAGAGCTCAGGTTTCATCTAGTGCCGGCGATCTTGTCAAACGCATTCGTAAGGCAAGTGAGCTTCCTATTGCGGTCGGCCTTGGAGTATCAACTCGCGAGCAAGCTCAAGGTGTTGCAGCGTACGCAGATGGCGTCATCGTCGGTTCAGCATTTATCAAATTGATCCAAGAAGCCGAGGATGAAGCGTCAGGGCTTGAAGCGGTGCGTACACTGGCCTCAGAA
>DJBN01000095.1:0-9683 GCA_002430075.1 Actinobacteria bacterium UBA5975 | reverse complement strand
TACACTGGCCTCAGAACTTTCAAAAGGAGTGCGTGAAGGACGATGATAAAGAGTCTTCATAGTAAGTACGGCGCATGGTTAGGCCTGATTTCTCGTCTAATAGTTGGGGGAGTGCTACTAGCCGCCGGTCTATTGAAATTTCAACAACTAGATAAGTCGCAGATGGCAGTTCGCGCATACGAACTTCTACCAATCGGTTTCGCCAACGTCGTTGGAATAATCTTGCCCTACGCTGAAATCGCTATGGGCGTGCTCTTAATAATCGGTGCTGCCCTCCGAATTATTGGGGGCCTGAGCGCTCTTCTCATGATTGCATTTACCATCGGCATCGCTCAAGCCTGGGCTCGCGGCCTCTCTATTGACTGTGGGTGCTTTGGTGGTGGTGGGCAGGTTGAGCCTGGAACGGCCAACTATCTCCCCGAAATCCTGCGTGATTGCGGCCTGGCCTTACTCTCGATTTACCTATTTCTCTTCCCACAAAGTAAATTTGGACTCGATAAAACGACTACGTCTGGAGAACGCGACAATGGCTAAGAATCAACCAGGAAAAGATAACTTCACTCGGAATTTAGTTATAGGTGTTGTTGTTGGTGTTCTATTAATCATGGTGGTCCCAACCCTTATTTCAAAACAAACTAACACTTCTGCGAAAATTCCGGCAAGCGTCTCAGCAGATCGCGGCTATGGAATTGTTTTTAATGGCGAACTCAGCGGCGTCCCAGTCATAGATATCTACGAAGATTTTCAATGTCCTGTCTGTGCTAAATTTGAAGGAGTCCAAGGTGATTACATTGAATCTCTTATAAGCGCAAAGAAAGCAACAGTCGTGTATCACACACTCTCATTCCTCGGTCCAGAGTCCGTTAACGCTGCCAATGCAGCTGCCTGCGCTGCCGATGAAGGAGAATTCCTCTCTTTCCATCGTTCTCTCTACGCGAATCAACCGGCCGAAAATACAGGCGTCTGGTCCAATGATGTATTGGTAGTCCTTGGTCAAGCTACAGGAATTGATTCTAAAAAGTTTGCCTCATGCGTTAATAATATGGACTATAAAGATTGGGTCAGTAATGCTGCAACTGCAGGTGCTCAAGCAAATGTCAATTCAACTCCAACTGTATTTATCGATGGTAAAGAAATTGACCGTCAAACCGAATATTACGACGTGATTAAGTTTAAATCTGCAGTAGAACGCGGGTAAGAATGCGTTTGTCGATTCCGACTCCGAATACATCGGTAGTTGAAATTGGGCCACTGACCATCCATTTTTATGCGCTCTGCATCATTACGGGCGTTGCTCTAGTTATCTGGCTAGGTAATCGTCGCTTCACTGCCAGCGATAGCTCTCTGCATGGGGTTGTTTCTGATGTGGCTATCGTTGCAGTGCCTATGGGTGTAATTGGCGGTCGCCTTTATCACGTTGTGACTACTCCAGAAAAATATTTTGGTAGCAGCGGCTCCCTGGTTGATATCTTTAAAATCTGGAATGGCGGCTTAGGAATTTGGGGTGCGATCTCACTCGGAACCCTTGCAGCACTTCTCACCTACAAGCGTATGGCGCGCACTCGCGAGCTACCGCACTTCGCTATATTTTTAGATGCCCTTGCCCCGGCCTTGCTCTTTGCGCAAGCTATCGGTCGGTGGGGAAATTGGTTTAATGGCGAACTCTTTGGCAGACCGCTGGAAGCCCCGTGGGCCCTTGAGATTCCACGGTATCTGCGCCCTGCAGGATCTGAACAATTCGAAACTTTTCACCCAACTTTCCTCTATGAATCCCTATGGTGCGCTCTCCTTGCAATCGTTCTACTTAATCTTCCCAAGAGTTTAAAGTCTGGTTCTCTCTTTGCTCTCTACATTGCTGGGTACAGTTTTGGTCGCTTCTTTATCGAAGGAATCCGCATTGATCAGGCTCACACCATCGCAGGTTTGCGCCTCAACCAATATGTCGCAGCCCTCATCGCCCTCGGTGGAATCGTTGCATTCGCGAAGATTTCACGGGCGCAAAGAGGTAGGCTATAAATATGGCTCTTGAGGATGTCTACCAACGCAACCTGCACCATCGCACGCATCGTGCGGGTTGGTTACGCGCTGCCGTTTTAGGCGCCAATGATGGTTTGGTATCGACTGCAAGTTTAATGATTGGTGTTGCGGCTGCGAAAACTGGCGAACAAGGTTTTCTCGTGACAGTGGGTGCTGCTGGAATAGCTGCAGGTGCAATGTCTATGGCAGTAGGTGAGTATGTTTCAGTCCGTTCACAGAACGATATTGAAGAGTCAGATCGTTTACTAGAAATAGAACATTTGGCTGCTGATCCAGATGGAGAATTACAAGAACTCATACAGATTTATATTGATAGAGGTTTGACGCGAGAGCTTGCTGAGCAAGTTTCTCTTGCCATGCACCAACGTGATCCACTCGAAGCTCATCTGCGCGATGAACTTGGTCAACACCCTCATACAAAAGCGCGCCCTATTCAGGCAGCTATTGCATCAGCTCTGAGTTTTACAGCTGGCGGCTTGATTCCCTTCGTAGGCGCATTTGCACCTACTGCAGGAAAAGCCGCATGGAGCATCATCGCCTTCACTCTCATCGGATTACTTTTTACGGGAATTATCAGCGCCAAAACTGCAGGCTCGAAGGTCTTAATTCCTACGCTACGAGTACTAGCTGGTGGCTGCCTAGGAATGGCAATTACCGCTGGAATAGGCCAACTTCTCCACATAAGTGGCATCTAAAGCACTCCACTTGCTACCCTTTCACCTCTGATTCACCACTGAACTACCACAGTACTCGATCGACTGGGCCAAAGTTGTCCCCTTTGCAATACTAAAAAAGGACAACGGGTTATGGCACTATCTTCAAACTACCCCGCAGCTCAGGGTCTCTACGATCCTGCACAGGAACATGATGCCTGTGGAGTTGCGATGGTTGCCACCCTTAATAAAGTTGCTACACACGAAATTGTTGAAAAAGCACTCACTGCTCTTCGCAATTTGGAACATCGTGGGGCATCAGGTGCTGAGCCCAATAGCGGAGATGGTGCTGGGATTCTTATTCGCGTTCCACATAATTTTTATCAAGAAGTTACCACTTTTGAATTACCGGCCGAAGGTTTTTATGCAACCGGTATCGCATTCGTGGCTCGAAATGTATATGTCGAAGAAGAAATTACGAAACTGGCATCCGAAGAAGGGCTCGACGTTCTTGGTTGGCGCCAACTTCCTATTGATGCATCTTCTCTTGGCAAGTCTGCCAAATCTGGTATGCCAGATTTTAAGCAACTATTTCTCTCAGGCAAGAATCATGAATCTGGAATAGACTTAGATCGACTTGCCTTTGCATTGCGCAAGAGAGCCGAGCACTCACTCGATCTCTATTTCCCATCTCTTTCATCACAGACAATTGTGTATAAGGGCATGCTCACCACTGGCCAGCTCGAAGAATTCTTCCCTGATCTTAGTGATACTCGAGTTGTTTCGCCCTTGGCTCTTGTCCACTCACGCTTTTCTACCAACACATTCCCATCATGGCCACTTGCTCACCCTTATCGATTTATCGCACATAATGGTGAGATAAATACCGTCAAGGGAAATCGAAATTGGATGCGAGCACGCGAATCACTTCTTGCAAGTGATGTAATTGGCGGAGATCTCAAGCGCCTCTTTCCAATCGTCGAAATGTCAGGATCAGATTCAGCCTCCTTTGATGAAGTTCTCGAACTTCTCTATCTCGGTGGACGTTCCTTGCCGCATGCAATTTTGATGATGATTCCAGAGGCGTGGGAAAATCACGCAGCAATGCCGAGGAAACAACGTGATTTCTACGCCTTCCATGCATCGTTAATGGAGCCGTGGGATGGCCCTGCCTGCGTAACTTTTACCGACGGCCATGTCGTTGGAGCGGTATTGGATCGCAATGGGTTACGCCCATCTCGCTATTGGGTAACAGATGATGGATTAGTTGTTTTAGCATCCGAAGTTGGAGTTCTCGATATCCCTGCAGAAAAGATTGTGCGTAAAGGTCGTCTTCAACCAGGCAAGATGTTCCTGGTAGATATCGAAGCTGGTCGCATCATTGAAGATGAAGAGATTAAGAGCTCTCTAGCAGATGCAGCGCCTTATGGCGCATGGCTTAAAGATGGCATGATCACACTTGCCGATCTTCCATCTCGCGAACATATTGTCTATCCTCATAAATCTGTTATTCGTAGGCAGAAAGCATTTGGCTATACCGAAGAAGAGATCAAGATGATTGTGACGCCAATGGCTAAAGGTGGGGCAGAAGCTTTAGGTTCGATGGGCACAGATACTCCGATCGCTGGGCTCTCTGCTAAACCGCGTCTGCTTTTTGATTACTTCTCTCAACTATTTGCTCAAGTGACAAATCCGCCGCTTGATGCGATTCGGGAAGAACTTGTGACAAGCCTTGCTGGCTCAATTGGTCCTGAACACAATCTTCTTGAACCTGGTCCAGAATCATGCAAGCAGATTTCACTTGCATTCCCAGTTATAGATAACGATGAACTTGCCAAGATTGTTCATGTCAATGCAGATGATGATTTCCCGGATTTAGAAGCGTATGTAGTGCGTGGCTTATTCCCAGTCACAGGTAATGGAAATACTCTCCACACGCGACTCCAAGAGATTAAAGTTGAAGTCTCTAACGCAATCGCAAATGGTGCACGTGTCATCGTACTTTCAGATCGCGATGGGGATGCCGAAGATTGCCCTATTCCATCCCTACTTTTAACAGCTGCGGTACACCACCACTTAATCCGCGAGAAGACTCGTACAAAAGTTGGTCTCGTCGTGGAAGCAGGCGACGTACGCGAAGTCCACCATGTTGCCCTCCTCATTGGATATGGCGCAGCAGCAGTCAACCCATACCTTGTTATGGAAACAGCAGAAGATTTGGTTAATCAAGGAGTCATCACCGGAATTGCTCCAGAAAAGGCAGTCCGTAATGTGATCAAAGCGCTCGGCAAGGGCGTACTTAAAGTCATGTCAAAGATGGGAATTTCAACGATTGCTTCCTATACAGGCGCGCAAGTCTTCGAAGCGATTGGCCTTGCCCAAGATGTTGTCGATGAGTTTTTCGTAGGAACGACTTCACGTCTTGGGGGAGTATCCCTTGATGTCATTGCAGAAGAAACAATTATGCGCCACCACTTCGCCTATCCAGTCGGCGGTGAAATTCCTGGCGCAAAGCGACTTGCAGTCGGTGGCGAGTATCAATGGCGTCGTGATGGCGAACCTCACCTCTTTAATCCAGAAACTGTCTTCGCTCTGCAGCATTCAACGCGCAACAAACGCTATGACATATTCAAGAGATATACAGATAAGGTCAACGACCAAAGTAAGAATTTGATGACCTTGCGCGGACTCTTTAAATTTAAGGAAGGCGAACGCACATCGATATCCATAGAGGAAGTCGAGTCAATCTCTGAGATTGTTAAGCGCTTCTCAACGGGCGCTATGTCATACGGTTCAGTTTCTCAAGAAGTACATGAGACTCTTGCAATTGCCATGAATCGCATTGGTGCTAAATCCAATACAGGTGAAGGGGGAGAAGATCCAGAGCGCTTCTTGCCGATGGCCAATGGGGATTCTAAGAAGAGCGCTATCAAACAGGTGGCATCTGGTCGCTTCGGCGTTACAAGCAACTACTTGATCAATGCAACTGATATTCAAATTAAGATTGCTCAAGGAGCTAAACCCGGTGAAGGCGGACAGCTACCTGGCTTCAAGGTTTACCCATGGATTGCTAAGGCGCGCTATTCCACTCCGGGCGTAGGGTTAATTTCACCTCCTCCGCATCACGACATTTACTCAATTGAAGATCTTGCACAGTTAATCCATGATTTAAAGAATGCGAATAAGAATGCGCGTATTCACGTCAAACTTGTTGCAGAAGTTGGCGTCGGTACCGTTGCAGCCGGTGTATCTAAGGCGCATGCAGATGTAGTCCTTATCTCTGGCCATGATGGTGGAACCGGTGCTGCACCACTAACATCGCTCAAACATGCAGGTGCACCATGGGAGCTCGGTCTTGCAGAGACTCAACAAACGCTCCTTCTCAACGGACTCAGAGATCGAATCGTTGTGCAGGCTGATGGTCAAATGAAGACAGGACGCGATGTAGTAATTGCGGCCCTACTAGGCGCAGAAGAGTACGGCTTTGCTACAGCGCCTCTTGTGGTTTCTGGCTGCATCATGATGCGCGTCTGCCACCTGGACACGTGTCCGGTTGGAGTTGCAACACAGAACCCCGAACTTCGTAAACGTTTCTCAGGCAAACCTGAATTTGTTGAAACCTTCTTTGAATATATTGCAGAAGAGGTGCGCGAAATTCTTGCCTCCCTTGGTTTCCGCACTCTGCAAGAGGCGATAGGACATGTCGAATATCTCGATACTAAAGATGCGATCAATCACTGGAAAGCCAGCGGCTTAGATCTTTCCCCACTACTCGTTCGCCCCGACGTTGCTTCTGCATTGCATTGCACAACGTCGCAGGATCATGGACTTGGCGCAGCTCTAGATAACACGCTCATTGAGTTGGCAAAGAAAGCGCTCGAAACGGGCGAGAACGTGCGCATCGATATGCCAGTACGAAATGTGAATCGAACTGTCGGAACTATGTTGGGCGCAGAAATCACTCGCCGCTATGGAGGCGATGGCCTACCTGCTGGAACGATTGACGTTACGTTGCACGGATCTGCCGGCCAATCACTTGGAGCATTTATCCCACAAGGCCTGTCGCTGCGGCTTTATGGTGATGCCAACGATTATGTTGGAAAGGGAATATCGGGCGGACGTGTCGTTGTACGCCCTGACTTGAAGGCTAAGTTTGAATCACATAACAACGTAATTGCAGGTAACGTCATTGGCTATGGAGCAACATCAGGTGAAATTTTTATCCGCGGACTGGTCGGTGAAAGATTCTGTGTTCGAAATTCTGGAGCTACCGCTGTTGTCGAAGGTGTGGGAGACCATGCGCTTGAGTACATGACAGGTGGAACCGTGGTGATTCTTGGTAAAACTGGGCGTAATATCGCAGCGGGAATGTCAGGTGGGCGAGCATTTGTATTGGACCTCAATACAGAAGTTGTAAATACCGAAATGGTTGATGTGCTTGCAGTGCCGTCAAATCAACGCGAACTTCTCCACTCGATACTCTCTGATTTTCATGTAGAGACAGGTTCTGAAATCGCAGCATCCCTACTGGCTGCATGGGATAACGAAATTGCTCGCTTCTCATTGATTATGCCTCGCGACTATGCACGGGTCTTGGGCGCAATTGAGCGAGCGACAAGAGAAGGTTTACCAATGGATGAATACATCATGGAGGTAGCAGCAAATGGCTGATCCAAAAGGATTTATGACCACTCCGCGTGAAACCCCAAAGCGCAGGGCGGTAGACGTGCGCATTCAAGATTGGCGAGAAGTCTACGAACCACAATCGATGGAGCATCTGCAGAAGCAAGCCGGTAGGTGCATGGATTGTGGTATTCCCTTCTGTCATGAAGGATGCCCTCTCGGAAATCTAATTCCTGAGTGGAATGATCTCATGTGGCGTGGCGACAAAGATGAAGCAATCGACAGGTTACATGTAACAAACAATTTCCCTGAATTCACAGGTCGCCTCTGTCCAGCTCCCTGTGAAACTGCATGCGTTGTTGCAATCAATCGCGATGCGGTCACCATCAAGCAGATTGAACTTCGCACAATCGAAGAAGCATTTGATACAAATAACGTTAAGCCTTTAGCTCCAGATCGCCTCTCGGGTAAAACCGTTGCAGTAATTGGGTCTGGTCCTGCAGGTCTTGCTGCAGCCCAACAATTAACTCGCGCTGGACACACAGTCGCTGTTTATGAGCGCGCTGAAAAAATAGGAGGCCTTCTGCGGTATGGAATTCCAGAATTTAAAATGGAGAAATATATTGTTGATCGTCGTCTTGCTCAGATGGAGCAAGAGGGAACTCGCTTCCGTCCAGGTGTAAATGTCGGCGTAGAACTAACTGGTTCAGACCTTCGATCTAAATTTGATGCTGTTGTTCTTGCAATCGGTGCAACCCAATGGCGTGATCTGGTTATCCCTGGTCGAGAAAATAAGGGAGTTTATCAAGCTATGGAGTTCTTGCCGTGGGGTAATAAGCAAGCCCTGGGAGAAATAGAAGTTCCTCCAATAAATGTTGCAGGCAAGCACGTGATCATCTTGGGCGGTGGAGATACAGGGGCCGATTGCTTGGGCACCTCGGTGCGCCAAGGCGCTGCGACTGTGACGCAATTGGAAATCATGCCTCGTCCGAGTGAAGAAAGACCATCATCACAACCATGGCCGACCTATCCAATGATTTATCGCGTATCAAGTGCCCATGAAGAGCTCGATAATCGCCTCTTCTCAGTCAGTACTCAAGAATTCATCGGTGATGGAAATGGAAACTTGAAGGCGCTAAAAATCGTTGAGACAAAGTTTGAGAATGGAAAGTTTGAGCCAGTTCCTGGAACCGAGAAGGAACTGCCTGCAGACTTCGTATTTCTGGCGATGGGGTTCACTGGACCGGAAAAATCTGCCCTCATAGATCAGCTTGAAGTAGAACTCGATGAACGTGGAAATATAAAGCGTGATGAGAATTTCCAAAGTACAAGCGAGGGAATATTCGTTGCAGGAGATGCAGGTCGCGGTCAATCATTGATTGTTTGGGCAATAGCTGAAGGACGATCTGCGGCCGCGGCTGTTGATCGCTATCTGACAGGGGAGACTCAATTACCCGAGCCAATCGAACCGACTACCAGATCATTAATAGTTTAATTCTTACCCACCTACTAAAAGACAGATAAGGTACATCTATGCGCCGGGCGAAAATTGTATGCACGATGGGACCAGCCGTAGATTCACCTGAAAAGGTCAAGGAGCTCATCGCAGCCGGAATGAATATGGCGCGTTTAAATCTCTCCCATGGTTCAAATGATGAACACCAATCTCGGCTCGAACTTGTTCGGGCTGCAGCACTTGCTGCAGGCAAGGCCGTTGCAGTCTTGGTAGATCTGCAAGGTCCAAAAATTCGCTTGGCACGCTTTGAAAACGGTCCACACACACTTTCACGCGGAGATATCTTCACAATCACTACTGATGAAGTCCCAGGTACGAAGGATCGCGTAGGTACTACCTACAAAGGTTTGCCCGGTGATTGCAAAGTGGGCGACCTTATTTTGATTGATGATGGAAAAGTCACAGTGCAGGTAATCGAGGTTAAAGGTAATGATGTAGTAACAAAGTGCATCGAACCTGGAGCTGTGAGCAATAACAAAGGAATCAACTTGCCAGGAGTTGCAGTCTCGGTTCCAGCAATGTCGGAAAAAGATGAGGATGATTTACGGTGGGGACTTCGGGCAGGCGCAGATTTCATTGCGCTCTCCTTCGTGCGAAGCGCGGCAGATATCAAAGATGTTCATGCAATCATGGATGAAGTAGGCATCCGAGTTCCTGTAATTGCAAAGATCGAAAAGCCACAGGCAGTTGAAAACCTGGCTGAAATTGTTGATGCATTTGATGGGATTATGGTTGCGCGGGGCGATTTAGGGGTTGAACTTCCAATCGAAGATGTACCTATGGTGCAGAAGCGCTGTGTCGAACTTGCACGAGATGCTGCCAAGCCAGTCATCGTTGCGACTCAGATGCTTGAT
>DJBN01000010.1:8498-8930 GCA_002430075.1 Actinobacteria bacterium UBA5975 | reverse complement strand
CTCAAGCGAACCAAGAAAGATCTGCTCGACATCATTAAGGAAGTAGATGATCGCGTTCAGAAGATTTTCATGGAAGCTTACGAAGAAGTTGCCGAGCACTTTACAGATATCTTCTCGCGACTCTTCCCTGGTGGAGACGGTCGCCTCTTCCTTACAAATCCAGATGATTTACTTAATACTGGCGTCGATGTTGAAGCGCGACCTCCTGGAAAGCGGGTTAAACGCCTATCCCTCCTTTCCGGTGGCGAAAAATCGCTGACTGCTGTGGCCATGTTGGTAGCTATTTTTAAAGCTCGCCCAAGTCCTTTCTATGTTCTAGATGAAGTTGAAGCATCACTTGATGATGTGAACCTCGGTCGTCTCCTAACTATCTTTGAAGAGCTCCGTGAAAGTTCTCAGTTAATTATCATTACTCACCAGAAGCGCACCATG
>DJBN01000010.1:7995-8279 GCA_002430075.1 Actinobacteria bacterium UBA5975 | reverse complement strand
CACCAGAAGCGCACCATGGAAATAGCGGATGCTCTCTACGGAGTAACAATGCGTGGTGATGGCGTCACAGAAGTTATTTCACAGCGCTTGCGTGAATCTGAAACTGCATAATTCTTGCTGGCAGCGATGGGTCTCTTTAATCGTTTTCTCGCAAAGGTACGAGGAATTTCTAGCGCCTCAGAGCTTGATTGGTCTGAGATTGAGAAAGAACTCCTCGGTTCAGATTTAGGACCCACGCTTGTTTCAGAACTCATTGTCGCGGCAAAGAGGATGCCTGGCGGTGG
>DJBN01000010.1:7440-7823 GCA_002430075.1 Actinobacteria bacterium UBA5975 | reverse complement strand
GCAGAGGCAGCGATAAAAGAGATTTTGAAATCTAAGTTGAGCACTCATTCAAGATCGCTTGCTCATTCTGAAGGAACCTGCGTAGTGATGGTTGTTGGTGTCAATGGAACCGGTAAAACAACATCTGTAGCTAAATTAGCAACTCTCCTTACATCGCAAGGCAAGAGCGTGATGCTTGCCGCGGGGGATACCTTCAGAGCAGCCGCAGTTGAACAATTGGCTACATGGGGTGAACGTATCGGCGTTACAACTATTTCAGGAAAAAGTGGCGCCGAACCCGCTTCCGTGGCATTCGATAGCGTTCAGCGCGCACTCGAACTCAGAAGTGATTACCTGATTGTTGATACAGCAGGTCGTTTACATAATAAGAGTGCCCTGATGGA
>DJBN01000010.1:0-7365 GCA_002430075.1 Actinobacteria bacterium UBA5975 | reverse complement strand
TGAACTTGGTAAGGTCAAACGCGTCATTGAAAAAAGTGCACCGCTTTCTGAAGTGCTTTTAGTAATCGATGCAACTACCGGTCAAAATGGATTAGTGCAGGCGAAAATATTTGGCGAATCTGTAGAAGTTACAGGGCTCATACTCACAAAGCTCGATGGCAGCGCTCGGGGAGGAATTGCCCTGGCAATTGAAGCATCCCTTGGAATCCCTATTAAATTTATCGGTACTGGCGAGAGCGCCTCAGATTTCGAGCCTTTTGACCCTGATTCTTATATTGAGGGCCTCCTGGCGTAACGCACTCGTAACATAAAAACCCATTTTGTGACCTTTCCTTAACCTGCCAATTGAGTACCTGTAACGAGGCTAAGCCATCTTTGGGCCATCTCAACGACGAGCAGATTTTTTATCGACAAGAGGTTACAGATATGGAAGAAGTAGTTCTTAATACTGGTGATACTGCCTGGATGATTATCAGTGCAGGCTTGGTCACTTTGATGATCCCTGGCTTGGCACTCTTCTACGGCGGAATGGTTCGCGTAAAGAGCGTTCTTAATATGATGATGATGTCGTTTGGTGCACTAGCAATTGTATTTACTCTCTGGATTGCTTTTGGATTCTCAATGGTCTTTGGTGATTCTATTGGAGGTAAAGGGCTCATCGGAGATGTTACTCAATTCATTTTCCTCAAAGGACTTGATAATCCAACAGCTCTCATCGGAACCATTCCAGCAGCGGTCTTTATTGCATTCCAAGGAATCTTTGCAGCAATCACAGTTGCGCTCATCTCTGGCTCAATTGCAGATCGCGCAAAGTTTGGTGCATGGATGGTTTTCGCTGGAATCTGGGCAACTATCGTCTATTTCCCAGTCGCGCACTGGGTATTTGCATTCGATGATTTTGTAGCTGCAACAGGCGGATGGATTGCAAATGATTTAGGGGCAATTGACTTTGCGGGCGGAACTGCAGTCCACATCAATGCAGGTGCAGCCGGCTTAGCTCTCTCGATAATTCTTGGAAAGCGTATCGGCTTTGGAAAGTCTCCGATGAGACCTCACAACTTACCTTTGGTGATGTTAGGCGCTGCACTTCTATGGTTTGGATGGTTTGGCTTTAATGCAGGCTCAGCAGTTGCCTCTAATGGAACTGCAGGGCTTGCTCTACTCAATACAATTGCTGCAACGGTTGCCGCTGTTCTTGCATGGCTGCTCGTTGAAAAAATTCGAGATGGACATGCAACTAGTTTGGGCGCAGCATCTGGAGTAGTTGCAGGACTTGTCGCGATCACACCAGCATGTGCATCCGTTTCAGCAAGCGGGGCTCTTCTTATAGGACTCGTCGCAGGAGTCATCTGCGCTCTATCTGTGGGACTCAAATTCCGATTCGGATTCGATGATTCACTCGATGTCGTTGCAGTTCACCTTGTGGGTGGCATCATTGGAACACTGATGATCGGTTTCGTCGGAGTAGATGTAGGTCTATTCAACGGCGGAGGATCATCTCAACTTGGCAAGCAAGCTATAGGCGTGCTGGCTGTCTTCTCTTACTCTTTCATCTTAAGTTTGATAATTGGGAAAATCGTGGACCTAGCAATGGGATTCCGAGTTTCTGAAGATGAAGAAATTTCAGGCATTGATTTAGCAATACATGCCGAGCGTGGATATGAATTAACTGACAACACACAAGGAAGCGTATTTAGCGCTTCAAAGGGGGCATAGAGATGAAATTAATAACAGCAATTCTCAAGCCATTCAAGTTAGATGAAGTAAAAGATGCGCTGCAGGCAGCGGGCGTAACCGGCATGACTGTTTCTGAGGCAAGTGGGTTCGGTCGACAAGGCGGTCACACTGAGGTTTACCGTGGCGCTGAATATACCGTCGACCTGATTCCCAAGATTCGACTCGAAGTTCTCGTCGATGATGCAGATTCGGCATCTGTCGTCGATGTCATCGTCAAAGCGGCATCAACAGGCTCCATTGGTGATGGAAAGGTGTGGACGACTGCCGTTGATCAAGTTGTTCGTGTTCGCACCGGAGAGCGTGGAAGTGACGCAATCTAATATCTTCACCTGTCCATCTTTGTAGTAAGAAAAAAGAGAAAAGCTAGGATTGCCCACATGGGAACTCGAGAAAGACGTGCTCGTTCAAACGAGAGCGACAAAGTGATTTCTCAGCTCTTCACAGAAAGTGGCGCGAATCCAGATGAGGTAGCAATCGCCGCGGTCGGAGGTTTCGGCCGCGGTGAGCTATCTCCAGGATCAGATTTAGATATTGTTATAATTCACGCTGACGCTTTAAGCGAGGAAGAGCTCTCCGGGTTAGTAAACCAAATCCTCTATCCGCTGTGGGATAAGAAGATAAAGATTGATCACTCAGTACGAACACGAACCCAGATGCGCCAGGCGGCTGTTGCCGATCTCAAGGTTGCAATGGGGCTACTCGATATCCGTCACATTTGTGGAAACTCAGATTTAGTAAATGCAGTGCACGCTGATTCACTCGAGATGTGGCGCAAGCATGCAATCAGACGGTTACCTGAATTGGAAAAATCACTCTCTGAAAGACACCAACGTCTTGGTGAACTTGCCTATCTTCTAGAACCAGATTTAAAGGAGGCAAGAGGCGGTTTACGCGATATTACGGCGCTACGTGCAATTCATCGCTCATCAGTAATTAGCGTGCCGATCGAACGAATAAGCGTTGCAGAGTCTGTACTGGCCAATGTTCGTGAAGCTCTACACGTTGTCAGCGGTCGAGATAAAGATCGTTTACTCTTTCAGGAACAAGATAAGGTCGCAGATTTACTTGGCTATAACGATGCCGACGCGCTGATGAGCGCAGTTGCTCAGGCAGCACGATCTGTCGATTACGTATTAGAAACTACCCTGTATCGGATAGCTCACATGGCTCGTGCTCCCAAAAGAAATTTCTTAAGGCGTAAATCAACGACCGCGCTATCTCGCAATATTTCGGTATCAAACCAAGAAGTAACTATTGACGACGGTGTCGATTTCGCTGAAGACCCAGTAATAGGACTTCGTGCTGCTGCGCATGCAGCGCAATTGGGTTTGCCGCTATCCATGGACTCTCTGGAGCGATTGTCAGCGAGTTTGGCTCAAGGCAATGGAGAGCTCACTGATCCCTGGCCACGAGAAGCTCGCGAGAACCTCATCTCACTTTTTGGCGCAGGTTCTGCAATGGTGAAAATCTTTGAGGCTCTCGACCAAGAAGAAATAATTTTCCATTGGATCCCAGAGTGGAGAAGTGTTCGATCCCTTCCGCAACGAAATGTGCTGCATCGACATACAGTTGATCGTCATATGGTTGAAACTGCAGTGCATGCAGCAGCGTTAACGCGTGAAGTAAGCCGCCCAGACTTGCTGCTCTTTAGCGCTCTCTTTCATGACATTGGCAAGGGAACTGAGGAAGACCATTGCGAGAGAGGCGCTCAACTGATCGAACCATTAGCACGAAGGATTGGTTTCTCGGGTGCCGAGGTAGAGACTATTCAGATATTGGTAAGGCATCATCTCTTGCTCTCCGCCACAGCAACTCGCCGAGATCTTGATGACCCTGCAACGATTGCATCAGTCCTTGAGGTAATTCCCAACTTGCAGGTGCTTGAATTACTGCATGCTCTCAGTATCGCTGATGGAGAAGCCACAGGTCGCGCGGCCTGGAGTGAGTGGAAATCATCGCTGGTGGCAGAGCTCGTGCATCGAGTCACGCTAGCGATAACAGATAACACTGTGGCTAAACAACCAGAACTCAACGAGGCGCAACGCAGAAAAGCTGATTCTGGAACTCTCCAGGTATCAATTGAAAATCGCGAAAACTTGTATGCAATAGAGATCATTATTCCTGATAAGACTGGCTTGCTTTCGACAGTTGCAGGTGTACTTAATCTTCTTCGACTCGATGTACGTTCAGCACGCACCAAATCACATGGAACATCTGCTGTGATGGAATGGATTGTAATTCCAGATCCACATGCACCTGTGCTAACTAAGGAAGTCTTAAAAGATGAATTGCAACGAGCGTTAGAGAGTAAGAGTTCACTAGCCCGCCGAATTACGGAGCGAATCCAGATGTATGCTCAACTACCAACAATTCCAGTTCCTGACCCTGTTGTCGAAGCATTTTTAGATGCGGCCACAGATGCCACGATTATTGAGGTACGTAGCCATGATCGGCCAGCCCTGCTCTTTGGAATTGGGGATACGATCACAAGGTGCAATGTAGATATTCGCTCAGCAATTGTGACCACGCTAGGAGCTGAGGCGATCGATACCTTATATGTCACAGAGATTGCTGGGGGAGCCTTGAGTCCCGAGCGCGCAGAAGAAGTTGCTCTCCGCTTGAGAGCTTCGCTGAAGTAGAGTTAAGCCACTATGTTTGATTCACTTTCCAGTAAATTCTCTGGAGTATTTAGCGCACTGCGTTCTCGCGGAAAGCTATCTGAGAAAGATATCGATACGACAGTAGCCGATATTCGACAGGCGCTCCTTGAGGCAGATGTTGCACTTGAGGTCGTTGAGCCCTTTACTCACAATATCCGTAAGAAATCGCTCGAACTCTTACCAACGTTGCAGTCAGGTACAAATCAGGCACAAGCAGTATTCGATGTTGTAAGTCGAGAACTAACAGCGATTTTAGGTGGTGGAGCGCGTCGAGTTCGCTTAGCTAAGAATCCACCCACTGTGATCATGCTTGCAGGGTTACAAGGTGCTGGTAAGACAACTCTTGCTGCAAAGCTCGCGAAATTTTATCGAGAACAAGGTGATACTCCAATCCTTGTGGCTTCAGATTTGCAACGCCCCAATGCTGTCAACCAACTTCAGATGGTTGGAGAATCCGTGGGAGTCCCAGTTTATGCACCAGAACCAGGTAACGGAGTAGGGGATTCGGTAAAGGTTGCACGCGATGCAATCACCTTTGCACGATCAAAGTTACACAACATCGTCATCGTCGATACAGCTGGTCGACTTGGTGTAGATGAAGAGCTCATGCGAGAAGCCATCGCAATTCGCGATGCAATAAAACCTGATGAAATACTCTTTGTTGTTGATGCAATGATTGGGCAAGACGCAGTCAGAACGGCTAAAGCATTCCAAGAAGGCGTTGGATTTGATGGTGTAGTTCTCACCAAACTCGACGGCGATGCCCGAGGTGGTGCGGCTCTATCTATTGCGGCCCTGACTGGTCGCCCCATCATGTTTGCATCAACTGGTGAGAAGTTATCTGATTTCGATATTTTCTATCCAGAACGTATGGCATCACGCATTCTTGGTATGGGTGATGTTGCAACGCTGGCAGAACAGGCGAAGAAGGCATTCGATGGAGATTCAGCGAAGAAGTTGGAAGCGAAATTTGCTGCAGGTGAGGATTTCACGCTAGATGACTTCCTTGAACAGCTAGATGCCATGTCGAAGATGGGGTCTATGTCAAAGCTTTTGGGAATGTTGCCAGGAGCAGGGCAGATGAAGAAACAGATTGAAAATTTTGATGAATCGGAAATAACTCGTACTAAAGCAATTGTCCAATCAATGACACCGCTGGAACGTCGCGATCTCAAAGTACTCAATGGTTCACGACGTGCACGTATTGCAACTGGTTCAGGGCGAAAAGTCTCTGATGTGAACGCGCTCGTTGATAAATTTACGGCGGCGCAGAAGATGATGAAACAGATGCGAAATGGCGGTGGGATGCCGCAGGCAATGGGAGCTGGATTAGGGGCTGGCCTGTCAGCAGGATTGCCTCAATTGACGAAGAAGCTCACCCCGCCGCAGAAGAAGAAATCTAAGTCGGGAAATCCCGCTAAACGAGCGTCGGAAAACCGCTGATTTCCTGATTTTCGGCGTAACTGGCAAGATTAGCCACCTGTTACAGGGCCCTCTACCCCAGTAACAATCCAGTCCACAGTTGAACCTTGTAGCTACGCACCCCGCTGTAGCAAATTGGTATGACACACTTTTTTAGGAGCACTACTTCTTTGTCTACAAAAATTCGCTTAATGCGCATGGGAAAAATTCGCACACCTTATTTCCGTATTGTTGTTACAGATTCACGTAAGGCGCGTAATGGTTTATCGATCGAAGAGATTGGTCGCTACGTACCAGGTCAAGAGCCATCACTGATTGAAGTTAATTCAGAGCGCGCTCTCTATTGGCTTGGAGTCGGTGCGCAACCATCAGAGGCTGTAGAGGCAATCTTGAAGGTCACCGGAGATTGGCAGAAGCACAAGGGACTTCCAGGAACTGAAGGAACTCTTCGCGTTGCAGCAGTTAAGCCACATAAGAGCGTTGCCTACGAAGCAGCTATTAAAGCTGCCGCTGCGGAACCTGCAGAAGGTGCAACAACAATGAAGAAGAAGGCACAGGATAAGTTGGCTGCAAAGTCAGCCCCAGCTCCAGAAGTGTCCGAACCAGCAACAGAGAATGCTGTCTCCGAGGTTCCAGCGGTAGAAGCGACTACTGAAGATGTCGCAGTAACAGAGGCTCCCGTAGAAGTAGTAGCAGAAGCAACCGCTGAAGTAACAGAGACTCCTGCGGTAGCAGAAGCAACGGATGCTCCAACAGAAGCGGCTGCTGAATAAATATGGTTGATGAAGCTCTCGAACATCTCGTAAAGGGAATCGTTGATAACCCAGACGATGTCAATGTTCAGGAAAAGACACACCGTCGTGGCACAACTCTTGAAGTTCGTGTCAATCCTGAAGATATCGGCAAGGTAATCGGTCGCAATGGACGTACAGCAAAGGCTCTTCGCAAAGTTGTGAGCGCTCTTGCTGGCCGATCAGTTCGCGTCGATCTCATCGATACCGACGAGGTTCGCTAACTCATTATCAAGGCCATGAAACTTAACGTGGGTCGCATTGGCAAAGCTCACGGAATTCTTGGTGAAGCGACAATAGAAGTCCGAACAGATGAAGCTGAAGATCGCTTGGCGTTGGGCGCAGTTTTACAGACAGAAAGCCACGGTAATCTCACCGTGGCTTCTGCGCGTGTACATAATGGAATTCTGCTTTTGGGTTTTGAAGGTATCGAAGACAGAAGCGCAATAGAAGGACTACGTAACGAACTTCTCTATGCAGATGTAGATATTGAGGCGCCCGGAGTCGACGAAGATGATTATCACGTCTTGCAATTAGTGGGCTGCACGGCATACCTGGTTGACGGAGATGAATTTGGTGTAGTCAGCGATGTATTGAATTTGCCTGGCCAAGATGTACTGGCAATAAAGACTCAAAGTGGAGAAGTGCTTATTCCCTTCGTCCATCAATTAGTTCCTGTTGTAGATATCAAAGCTCGACGAATGACTGTTATTCCACCAGAAGTAGATGGAGTTCTCTCATGAAGATCGATGTCA
>DJBN01000115.1:5831-8409 GCA_002430075.1 Actinobacteria bacterium UBA5975 | reverse complement strand
GTCACGGTTTATCTAGATGATGACGAAGCTGCAGATATCTGGCATAAGAAGATTGGGATTCCACTAAACCGGATTCAACGTCGGGATATGGCAGATAATTTCTGGTCAATGGGGGTTCCCGGGCCTTGCGGACCGTGCTCTGAGATTTATTACGACCGAGGTCCTGCCTATGGCGTCGAGGGCGGACCCATTGCAGATGAAAACAGGTACATGGAGGTATGGAACCTCGTCTTCATGCAGAACGAACGTGGAGCCGGGGGCGGTAAAGATAGTTATCCGATTCTGGGAGAGCTTCCGGCTAAGAGTATTGATACTGGATTAGGTCTTGAGCGCACCGCAGCGCTTTTACAAGGCGTTGAAAATATCTATGAAATTGATACCACGATGCAGATTCTTAATCGGGCATCGCAACTTTCTGGTGTTAAGTATGGTTCGGCTCAAGGAACAGATGTCTCACTGCGAGTTATTGCCGATCATGCTCGCACCTCAGCGATGCTCATTGGTGATGGCGTAACCCCTGGCAATGAAGGACGTGGTTACGTCTTGCGTCGCATGATGCGTCGCACAATCCGTAACATGCGACTTCTCGGGGTAAATGATCCGATTATGTCTGAGTTAACGGTTGCAGCGATAGGCGCAATGGGGCCTCAATACCCTGAACTCATTTCGGATCAGAAACGAATTCTCTCTGTCTCTATCTCTGAGGAAGAATCATTCTTGCAGACGCTCAAAAGCGGAACACAGATCTTTGATATCGCAACAACTCAATTAAAGGCCAAGAAGAAGTTAGTTCTTCCAGGCGATGAGGTCTTTAAACTTCATGACACATACGGTTTTCCTTTTGACTTAACTCTTGAGATGGCGCGCGAAGAGGGTCTCGATGTTGACGAAGATGGCTTCAGGCGCTTGATGAATGAGCAGCGCGATCGCGCTAAGGCTGATGCGAAGGCGAAGAAGAGCGGGCATACAGATCTCTCTGAATACAAGAAGATTGCCGATACAAAGGGAGTCACAGAATTTGTCGGGTATGCACAGAGCCAATCAGAGTCAAAAATCAACGGAATTCTTGTTGATGGACTAAGTGTTACATCGGCCATTTCTGGCCAAGATGTAGATATCGTTTTAGATCGCACGCCATTTTACGCGGAAGGTGGCGGACAGTTAGCTGATGGCGGAAGAATTACACTGGCAAATGGAGCAGTCATCGAGATAGATGATGTGCAAACTCCGATCAATGGACTCTCTGTTCACCGTGGTCGGGTAATTTCAGGGGAAGTAATTACAGGAGCGGATGCTCTTTCTGAGATCGATATTGAACGTCGCCATGCGATTTCGCGCGCTCACACCGCAACGCATATGGTCCATAAGGCGTTTCGCGAAATCCTAGGAGAAACAGCAACGCAAGCAGGTTCGGAGAATTCTCCAGGGCGTTTCCGCTTCGATTTCCCTTCTACGGGGGCAGTTCCTGGCTCAGTTCTAAATGACGTTGAATCGCGAGTTAATGCTCTCTTGCTAGATAACTTGGAAGTCACGGCCGAAACGATGACACAAGATCAAGCGAAGGCAATTGGGGCGATGGCTCTCTTTGGCGAAAAGTACGGGGATCAAGTACGGGTTGTCAGCGTCGGAGATTGGGCTCGCGAGTTATGCGGTGGAACCCATGTAGAACGCTCTGGTCAGCTCGGGATTATTAAGTTACTGAGCGAATCATCAGTTGGAGCAGGGGTACGTCGCGTTGAAGCCATTGTCGGTGTAGATGCGTACAAATTCTTGGCGAGAGAACATATATTGCTCAACTCACTGACAGAAATTATCAAAGGTGCCCGAGTTGAGGAATTACCAGAGCGTATTTCAGATCTTCTCACCAAGGTAAAAGATATTGAGAAGGAGCTTGCCACTCTACGTTCTGCGCAGGCGATGGGACAGATCGCAACATTGGCGGAAACTGCGCAAATAATCGCGGGTACCTCGACAATCACTGCCCATCTTTCCAATGGAATCACAGGTGAAGATTTACGTAAAATTGCTCTTGATTTAAAATCTCGCGCCCCACAATCGGTCGTCGCTCTGATCAGCGTGAATGAAGGTAAACCGGTATTGGTAGTTGCAGTCAGCGATGCTGCCAAAGCCATTGGACTTAAAGCAGGAGCGCTGGTCAAGATTGGATCAACTCTTCTCGGTGGCGGAGGTGGCGGTAAGGATGATTTCGCACAAGGCGGTGGAACCGATTCAGATAAATCCCAAGACGCGCTGGCTGCAATTGTAGATTCCATCGCAGGTAAGTAGATGTCGAAGCGAGGTCGCCGAGTAGCATTTGATTATGGTGACGTTCGTATCGGGGTTGCAATCTGCGATCCTGATGGAATTCTTGCGACTCCTCTGACGGTGTTACAAAGTCAAAGTAGGGATTTAATTAAAGAGATAACGTCAATTATTGCTGAGTATGAGCCGATCAGAATCTATGTAGGCCTTCCTAAGAATATGTCTGGTACAGAAGGAGCTAGCGCCTCGAAAGCACACGCATTTGGGACATCTCTACTGGAAAATTTCGATGTCCCTGTCTTTTATATCGATGAGC
>DJBN01000115.1:2211-5646 GCA_002430075.1 Actinobacteria bacterium UBA5975 | reverse complement strand
CCTATCAACGGTATCCGCACAGAGGAAATTAAAGGATGCTGGGGTAGATTCTCGCTCTGCTAAAACACAGATAGATGCCATGGCAGCTGTTGCAATTTTGGAGCAAGGGTTAGCCAGTGAAACTGTGGAATAATTCAGTCCATATCCGCATTGCATCAGCTCTTGTACTTGTGCTCATCACCACCTTTCTCTTGCGTGAAATTCGTATGCCAGTAAGCGCTGCAGCCGACTATGAATGTGGTAAACCCGCACCAGGAGAAGTTGAGATAGCAATAGCAAGGGGAGCTACAGGTTCTGCTATCGCTCGAACTCTCTTTGATGCAGGTGTGACGAAATCGAGTCAGACATTTTTTCGCCTCGCGGTGGCAGATCCCCGTTCAGCAAAGGTCGCACCCGGCACGCACACTCTGGAACTCCAACTCTGCGCACAGGACGCTCTCACCCAGTTACTCGATTCAAAACGAATCAAGGGCCTAATCAACATTACTGAGGGAATGTGGATTAGTGAGGTATTGCCACAGATGTACGCAGCCGGCATTCCCAAGAGCGAGGTTTTATTGGCGCTCAAGGAGCTTGAGCTGCCAAAGGGATTTTCTACCACTGAAGGTCTACTCTTCCCAGCTCAGTACAGCTTCGCAAGTGGGACATCTGCAACCGAAGCTTTCTCAGCGATGCTCAGACGAAGCGAAGAAGAGATGCGCAGGGCTGGTTTTTTCAACTCTTCTGATCCATTCACGCCTCAACAATTTCTTGCGATCGCATCTTTGATTCAGGCCGAGGGTAATACCCAAGATTTCACCAAGATTGCACAAGTTATACGTAATCGTCTGAGAATAGGAATGCCTCTGCAATTCGATTCGACGGTGCATTACATCAAGAAGTCGCGCGGCAGTGTATTTTTAAGTACGCAATCAACGCTCATCAATTCCCCGTACAACACCTATAAGCGCTATGGCCTGCCACCTGGTCCTATCAATAACCCGGGACAAGATGCAATGCAGGCTGCTCTGAATCCAGATCCAGGGGATTGGCTCTATTTCATCACTGTAGCCCCTTTTGATACGCGATTTACCAGTAGTATCCAAGAGTTCAATAATTGGAAGCTTGAGTATAAGAAGAATTTGAAGGCCGGTAAGTTTAGGAGTTCGCCATGATAAGAGGGGCAGTTCTTGGCTCTCCAATTTCGCATTCACTCTCGCCTGTCTTGCACAGCGCCGCCTACGAGTTCTTGCAGATTGATGGAGAGTATCGCGCAATTGATGTACAAGCGGGAACCCTTGCAGCATTCTTCGCCGATAATCGAGAAAAATTTGATTACTTCTCATTGACGATGCCTCTTAAAGAAGAAGTACTTGCACTTGCCATAGCGATGGATAGCCATACGCAATTGATTCAATCTGCCAATACTCTGGTGAAGAAGAAAGGTGTATGGTCTTTAAGTAGTACCGATGGAAGCGGATTGGTAGCGGCTCTTGATAATGCCGGTGTAGCAAGTATTGATTCTGTCTTAGTGTTAGGAGCCGGCGCCACAGCACGTGCGGTGACTGGCGCGCTCGATGATCGTGTTTCCCATCTGCATGTCCTTGGCAGATCTACAGTCCGACAGGCAGCTCTTGAAGCAGCTGTTACTCACGCTGAATTTGCATATTTACGGTGGACTTTAGATATAGATTTTTCACAGTACGACCTTGTAGTTAATACGACGCCGGCGGGTGCAGCAGATTTACTGGAGGAATCGGTACAACCTGGGATAACGGCAACTCTCTTCGATGTCATCTATAAGCCCTGGCCAACTGAACTTGCTCAGAGGTGGAGCGATTGCGGTGGCACGGTGATTAATGGTTTAGAGCTTCTTCTCTACCAAGGTATCGATCAATTAGAAATTGTTTTAGGAGAGCCAATCGATCGGCTAGCGTTGGCGCACCATCTGCGCCCACTTCTTCTCAAGGCGGCCCGGTAATCCACAGCGCTAAGACCTTCAAGGTCGCATCTGACGTAGATTGCGCGGATGGCTCTCTATCTTCTGCTTTCGTGGATTTCAATCTTAGACTTTCTGCGACATCGGATTCCAAATGTTGCTCTCGTTCTACTCATCTTTATATCAATGGTGCAACCACACCGTAATATTTACCTGGTTCAAGGCGTCCTTACCTTGATTATTGGTCTATTCATCCATATCCCTCTTCGAATAGGAGCCGGAGATATAAAGCTCGCTACAGTCTTGGGATTTTTTTATATTCCTGGTGCACTTCTTGGACCCTATTGGCAGGCAGTAGCTTGCATCTCACTCTTTCTGATGGTTCTTCACCTGTTTATTCATAGAAGCTACAAGGGCGAGATTGCTCTAGCTCCGGCACTCTGTGCGGCGCTCTTAGTGACCTAATGGCGCACAAGAAGTTGAACTTATCTGCAAGAATAGGCTCATGCGTTGGATTACAGCCGGAGAATCACATGGCCAAGCGCTCTCGGCGATAATCGAGGGTATGCCCGCTCATGTTGCGATAACAACTGCGGATATTGATTTTCATTTGGCGCGTCGTCGACTCGGCGTAGGCCGAGGTGCCAGGCAGAATTTCGAGGCGGATAAGGTCACAATTCTTGGTGGAGTACGACTTGGAGCTACCCAAGGCGGGCCGATAGCAATTCAAGTAGGCAATAGCGAATGGCCCAAGTGGGAAAAAGTTATGTCTGCGGACCCTGTCGCAGAGGCAGAGATTGAAAACTTAGCCCGCAATGCACCACTGACGCGGCCTCGCCCTGGCCACGCGGATATGGTCGGTATGCAGAAGTATGATTTTGATGATGCGCGCCCGATTCTGGAACGCGCAAGTGCACGCGAAACTGCAGCGCGTGTAGCTCTCGGGGCGATAGCTCGAAATTTCTTGCAACAGAGCGTAGGTATTACTATTTTGAGCCACGTTGTCTCCATTGGTCAGGCGCGTATTCCTGATAACTACGATCTCCCTCAGGAATCCGATATGACTCGTATTGATGCAGATCCTGTTCGTTGTACAGATCCGGCAACTTCTGAGGCGATGATCAAAGAGATTGAATCAGCGCACTCTGACGGCGATACTTTGGGCGGTGTTTGTGAAGTACTTGCATACAACCTACCGCCAGGTTTAGGTTCGCATGTGCACTGGGATCGCCGCCTTGATGCGCGCCTTGCTGGAGCCATGATGGGAATTCAGGCGATCAAGGGCGTCGAGATTGGAGACGGCTTTCGAACAGCAACTCGTCGAGGATCGCTGGCTCATGATGAAATCGAACGAGGAGCGGCAGGAAATATTCAGCGTCGCACCGATCGCGCAGGCGGTACTGAGGGTGGGATGTCCAACGGAGAAATCTTGCGAATCTCGGTTGCAATGAAACCAATTTCAACTGTACCTAAGGCTCTCGACACAATTGATGTAAAGACTGGCGAACCCGCCAAAG
>DJBN01000115.1:789-2127 GCA_002430075.1 Actinobacteria bacterium UBA5975 | reverse complement strand
AAGCCATTAACCAACGTTCAGATGTGTGCGCCGTTCCGGCCGCAGGAGTTGTTGCTGAAGCGATGGCAGCGCTCGTACTAGCTGAAGCTGTTCTCGAAAAATTCGGAGGAGATTCTGTACAAGAAGTACGTCGCAATTTCGAATCCTACATTCAGAATCTGCGTTTTAAGTAGGTCCTTATGCCTCCAAAAGTCATTCTGGTAGGACCGATGGGATCTGGAAAGACAACAATTGGTCAATCCCTAGCCTCTTCCTTAGGGGCTGTTTTTCGCGATACAGATTTAGTTATTGAAGAGCAAGAAGTGCAATCTATCGCGGAGATATTTCTCGATCGTGGCGAGGATGCTTTTCGCCTTCTTGAAAAGGAAGTCTTACGGAAGGAATTACTAATAGATGACACAGTGTTGGCGCTAGGGGGAGGCGCACCTATCTCGATCGATGCGCAAGCAGCCCTACGATCGATCGCTTCACCGGTTGTCTACCTCGATGTTTCGCTAGCTACAGTTGCACCGCGCATTGGATTCAACCGAGATCGGCCTCTTCTGCTTCACAATCCACGAGGGCAGTGGCAGACGCTGATGGAAGCACGTCGCCCCATATATCAATCAATCTCGAATGTGATCATTGATGCCAATGATAAAAGTGAGAATGAGATTGTCTCCGCGATTCTGAAGGAGCTTGCGCTATGAAAATTTCAGTAAAGGCCGAACGCGACTATGAGGTCTTGCTAGATATTGACTATTTATCTCAACTGCAAAGATTATCCAAAGATCGCAAACGGGTCGCGATTATTTTTAGTGAATTGATGCATCAGCAAATCTCCGCTCTCGATCTTGGGGATGCTGAAGTGCTCTACTGTGCTATCCCAGATTCTGAAAGCGGCAAAAGCGCTCGTACCCTACTTCAGGTGTGGGATTGGCTGGGAGCTGCTGGCTTTACGCGAAGCGACCTCATTGTGGGAATTGGCGGCGGAGCCGTCACAGATTTTGCAGGATATGCCGCGGCTAGTTGGTTACGTGGAATTGATTGGGTAGCGGTTCCAACAACGTTGGCAGGCATGGTCGACGCAGCCGTTGGGGGCAAGACCGGGATCAATAGCGATTATGGAAAGAACTTGATCGGTGCCTTTCATTCTCCAATTTCAGTTCTTGTAGATATAACGTGGCTGCAAACTCTCTCAGATCGTGATTTTGCAGCTGGCCTTGCTGAGGTAGTCAAGTGTGGCTTCATTAAAGATGAGAAGATACTTCACTTACTAGAAGGCAGAGACCTTGCCTCGATCCGCGGATCACGTGATGTCACAATTGAACTTATCCAACGTGCAATCGAAGTAAAGGA
>DJBN01000115.1:0-596 GCA_002430075.1 Actinobacteria bacterium UBA5975 | reverse complement strand
GATCGAAGTAAAGGCAGTTGTGGTCTCGGCCGATTTCAAAGAGAGCTTCGATAGAGAAGTTCTTAATTACGGCCATACATTCGGCCATGCAGTTGAATTATTCTCTTCTTACTCGATGCGCCATGGTGAATGTGTCTCTATCGGCATGGCCTACATTGCATATTTGAGTCACGAACTTGGGCTTATTAGTCAGGAACTACTCAGTCGCCATCTCGAAGTTCTTACTCGTTTGGGTCTTCCCATTTCCTACCCGTGCAACCAATGGCCGGAGCTGTTGGGGGCAATGCGAATGGATAAGAAAACGCGTGGTGATGTGCTCAGGTTTGTTGCACTCAGTGACATTGGTAAGACACAGCGCTTAGAGAATCCTCAAGAGAGCGCATTAATCTCAGCGTATGAGAAGGTATGTCTGTGAAAGTACTTGTAATCAATGGCCCCAACTTGGCCAGACTCGACATTCGTGATTCATCAATCTATGGTGATATGAATTATCTAGAATTGGTTTCGCATATTGAATTGGCTGCTAAGACACATGGCTTTGAGGCTGATATCAGGCAGAGCAATGATGAGTCAGAGATTATTGGTTGGCTCCATGA
>DJBN01000070.1 GCA_002430075.1 Actinobacteria bacterium UBA5975 | reverse complement strand
GAGCGCTAGCCCTCACAGTTTGTGTGGTTTCTCTCATTCGTAACACACACTGGTTCTCTGATCTACTTGGCGGACTTTTCTTGGGTGCTGGGTTACTCGTGTTGATTATCGCTATCGATAGATTTTTTCCATCAGATAGTCAACTCCACTAGTTATAGCCAACTCCACAGCGGGCTTATAGACTTCCTGTCATGATTGATGGAATCGGAATCGATGTCGTTGATATCGCGCGATTCATTGAATCCCTTGAGCGCACCCCCAATCTCGCAGAAAAGCTTTTCACTGAGTCAGAACGTACTCAGACTCCTCAATCCTTAGCGGCACGATTTGCTGCAAAAGAGGCGCTCTATAAAGCGCTCAGCCCAGAGCGCGGATTGCACTGGCATGATGCAGAGATTATTAACCAGCTCAATGGCAAACCAGAATTTCTCTTTCGGGGCGATATTGCTCTTTTGGTTGATGGAGCCAAAGTCCACCTATCTCTTTCTCATGATGCAGGTATTGCATCTGCAATGGTGGTAATCGAAAGATGAGAGCAGAAGCGTTAGTCGATCTCAGTGCAATTAAACATAATATTGAACTGCTAAAGAAAGAGGCTGGAACAAATCTCTTAGCAGTGGTTAAAGCTGACGCATATGGACATGGGTTGGTACCGGTTGCTAAAACTGCACTGACCGCAGGTGCGACATATCTTGGTGTAGCGCTTCTTGAAGAAGCCGTTGAACTACGTGAGGCCGGCATTGATGCACCCATTCTTGCGTGGCTCGTTCAACCAGGATCTGATTTCAAAAAGGCAATTGATTTAGATATCGAATTAGCTGCAGCCTCTCTTGTTGCACTTGCCGAAATCACTGCAGCGTCGACAGAAAAAAAGGCCAAAGTCCACCTTGAAGTTGATACTGGAATGTCACGAGGCGGTTTTCTCGATGAATGGGACAGCCTTACGCCTGAGCTATTACAAGGCGTTGAAGTAGTCGGAATATTTTCGCATTTGGCCCGTGCTGATGAACCAGGAGAAGCTCAGAATTTAGAACAACTCGATAGATTCAAAGCAGCTGTTGATCGAATGTATTCATTTGGGTACACCAAAATCCTTCGCCATCTATCTAATTCTGCCGCCACTTTAAAAAATGGCGCTGCAGCCTTTGACATGGTGCGTACCGGAATTGCAATGTATGGCCTTTCTCCAGATGTACAAACTCTGGGAGATTCAAAAGCCCTTGCTTTGCGTCCTGCGATGCAAGTACGCGCAGCGCTCTATCTTGTGAAAAGCGTTCCAGCAGATACGCCTGTGGGATATGGCGCAACAGAAAAGACATCCTCGGATACAAAGCTTGCAGTAGTCGCAATGGGATATGCGGATGGAATTCCACGCATTGCGCATCACGCAGGGGTCTGGCTATCTGGGAAACGCGCACCAATTATTGGACGCGTTTCCATGGATCAATTTGTCGTTGATCTCGGAGCGCAATCGAAAGCTCAATCGGGTGATTGGGTAGTTGTATTCGGAAATGGCTCACACGGTGAGCTCACAGCAGATGAATGGGGATTAGCATCACAATCTATTAATTACGAAATAGTTACACGAATCGGCCCTCGAGTGCCTAGAATCTACTCTGCTCATGTCTATTAAATCACCGCTTCTACAGACCCAAGGAGTATCTGTCTCCTTTGGCGGCCTTCGGGCCCTTGATGATGTCTATCTTGAATTAAATAATAATGAGGTAGTGGGCTTGATCGGACCTAATGGTGCCGGCAAAACAACCCTCTTTAATGCAATATGTGGACTCGTTTCCCCTGATTCTGGAACATTCTCATTCGAAGGCCGTGAACGTTCATGGCCGCGCACAGATGAACTTGCAGACCTTGGTATTGCTCGTACGCTTCAAGGAGTCGGCCTCTTTCCAGATTTAACGGTGCTTGAAAATGTAATGATCGGGGCGCAAAAGTTTGCAAAGACCGGTCTTATCTCAGCAAGCATTGGGCGCAACACCGCCGATGAAAAGGATTTAGCAGATCGTTCAATGTCAGCTCTTGAACGTGTGTACGCCGGAGCGCTTGCTCATCGACGCGCAAACACCTTGTCCTATCCAGATACAAAACGAGTCTCTATCGCCCGGGCACTTGTGAGCGAACCGAAGGTCTTAATGCTGGATGAACCAGCAGGTGGACTTGGCCCCCAAGATATTGAGTGGATGAACGGCTTGATTCGCAACCTCACATCTCATATGGCGGTTTTGATCGTTGAGCACCACATGGATGTTGTGATGTCAGTCTGTGATCGTCTCTATGTGCTCAACTTTGGAGAAGTGATATCAAGTGGCTCCGCTGAGGTCGTTCGCCGAGATCCTGCAGTTATTGCCGCCTATCTCGGAATGGGGGCATAAGAGATGCTTAAGGTACATAACCTAGTAGTAGATCATGGAGCCATCCGAGCGCTGAACGGTGTTTCCTTTACCGTTGAAACTGGAAAACTCTCAGCTGTCATCGGCGCAAATGGCGCAGGTAAGTCAACGCTGCTTCGCACATTATCAGGGCTCAATAAGGCAACCGAGGGAAGTGCAATGTGGGAAGACCACAACCTTCTTCATGGAAAGCCAGAGAGCCATGTCCGGCAAGGCGTATCGCATGTCTCTGAAGGAAAGTCTGTTGTTGCAGAGTTAACAGTTGAAGAAAATTTAGAACTTGGTGCGCTATGGCGCCGGAATAAGAAGGAATCCCTCGAGACGAAGAAAGAAGTTGTCGAGCTCTTTCCGCGACTTGGTGAACGTCTAGAACAACGCGCCGATACATTATCTGGCGGAGAACGTCAGATGCTCGCAATCGGTCGAGCTCTTATGGCTCGCCCTCAACTACTGTTGCTCGATGAACCATCTCTTGGGCTAGCGCCACTTGTCATCGAACAGATCTTCCAAACAATTCGCGGAATCGTAGATTCAATGAAGGTAACTGTCGTTCTTGTCGAACAGAATGCAATGGGCGCTCTCAAGATTGCAGATACGGGCGTTGTTCTTAATCTTGGACATATCGCAGCAACCGGAAGCGCCGCAGACCTTATTGCCGATCCAGCCGTCCGTGCTGCTTACTTGGGGTATTAAAT
>DJBN01000026.1:1615-9100 GCA_002430075.1 Actinobacteria bacterium UBA5975 | reverse complement strand
GCATCGGATGCATCGATGGTAGTCAGCTCAGCCTTTTCCTCTTTCAGTTGTGCATACAACTTGGCCAAGGCGCGATCTGCAAGAGCGCCTTCAGGACCAAGGAGGAGATAGAAATCATTCATTGATTTATCCCCCTTATTACCTCTAGCTCCAGAAAAATAAGCGTAGACCACTTTTGCTACGTTGTACCGATAATTGGTGGCGCTTAGCGCGAATTACCACCGCCCCATCGATATCAGTACGCAATACCGTAGCGCCAACATCAATCAGGGCCGAGATTGTGCTGGGAGCCGGATGGCCATAGCTATTTCCCCTACCAACGCTAATGACGGCAAGGGTTGGTGATAGTTCTTGCAAGAGGGTGAGGTCTTGAAACCTAGAGCCATGATGGGCCACTTTATAGATATCAACTTTACCTATATGTGAAATTAGCTCACTTTGTGCGGGAGGTTCGATATCTCCGCCTGCAAAGAGAGTGAAGTCAGGAGAACGAAGAATGACTGAGATACTCGAGTTATTAGGAGAATAATCACTGCCGCGATCTGGCCAGAGAACTTCGATATCAATATCGTTAATTGTGGCGTGAGTTCCGGCGTTAATATTTCCAAACCACGTCGTACCTACAGTGCGCCCTTTCTTTACACCAGCTAGTCCTCCCACATGATCTGCATGGATATGAGTCAAAATTAAGAGCGGGATCTCTTTTATTCCCAATTGATGAAGACAACGATCTACGAGTGCGGGATCTGGACCAGTATCAATAACAATTGCGCGCTTGTGATGAAGATTGATAACCATCGCATCCCCTTGTCCAACATCGCAATTGGCAACTTGCCAATCCCCTGCTGGAAAGCGCTGCAACCACGAAAGAGAGATGATGAGGATAAGCAGATAGATTGCAATACGTGCGCGGCCAAAATAAATCATGGCAAGTAAGGCAACGACTGCTAGAAATCCATAGAGCCCGGTTTTAAGTGTAAAGACAGGAAATTGGGCAACCCATCGAGCAACCCATGCAATCCATGAAGCAAAAGGCTTAACGAGAAATATGAGTGCATGTGCTGCAGTCGGTGAAAATGGTGAGATAAGTGCTGCGATAAAACCTACGATTGTTATTGCAGTTACGGCCGGTGCCGCCAATAGATTTGCCACGATACTCATGGGGCTTATATAGCCAGAGAGTGCAACAATTACGGGCGAGCAGAAGATGATGGCAGCAATCGGCGGAGCTAAAAATTTCGGCCTAATCTTTGGAGAAAGAAGTAGCAGCCCTGCTGTTGCGAGAACCGATAGAGCAAAGCCAGCGTCCTGTGCTTGGAAAGGATCGGCAATAACAACGGCTGCCATTGCAAAGCCAAGTGCAGGAAGTGAATCTCGGCCACGTCGGATGCCGTGGGCAAAGAGTAAGACCGAAGCCATTGCAGCTGCTCGAAGCACAGATGGCGACGGGCGGACAAGAGAAATGAAGGCTGCAAGAGAGAGAGCTGTTGCGATTAATCGATAGTTAACTCGGCGAAAGACAAATTGCATTCCCCATAGGACAAAGGTTGAAACAATCGCAAAGTTGGCACCGCTTACAGCAACGAGATGTGTAAGCCCAGATCTGCGCATATCGTTTTTGAAATCAGCGCTCTGTTTAGAAACATCACCAATGACCATGCCGGGAATGAGAGCTCCGGCATCCCCCGTGCCTGTGGCTTCTCGCAAACCTAAACGAATGTGTGCAAGTGCGTTCGCCCATCGTGAAGGTGGCGTAAGGACTTTGATTCTGCTGTTGACAATCAGTAGCGCTGCTACACGCCTTTCTTTACTTGCCAATACCGTGGCGCTCACTTCGATCTTCTGTCCCGGCAATAACCCTTCAACGCTTCGAGTCGATGCATAAACCCGCACTGGAATACGCAATTTAAAGCGGCTATCAACTTCCATCGCTTGGCCTATGAAGCTAAATGATGTGGGAGTAAAGGATGTGCCGCGCACCTTCGGTGCAACGCGATTGGGATCAGTGGTTACCTGAAGTACCACCTTTGCGGTACTTCCTTGAAAACTTGTTAACGCACTGGTCTGCAGCGCTGCAAGGCGTAGCGACATCACAGATGCGCCAAGCAAGAGCGCTATAGCTAGAACGAGAAATCGTTTCTTATTGCGCGCTACGAGCGCCGAAAGGAGCGCAACCACAGAGATTGTCCATGGCGCGCTCCATCCCTGCAGAAGTGCACCTATCCAGACTGCCGCCCCTAGAGCTAGGGCGCGGCTATCTGTTAAACGCGCAGCTTCACTTTGAATTTTGCGAATGTAGCTTCTCCAATTCCCGGAACTTTCAGGAGATCTTCAATCGCAGAAAATGGCCCGTTTATCTTCCGGTAGGCAACGATGCGATTTGCAAGTACTGGCCCGATTCCAACAAGAGATTCAAACTCTTTAACGGAGGCTCGATTAATCATGATCGGTCCACCTGGTCGCGCTGCGACTTTCCTAGATGTTTTAGATGAACCAGATGCGCTGGAGGATGGATATACATATATCTGCTCGCCATCTTTAAGTATCCGTGCTTGATTGATATCGGAAGCGTCCGCACCTTTCTTCAACCCTCCCGCAACTCTGATCGCTTGAAAGACGCGTGAATTCAGGGGAAGCGAATACACGCCAGGGTTGACGACGGCGCCAGCAACATCGACCATGACGCTCTGTTGAGTAACGCTCTCAATTTCAAGCGGGGCAGGGGCAGCAACTACCTCTTGCGAAGTTCCACGCATGACAAAGAGCGCAGAGATTGCAACAACTAAGAGTGCAACAATTGCCAATCCGCGCTTTTGCAGTGATGTGTAGTGGAGCTCGCCCCACCAGGTATTGACCTTATTAAGATATTGATTTTCCATCTGCGGATGGTGCAGTAGTTAAGCGCTAATGGTTTAGCTAAGAGAGTAAGCCTGTTGATTAAAGAACGATGTTGACAAGCTTTGGAGCGCGGGCAATTATCTTTTTAGGCGTTGCTCCAGCAATTGCGGCAATAACGCCAGGCAGGGCAAGGGCGGCGGTTTCAAAGTCCGCCTCTGAAATACTTGGTGAGACGCTCATACGGTCAACTATCTTGCCGTTGATCTGAATAACGGCTTCGATTGCATCATCAACAAGCAGCGCTGGATTTACTTCTGGCCACCCAGCAAGTGCGATAGCGGGCTTATGGCCAAGTCGTTCCCACATCTCTTCGGCGGTAAATGGTGCAACTAGTGAGAGTGCGATAGCAATGGCTTCCGTTGCCTCACGAACTGCTGGATCTGCAGGACCGCATCCTGAATCAATTGCTTTGCGTGTGGCATTTACAAGTTCCATGACGCGAGCAATAGCTACGTTAAAGCGGAAGGATTCAACGGCAAATGAGGCATCGTTAAGGGCTTTATGTGTTGCCTTACGCAAGGATATTTCACCCTTTGAAAAATCTGCTCCCACTGCGGATGTCACATCTCCAGATAAACGCCATGCACGGCTTAAGAACTTAACAGAGCCAGAAGGTGAAACATCTGACCAATCGACATCATCTTCGGGAGGTCCTGAGAAGACCATTGAAAGGCGAATTGCATCAACGCCGTGGTTCTCGAGTTCGTCAGAGAGACGAACAAGATTGCCACGTGATTTCGACATGGCAGAGCCATCCATGACAACCATGCCTTGATTAAGAAGTCGCGTAAATGGTTCGGTGAAACCGAGCATCTTCATATCGAATAAGACTTTGGTAAAGAACCGTGAATATAACAAGTGCAAGATTGCGTGCGTTACTCCACCCACATATTGATCTACAGGTAGCCATGTATCTAGATCTGCGCGGCTAAATGGTTCGGTTGCATTTGTCGATGATGGGTAGCGCAAGTAATACCAGGATGAATCAACAAATGTATCCATTGTGTCGGTATCGCGCTTTGCAGGACCTGAACACTTTGGACAGGTTGTATTGACCCACTCGGTTGCCGCAGAAAGCGGTGATTGACCCTTTGGCTTGAGGTCTAAACCTTGTGCATCTGGCAAGAGAAGTGGAAGTTGTGAATCGGGAACTGCAACTTCGCCACACATTTGACAGTGAACAATTGGAATTGGTGTACCCCAATAGCGCTGACGTGAGACAAGCCAATCGCGTAGTCGATAGTTACGAGCGCTCTTTCCAAGTCCATCTGCCTCAAGTTGCTTATTGATTGCAGCAATTGCTGAATCCTTTGAGAGTCCATCAAGGGAGCCCGAGTTAATAAGTTTTCCATCCCCTGTTGTTGCAACACCCGTTTGGTTTGGGTCTTCTTCCCCAGTTTCAACAACAACGCGCACTGGTAACTTCATGGCACGTGCGAAATCTAAGTCACGTTGATCGTGTGCAGGAACTGCCATGATTGCGCCGGTTCCGTAATCTGCCAAGACATAATCTGATGCCCAGATAGGAAGCTTCTCACCATTGACAGGGTTAATTGCAAAACGTCTTAAATCAACGCCAGATTTAGGTCGATCTGTTGCCAAACGATCAATATCAGATGCTGCCTTAATCTTTTCAAGATAAGACTTAAATTCTGATTCAACAGCTGTGCCTGCAGTTAATTCACCGGCAAGTGCAGAATCTGCAGCTACAACCATAAATGTTGCACCATAAAGTGTGTCAGGGCGGGTTGTGTAGATAGTCACCGGTTCTGTGCGTCCCTCAATAACGAATTGAACATTGGCTCCCTGTGAGCGGCCAATCCAATTGCGCTGCATCAGCAAGACTTTTTCGGGCCATTTGCCTTCAAGCTCTGACATATCATCGAGCAAGCGATCTGCGTAATCGGTGATCTTGAAATACCACTGATTTAACTTCTTCTTAGTAACTGCTGTATCGCAACGTTCGCAGAGTCCAGCTACTACCTGCTCATTGGCCAATACTGTCTGACACCCGGGACACCAGTTAACGGCAGAATCTTTACGGTATGCCAAGCCACGATCATGAAGTTTGGTAAAGAGCCATTGGTTCCACTTGTAGTACTCGGGGTCGCATGTATTAAAGACGCGATCCCAATCGAATGAACAGGCAAAGCGTCGCATCGAAGCTTTTTGCGTTGCAATATTTTCATAAGTCCAAATTCTCGGATCTTCATTACGTTTAATCGCCGCATTTTCTGCAGGCAGTCCAAATGCATCCCAACCGATTGGGTGCATAACATTGAAACCCTTTTGAATCCAGTAACGAGCAATGACATCACCAAGTGCGTAAGCCTCTGCGTGGCCCATATGTAAATCACCTGATGGATATGGAAACATATCGAGTACATATTTCTTAGGGCGGTTATCGCCTGCGCGAGCTGATTTAAAAGGTTCGAGTTTGTCCCAGACAGGCAGCCACTTCTCTTGCACGTATGCAAAATCATAGGCCGCGTGTTCGCGTTCAGTACTCACGTGGAGATAAGGGGAATCGAACCCCTAACCTCTTCCATGCCATGGAAGCGCGCTACCAATTGCGCCATATCCCCGCAAATTAAATAGCGTCACAAGCCGTAGAGGCTTTGACGCGTTATTCAACAGCGCTGTGCGAACTTTACCGCACTGAATCGGGCAGCTCTGCGCCAGATTCTTCCCCGTAAATGGGCTCTGGAATCGATCCAGCGTTATGTTCTGCAAGATACCAACCCTTTACTGGGCTCTTTCCAAGAACTGACCACGATGCATTTGAAAGTCCACCGATTCGGGCCCAATGTGAATATGGAAGCTGCAGGTAATGGCCCAAGAGGCAACGCGCTGTTCCGCCGTGCGTTGCTACAACTAGAAGTTGATTATCTTTTCCTGCAAGTGCCTCATCGATGGCTGCGGATGCACGAGCTGCAACTTGGCTTCGCGTTTCACCAGTTCCACCTGCGGGAATATCTTCACCATCAAGCCATCGAATGAAATTTTGTAGATCTACTGCGCGATTTTCGGCGCCAGTCTTTCCTTCCCAACTGCCGCCATGTGTTTCGCGAAGACGTTCATCTATGCCAATTTCAAGCTTCGCGAGTTCAGCTAAGGCATGGGCCGTATTGCGCGCACGGTTTAAATCGCTAGAAATAATCATCGTAGGCTCCATGGGCGCTAAAACTCTTGCTGCATGTGTTACTTGAAATTGACCAACTTCATTGAGCGGAATATCTGAATGTCCTTGAAAGCGATTGGCAATATTCCAATCAGTCTGTCCATGTCGCCAGATAACAATTCGATTAGCCACGTGCTGATTCTTCTTTCACAATATCGAGTTCAATTTTTGGGCAGTCATTCCAGAGTCGGTCAAGCATGTAATAGCGACGAAGATCTGCGGATTGAATATGAACGACAAGATCTGAGTAATCAAGTAGCACCCATTCGTCAGAGCTTTCACGACGAAAAGGTTTATCTCCAACAATTCGCAACTGTTCTTCAACTTCGTCAGCGATTGAATCGATCATTTTGGCGTTAGCTGCCGTAATGATCAGGAATACCTCGCTGAGGACGCTTTGATCCGACAGGTCGAGTGCAACAAGTTCAGTACCGAATTTACCAACGGCAGCGCGTGCTGCAATCTGTGTACGTTCAACGCAAGGGTTGCTAGCTGGCATAGAGGTTCTGCTCCTTTATAAAGGCAGCAACTGCTGCGGGTACTGCATCAGATTTATGGCTTCGAATATCGGTGGCCGAAAGTGCAATTGCTCCGATTTCTGTGTTGTGCTCGCCAGGAAAGTCAGGGCGGTCAATAACGATAAATTCGACCATCTTCTTCAGCTCTTGCGCACGGTGCCATTGATCAATTTTTTCGTAAGCATCGGTGCCAACAATCACGACAATGGTGTCACCTTCGTAGCTTTGAGTCACCGCTTCGACGGTATCGATGGTGTAGCTCAATCCATCGCGCAGGATTTCAATCGGATTTACTTCAACCTTCGATTTAATTTCGGCGGGCAGTTCATTGATAGCGAGCTGGCACATCTGGCGGCGTTGAGCGCCACTTGCAATTGGTTGCTGTTCTCGAAGACGGGGCTGGCCTGCAGGCAGAATTAATAAGTAATCGACAATATTTTTAAGAATTAGCTCTTGGATGACAAGCATGTGGCCGTTATGAATAGGATCAAAAGTCCCGCCGTAGAGGCCAATACGCTTCAAGCAGATTACTTATCTAGGCGAAGTACGACGTATAGAAGTAGGGCAAATACGCCAAAGGCGATAAGACCAAATGTATAGGGTGGAACTGGAAGCTCGCGAACTGCTTCCGTAGAGAGAATGATCATGGAGTGAAGATTACTACTTACCTGCAAGAAGTTCTAAAAATCCAGGCTCATCGATGATTGTGACGCCTAACTCTTCTGCCTTCGCCAACTTAGAACCAGGGTCTGACCCAACTAATACATAGTCAGTCTTCTGAGAGACAGAAGACGTTGGTTTACCCCCGTGGGCTGTGATGGTTTCAGCAATCGAATCGCGAGTAAATCCTTCGAGGCCACCTGTCACGACAAAGGTTAAACCAGCAAG
>DJBN01000026.1:0-1516 GCA_002430075.1 Actinobacteria bacterium UBA5975 | reverse complement strand
AGCAAGAGTTTGAGGTCGCTCTGCGCTCTTTATATCGACCATGGCTACCCCTGCTTTGCGCCACTGAGAAATAATGTTGCGGTGCCAATCGACTTCAAACCATTCAACAATAGATTCAGCGATGATGTCGCCGACGCCGTCGACATCTGCAAGTTCTCCAACGGAGGCCTCAGAAATCGAATCCATGCTGCCAAAGGTAGTTGCAAGTGCCTGCGCTGATGTCGGTCCAACATGGCGAATCGATAGCGCAACGAGTGTGCGCCATAACGGACGAGTCTTTGCTTCTTCTAGCGCACCAAGTAACTTCTCAAGGTTCTTACCTTGGGTGCCATCTTTCTTCTTAAAGAATTCAGAGTTCATCAAAGATTCTTCAGTTAAGGAAAATAAATCTGCCTCATCAGTAATGATCTTATCTGTTAAGAGTGCGACTGCTGCTTCATACCCAAGAACATCAATATCTAAGGCAGCGCGAGATCCAATGTAGTAAATGCGTTCTCGAAGCTGTGCCGGACAGCTTCGGGTATTGGGGCATCTGATGTCGACATCACCTTCAGTCATTGCGCGCAAGGTGCTGCCACATTCAGGGCATGTAGTTGGCATGACAAATACTTTTTCGGCACCTGTGCGTTGCGCAAGTACTGGCCCCAAGACTTCAGGGATTACATCTCCTGCTTTGCGAATGATGACCGTGTCCCCGATGAGAACGCCTTTGCGTTCGATCTCTTCTTGATTATGCAAGGTTGCATTTGTAACAGTTGACCCTGCAACTTTTACCGGCTCCATAAATGCAAAGGGAGTAACTCGACCAGTACGACCAACGCTTACTTTGATAGCTAATAACTTGGTTGTTACCTCTTCAGGTGGATACTTATAGGCAATTGCCCACTTGGGTGCGCGAGATGTAAAGCCCAACTTCTTCTGTTCAGAGATTGCATCGACTTTTATGACCACGCCATCAATTTCATGTTCGACATCGTGGCGATGAAGGTTGTAATTCTCAATATAGGCCATCACTTGCGCGCGTGTAGAGCAGACTTTGAAACGGTTAGATGTGGGAAGTCCCAGCGCCTTGAGCTGCCTATATGCATCAGATTGCGAAGAGAATGTAATGCCCTTGCTAGCACCAACTCCGTGAACAACTACATCAAGTGGGCGCGTTGCAGTAATCCGAGGATCTTTCTGGCGAAGAGAGCCTGCAGCTGAATTTCGTGGATTTGCAAAGAGTTGTTTTCCTGCTTCTTCGAGCTCTTCATTCAATTGATTAAATGCTGCAACTGGAAAGAAAACTTCGCCACGTACTTCAATCAATGCGGGAAGTTTCTTTCCTTTGAGCGTATGAGGTAAGCCCTTAATTGTCTTTACATTGAGAGTTACGTCTTCACCAGTTGTGCCATTGCCACGAGTAAGTGCGCGAGTCAGTTGTCCATTCTCGTAGAGAAGATTGATCGCAAGCCCATCAACTTTGAGTTCGCATAGATACTCTGGCGATGGAGATTCTTTTTCTACGCGATCAAAC
>DJBN01000058.1:3496-3672 GCA_002430075.1 Actinobacteria bacterium UBA5975 | reverse complement strand
CCTTTGGGTGAAAGTGAACGACGCGTATGGGCAGATCAACCCGCAACGCGGATTGCTATGAACTGCAGCGGAAAGCATGCGGCAATGCTTTTAACATGCGTGATTAATAAGTGGCCAATTGAAAACTATTTGGATCCAGCACATCCGCTGCACGTTGCGATAAAGAGTGAACTTGA
>DJBN01000058.1:0-3270 GCA_002430075.1 Actinobacteria bacterium UBA5975 | reverse complement strand
CTATTTCTTATCTCTGTTGCAGGCCTCGCTCGCGCAATTCGTGAAATTACAATTTCGGCAGATCCAGTGCATCAAAGCGTGATGGCAGCGTCCCGCGCATTTCCCGTGATGATTGCAGGACATGGGCGCTTAACAACGCAGATGATGGAAGCAGTACCTGGCATGTATATGAAAGATGGCGCTGAAGCTGTCGAAGTTGCATCGATGCAGGATGGAAGAACTTTGGTCTTTAAAGTTTCTGATGGCTCACTTCGGCCATTTCGAGTATTGGTACATGCTGGGTTGAAGCGATTAGGTATTGAAAGCCCATACGAGGCTGAAAACGTGCTCGGTGGTGACCGAATTATTGGTTCCATTCGCGCAACCTTTTAATCGCGCGTACCCTTACTTATATGAACCGCCGTATTGCTACCTTGATGGTGCATACCTCGCCTCTGGATCAAGCAGGTACAGGCGATGCTGGTGGGATGAATATCTACGTTGTTGAGGCAGCACAAAATATGGCTGCTATGGGCGTTGAGGTAGATATCTTTACAAGGCGTAACAATTCAGAGATTGCAGATATTATTGAGGCCGCACCGGGTGTGCGCGTGATTCAACTCAACGTGGGGCCTGTTAGCGGTGTTACAAAGGAGCAGTTGCCGACTTTGATTCCGGCGCTCTCGCAATCATTTAAAGAGGCGCTCTCCAAGGCTCGCTACGACGTAATTCATTCTCACTATTGGATTAGCGGCAAGGTCGCCATGCCTGTGGCCAAAGAGTTGGATATTCCTTTGGTGCACACGATGCACACCACGGCGCGCGTTAAGAATTTGAATTTGGCTGAAGGTGAAAGCCCAGAACCAATGCTCCGAGTTCAAGGTGAAACTCACGTTGTTGCAGCAGTTGATGCCTTGGTTGCAAATACAGATTCAGAGGCTGCAAGCCTTGTATCTCTCTATGGGGCATGTCCTGACAATGTTTCCGTTGTGAGCCCTGGGGTAAACCTTAAGGTCTTTACACCTGGTGCTGGTCGAGCTGAGGCTCGTGAAGGGCTGGGTTTAGATAAAGGCGCTCACATCATCTCTTTTGTGGGTCGTATTCAGCCACATAAAGGCCCTGAGGTATTAATCCGCGCAATTGCTGAAATGGTTTCGCACTCACCGCACCTACGTCCAAAATTAATTACCAACATTATTGGCGGAGCATCGGGCGCCAACCAATCAGAAGTTGAGCGGTTAGGCGAACTTGTTTCATGGCTTGGTATCGACGATGTTGTGCGATTTGCACCCCCTGTTCCACGAAGAGATCTTCCAAATTGGTATCGCGCATCTGACTTAGTCTGCGTTCCTAGCTACTCAGAGAGCTTTGGACTGGTTGCCCTTGAAGCACAAGCTTGTGGAACACCGGTTGTCGCAACTGCCGTAGGCGGCTTACGTACAGCAGTTGCTGACGGTATTTCAGGGGTATTAGTCGATGGCCATGATCCACGTGCCTGGTCATCGGTCCTAGCTCGTTTATTGCAGGAGCCCCAGAGGCGCGTGCTGCTGTCAATGGGCGCCGTCGAACATGCATCGCACTTTGGGTGGAATGCAACATCGCGAGGAACGCTAGATATCTATGACCACGTCTTATCGGCACGCGCAGATAAAGTGAAGAACATCGGTTAGATGGCACTTGATCCGCGCTCGGTCATCGAAGAATTTCTTCAATCTCATGATTTAGATTTCGAACAATCATCCGAGAATACCTTTATGGTCACCTTGCCCGGTGAGTCAAAGCTTCAAACACATTGCGCCTTGGTAATCGGTGATCACTCGCTAAGTATCAACGCCTTTGTCATTCGTAAACCTGATACTCATATTGATGCGGTGCATGAATGGTGCTTGGCTAAGAATGCTTCGATGTATGGAATTGCTTTTGCAATCAATGAGCTTGGTGATATCTATTTAGTTGGACGGCTGCCACTGGATGCCGTTAATGCGAAAGAGATTGATCGTTTAATTGGTTCCGTTCTTCAATACTCTGACTCATCATTTAACCCGCTTTTAGAACTGGGATTTGCCGATGCAATACGCCGCGAATGGGCATGGCGCGTTAGCCGCGGCGAATCTCTTGCAAATCTCGAGGCCTTTAAGCACCTCGTGTAATCAGCGCCATGGCGTGATGTGAGAAGATAGCGCTATGTCTGCATACAAACTTATCCTCCTGCGCCATGGCGAATCCGAATGGAATGCACTTAACCTCTTTACCGGTTGGGTCGATGTTCGGCTCTCAGCAAAGGGCGCCGCTGAAGCTGCTCGCGGTGGAACGTTATTGGCAGAGCGTGGATTATTGCCTGATGTTGTTCATACTTCTTTATTGCGTCGGGCAATTGATACATCGCAGTTAGCCCTCGGTGCATGCGATCGTCACTGGATTCCGGTCAAGCGTTCGTGGCGCTTGAATGAGCGACACTATGGCGCGTTGCAAGGAAAAGATAAGTCGCAGACTCTGGCCGAATATGGCGAAGAGCAATTTGCGTTGTGGCGCCGCTCCTATGACACTCCACCCCCTCTCATCAAAAAGGGCTCTGAATATTCGCAAGATGCCGACCCACGCTATGCTGATTTAGGCGCTGATCTGCCGCTGACTGAATGCTTAAAAGATGTTGTAATCCGCATGATTCCGTATTGGAATGAATCAATCATCCCTGACCTTAAGGATGGCAAGACTGTTCTAGTCACAGCTCACGGTAATTCTTTGCGCGCGCTGGTTAAGCACCTCGATGGAATTAGCGATGCCGATATTGCTGGGCTCAATATCCCAACAGGTATTCCACTACTCTATGAACTCAACGCTGATTTCACACCCGTGACAAAGGGCGGCGAATATTTAGACCCTCTAGCTGCGGCCGATGCCATCAAGGCAGTTGCAAATCAGGGTAAGAAGTAAGTTACTTCGTAATTTCCTTATAGTCATCACGCTGGTCGCGGATGATGACATTCTTTGTGACGACTCCGGCTCGCGCGAAGGCAAGTGAAATCGTGACGTTACGTCCAGCTTCTGCGCCAACTCCATCGAATACAGCCTTCGATGTTGCCTGCTCGCCTTCAAAACGAATAGGTGCATTTTGTAACAGGTTCTGCTCGCCTGTAATTTCAGCAGTTGTTCCACCCGCTGAAATTCCCAAGAGAGCATCAGGTGTTTCTGTGCGGTTCACAATGGTTCCAATCAAGACCGCTGATCCATCCGGAGTTGCTACAAGAAGAAGATTAGAGATTGAGAGGTCGTTACCATCTGTTGTGATTG
>DJBN01000059.1:3659-7309 GCA_002430075.1 Actinobacteria bacterium UBA5975 | reverse complement strand
AATTAATGGCAGTTTGAATTGCATCTGAAATCTGTGCCTGATCATCAGGAAGAATCTGCACATCGTTAATCTCATATCCAAGCTTCTTTAAGCCCTTAAGAAGAATCTGGCCTGAAAGGTCTTCATAGACTCCTTTAAAGGCTCTATTACTGGCAGTAATAACTACCGCACGCTTCATGAACGTTTCCAATGTCCGTTTCTACCGCCATCTTTCTCTTCAACGCGAACGTGAGAAATGCTTGCACTTGGATCAAGAGCTTTGACCATATCGATAATGGTGAGCGCTGCAATAGAGACGGCGGTAAGCGCCTCCATCTCGACACCTGTGCGATCGGCAATCTTGACCGTTGAAAGAATAGAAACGCCACCTTCGACAACTTCTAGCTCGACGCTAACACTTGAAATAGATATCGGATGGCAGAGTGGAATTAGTTCAGGAGTCTTCTTTGCGCCCATAATGCCCGCAATACGCGCAGTTGCTAAAACATCACCTTTAGGTGTTGATCCACTTGAAATTAGTGCCAGGACCTCTTTGCTGAGCAGAACTTTTCCAGATGCTGTTGCAGTTCGCACTGTTTCTTCGCGATCTGAAACATCAACCATATGTGCTTCGCCATGGTCATTGATATGAGTGAGCTTCTCAGACATAGAGGAATCCTAATCGCTTATCGGGTAAATGCATCTTTGAGGGGTTTGCGAATAAGCACAAAGATGGCCATCGCGATCATTACCATCAGAAAGCTCAAGGCGTAGGCCGTATCTGGGTTGATGTCGAGCTGTTGATAGATCTGAATAGTCCACGTTTGAGTGACCCCTGGCATAGATCCTGCAAACATCATGGTTGCTCCAAATTCACCTAAAATTCTTGCCCAGGCTAATAAAAGCCCTGTTGTAATTCCGTCACGAGCTTGAGGCAGTGCAATCAATCGAAAGAGTTGGCTTTGGGAAGCGCGATCTACAACCGCAGCATCTTCGACATCATCAGGCAACATTGCGAATGTGGATTCTGTAATCAAAACTAAAAAGGGAATGCCAATAAAAAGTCCAGTGAAAATAACTGCGGCAGTTGTGAAAGGCATTTGCCAGCCGGTTTGATCATAGATAAATCCGCCTAGTAAACCCTTGCGACTGAATAATCCAAGTAAGGCTAAACCCGCAACTGTTGGAGGCAATGCAATCGGCGCTAATACCAGCGGGCGAATTATTCGTGTGACTTTTTTATCTGCCTTTACCAACCACCAAGCAAGCGGGACGCCAAGCAATAGCGATATACCAGCAGCTAAGAGCGAAGTCCAGATAGATAACCAGATTGCAGTCACTGATCCGCTTGCGCTCAGACTCGGGAAAAATGTTGACCAAGGAACTTTTATGACAAGTGCCAGAATTGGAAGCAAGATAAAAGAGATTGCAATATAGGCAATAGCCCGCGAAAGCAGATCGATTGGCCGAGATTTCACTCTAGAAGCATATCTAAATAGATTCAGTTAAGCGATTACTTTAGTGAATCTATTTCAAAGCCGGCCTTGGCCAGAGACTTACGAGATGCAGAGTTCTTCAAATAAAGCAGAAACCTATCGGCCCAACGATTCTTCTTTTCAACAGATGACTTAGAAAGTCCAATCAAATACTGTGTTGATGCCGCCCGTGCATTAGAAAACTCAATTGAACGAATCTTCGTTGAGTTTGCGATGACATCAGTCTTATAAACAATCGCCGCATCGACAGAACCTGATAGTAATTTTGCAAGAGTGCTCGATGCCGAAACTTCAAAAGATACTGGGCTACTGCTGACCTTACCTTCGGCATCCAGGGCATTAGCTGCTGCGATTCCGCACGGAGCGGTTAGTGCGCACTGCACCCAGGAAACTTTGCCATTCAGGTGGCGAACTTTTGAAATTTTAGAATCTTTTGGAACTGCAAGTACTACGCGATTAGTTACATACTCGGTAGATTTAGAGAATTCAGATTTTGCAGTTGCCATACTTAAGTCATCTGCAGAAACAAAAATATCTACGGGTGCACCGAATGCAATCTGACTCGCAAGAGTTGCTGAGGATCCGAAGGAGATATTGATTTTTATTCCTGGATGAGCTGCTTCGAATTTCTTTGCTAGCGCTATGTATTGCACTTGCAGGCTAGAGGCGGCAAAAACACTGACAGATTTAGGTGTAGCAGCCGTCGCAGATTGGGCTGGAAGGGAGAGCGAGGCGATAATCAGGAAGAGACCAGAGCGAGCCGTTATCGAGCCCCAGCGCTTGATTTCCATAGGCGGAATTATGCCCTTCTTTCTACTGGCGCGAAAAATGGCGGCTGATATGCTTCACATCTTGAATCTCTAGGAGGAATTTCATGTCAGTTGAGAGCGATCTTGCACGTCAAGCCTTGAGCTCCATTTGGCAAGCCCAGGGAGAAAAGATGGAAGAGCTTGATGAAGAGTGCAATCCAAATAAAGTATGCCGAAATATGAAAGATGTAACCTTCGAGGGATATATCCAAGATGAAGGTAAAGATCTCAAGACCGCATGGCGTGAAACACTGTTGCGCGATGGCAAATTAGGCGCCGGAACAATTGGACAGCTCGTTACAGAAAACAAAATTAAGTAATCCAACACTTACGAATAGGGCTTTAACTCATGATTTCAGCTTCATTCGATTCGTTGACCGTTGATGAATTAACTTCAGAACTTCGAGAAATTGGCTATGTAGCAAATCGCGGCCTAACAACATCGCTCTTAATATCTATGAAGCTCGGTCGCCCCATACTTCTTGAAGGAGAAGTGGGTGTTGGTAAGACAGAGTTAGCTAAAAGCATCGCTCAACTACTTGGCCGAACTCTGATTCGCCTTCAGTGCTATGAAGGAATCGATACCAATCAGGCGCTCTACGAGTGGGATTACGCTCGTCAGATGCTCCAGATTCGTGCAATGTCCGCATCAGAAGTTTCAGATAAATCAGTCGATGATCTCTTCGGTTCAAAATTTCTTATTGAGCGTCCATTGCTTCAAGCTATCAAGGCAGGCGATCAATGCGTACTGCTCATTGATGAAGTAGACCGCGCAGACGATGAGTTCGAAGCCTTCTTACTTGAGCTACTTTCAGATTTTCAGATCACGATCCCTGAAATCGGAACAATTAAAGCGACTTCTCGCCCTATTGTAATTTTGACTTCAAATAGAACTCGCGAGCTCCATGATGCGCTTAAACGACGCTGTCTCTATAACTGGATTGGATTTCCGGCTCAAGAGCAAGAGATTGAAATAGTTAAGTCCCGAGTCCCAGGTGTTTCTAGCCAACTAGCTGCCACAGTTGTTGGAACTGTCAATAAGTTGCGCGAGATGGACCTTGAAAAGGCTCCAGGGGTTGCTGAGACAATTGATTGGGTTCAATCACTTGAAGCAATTGGTGCCAGTACGTTAACTCAAGCAAATGCCGCCGAAACGCTAGGCGCTGTCATTAAGGGTCGAGATGATCTTGAATATGTCACAGGAAGTCTCTCGGAGATAGTTGCAGATGGCTCTCACTGAGGGCTTTGACGAACTCTTTGTCGAATTCGCGCAAGAACTGCGTTTACATGGGTTACTTATCGGTTCAGACGATGTCATCACCTTCTGTAACGCACTCTCTGTACTCGATGCCACAGATATCATGGA
>DJBN01000059.1:0-3523 GCA_002430075.1 Actinobacteria bacterium UBA5975 | reverse complement strand
CGATGCCACAGATATCATGGATGTCTACTGGGGTGGAAGAACTACCTTAGTAAGACGTAAAGAGAATATTCCGATTTATAACGAGATATTCCAACGCTTCTTCTTTGATAACTGGGATGAAGAGGCTAGCGAAGTCAAGAAGAAATTCCGCGCCCAGGTAAGCACTACATCCACAATTGAAATCCCTGAAAATGAACGGACCGAACAGGGTGAATCTAACGATGACACCAAGATGGGCTTTATGGCAGCAAGCCATGAAATCTTCCGCAATAAAGCATTTAACGAGTGCACTCCGCAAGAGCTAGCCGCTCTTCGCAAAATGATGTCCAACATCAGAATCAATCCACCTATCCGCAAGACTCGTCGCTTGGTCTCAACCACTAAGGGCAAGAAGCTCAATATGCGAAGAATTGTTCGTGAAAATATGCGCGCAATGGGCGAAAATCGAGAGATCTTCTACACCAAGAAGAAAGAGAAGTTGCGCCCAATAGTTTTTATCCTCGATATTTCAGGGTCGATGGCTGACTACTCAAGAAATTTATTACAGCTGGCATATTCAGCGCGAAGTGCCAATCAGAAAGTTGAAGTCTTCTGTTTTGGCACGCGCCTGACCCGAGTAACTCGCTCTCTTTCACGTCGCAATCCAGATCAAGCCATGGAGCTTGCGGGCGCTGAAGCTATGGATTGGGAGGGTGGAACTCGCATTGGCGATGCCATCAATTCCTTCCTGAAGAAGTGGGGGCGCGGGCGAGTTGGCCGAGGATCAATTGTGGTGATTTGTTCAGATGGCCTTGATAGAGGTGATCCTGCGACCTTAGCGAAGTCAATGGAGGCGCTATCTCGTATAGCCCACAGAGTTGTATGGATGAACCCTCATAAAGGTGAAGCTGACAGATATGTCCCCACATCAATGGGGATGATCATTGCCGAACCATTTATCGATGAGGTTGTATCAGGACATAATCTCAAGAGTCTGGAAGAATTCAGTCGCAAGCTCGTCTCAATTAGATAGGAATCACGATAATGAAGTTCAGCGTTTCAATCTTTGCCGAAGGCGATCGTGTTATTACCCTGGAAGAGGTAGTAGAACTTGCCGATGCTGTAGCAATCTATAGCGGATTAGCAACCGGAGCCGGGACAACCGGGTATGGCGCACAATTAATTGTTGAAGCGCCTAGCTCAGATCTGGCCGTAGATAAGGCTCTCGAGCTTTTTAACGAAGCGGTCAAAACTGCAAACTTACCTCCCTTTGAAATTATCAAGGCTGAGACAATGTCTGAAGATCAAGACTGGGAAGACGCTCTCGAAGAATGATTCGTCTGGGCTCACTTGCAGGATATCCATTTGAGGGCCCCCGCGCCCTTGCAGGCTGGACTGCCCCTAAAGTTGCAGCTGTCTATGCAGTGATGTGTCTTAATGATGCAGAGAATAAGCCGCAGGAATTTTCAATAATCTATGTCGGCCATAGCGCAGATTTAAGTACTGAAGGCTTTCCAATGAAACATCCACGTGCTGCTTCATGGGTTGCGCGTGCTGGAAATAAATTTAATCTACATATCTGTTGGTTTGATATTCCAGGTGGAACATTGCGCCACCGCGAAATGATTGCACATGAGTTAATGGCGGTATACGAACCAAGTTGCAACCTTGAGAAATATGATCAGGCGTGGAAAGACGAATGGATCGGTGAATACTCAAATGCATTCACCGACCCATTGACCACTGGTCGCGATCCAAATAATCGCGCTCAGTAAAAACTAATCTATCTTTACGCCAACACCATCAAAGAGACGTGAGCGACGGGTTCCCATTGCTGGGAAATTTGGCTTTGGTGCTGTGTGCTCAGGTTCTGGCACATAGGTAGCGCCAACAACAATTGCCTCAGCAAAACCATAGAGAAGTGGAAGAGCGCCAGCGACAACGCCACCTGTTCTATTGATGCGACTAAGGCCAGGTTCGATTGCATCAGCATCGCGCTTGATCTCCCACACCAAGTCAGCGGCTTCTTCAAGCTTGACTGCAACTGCTGCAAGCTGGCGACCTACGATAAATAGGTAGATAGCAAGCCCTGCAATGAGAGCGACAATATCGATCACAGTAAAGATCTGAAGTGTTGTCATGAGCGCACCTTATCCAATACACGTCCGAGGAATAAGTGATGTTCTAGACCTTCAGCAAGAACTGCATCAACTGCAGCAGCTGTCTGGTTAATTAACTCTGTATTGGCTGTATTTGCTTTAGCAGCTGTTAGAGTCTCGCGGATCTGTGCAACTCGTTGATCAATAATGCGAACAAGGAGCACCAAGATTGTAAGAAGTGCAGCAACTGCTACAACTACAACGGCGCCCAGAATGTTTGCAAGGACCCAGAGTGATTGAGTGTTTGAATCCATGACCTCAGCCTCCCAGCTTCTTGCGGCCACGGTTAAGTCCAGCAACAATCGCAGTAGCCGATGCGATTGTGACGTTAAGACCCTTAAGGCCGGCAGTATTAACTACAGCGCCTTCAAGTCCAGAATTAATTCTTTGAGCTTGTCCACCGATTTTGTGAGCAAGCAACAAGATTGGAACAACGAGGGCGACAACGACAAGCACAACAACTGTTGCGATGACATAACCGACGAGCCAACCTGTGTGATTAGTGAAATCCATGGCTACTCCCCCTAGATCGATTCCGCGAAGTCACGCACTGGCTTGAGGCTGGCGTTTACGGATGTAACAACCGATGGAACAGTTGCTGTCTTTGCAACGATTACTTGTACTCCGCCTTCGAGCGCATCAAGTGACTTAACAACTGCACGCAAGTGCATGATTACACGTGAGAGGCCAAGAGCCGCCGCAGCAATAATCAAAGTTGCTAAAATTAAGGTAAATACTGCTTGTTGTGGCATCTTCTCTCCCCTATCCGAGCAACTTAGATACTGGACCGGCATAACGGACTGCTCCGTTTGCCACTTCCTTGATGACGTTATCTGTCTTAGCTAGTAATTCTGGTGTTGTATTGAGCTCGCCAATTAAAGCAACTCCGCCACCTAGTGCATCATCTGCAGCTCCGCGAATGCGCTCAAGTGGCCCGAGGACCGCATTGAGCAGCCCAACGAGAACTGGAACGATGACAACTAACAGAATCAGATTACCGATTCCCCATAGACTCATTAGTTTTCCTTTCTCTCTCGTTATCGACGTGCTACTGGTTGATATGGAAGGAAGAAGCGCGAGAAGACTCTTGTCGCTGACTTCTTTACAACTGTCATTGCAATCGCAACACCACTTGCAGCCTTTGGGCCGCCAACAGTATTTGGATCAAGACCAAGCTCGATTGCCTTCATGCGTGCTTGCATGCTGCCTGCAGTCTGGTTAACCAAAACTGCTGTTACATCAGCGATAAGTCCTCGTCCGAATTGAGCAGCTGCACCGGAAACTACGAGGTCAAGTGAAATCTTGACTGAAGTTCCGCCAGCAACTGGATTGAGAGCTGCAACGAGAATTGCTTGCGCTTCTCCGCGGCCTTTCTTATCTGAGCC
>DJBN01000096.1:4465-7410 GCA_002430075.1 Actinobacteria bacterium UBA5975 | reverse complement strand
GAATCGAGCAACATGTAATCCGGGCTCATGCCATGGATAAAATTGAAATGCTCGCTCGAATTCTTCAAGCAGAGGGACGCGGTCCAACAATCGTCTTCTGTCGTACAAAACGCACGGCTCAAAAGACTTCTGATGATTTAGTCGAACGCGGATTTCGGGCTGCCACCATTCATGGTGATCTTGGACAATCCGCTCGCGAAAAAGCCCTTAATGACTTTAAAGCCGGCAAATCAGATGTCCTGATTGCAACAGATGTTGCGGCACGTGGCATCGATATTGAGGGAATTACACACGTTATTAATTATCAATGTCCTGAAGATGAGAAGACCTACGTTCACCGTATTGGACGCACTGCTCGAGCCGGCGCAGATGGCATTGCGGTTACATTTGTCGACTGGGATGATTTAGCCCGCTGGAAGATGATTGATACCGCTCTCGTTCTTGGACTTGCTGAGCCGCTAGAAACATACTCTTCATCGGATCATCTCTACTCAATGCTCAATATCCCTATAGGTTCAACTGGACGTATGACTAAAGCCCGTGCTGCTCAGAGTGAAAGGCCAAAAACTGCGCCGACTAAAGTTGCAGGCAAGAGCACAGAACCACGGATAAAGAGAGAGCGAACTCGAACAAAGCGAATTACTAGCTAATTTGCACCGAATGCTTTAATTGCATTTGCAAGCATTTGAACAGCAATTGCGGCAAGTAGAAGACCTGCGATGCTAGCCAAAAGTGTTACGCCTTCATCTTTAATTAGATTAACGATTTTTGTCGAAGTCATCAGAACAATACCGATAATCAAGTGAACTGCCACTATTGCAATACCCAGCCCTAAGAGCTGCGCTCCAGTTTCAGCTTGTTGAACATAAATCATTGTTGCCACAATCGCACCAGGGCCTGCCAAGAGAGGAGTTCCAAGGGGAACCATCCCGATGTTGTTGCTCTTTTTGCTAGCTCCACCTACTGAAGTGCCTGTTAGAAGTTGAAGTGATACGTAGAGTAGTAGTAGTCCACCAGCAGCTTGAAGCGCTTCGATTGAGACATTCATGTAATCCAGGATGAACTGACCGAAAAGCGCAAAGGTAGCAATTACAAATAGAGAGACTCCAGCAGCTTGCCAAGCAAGTCGAACTCGTTCTCGTGGACTCTTATCACCAACTAAAGCTAAGAAAATTGGTGTCGCTCCAGGTGGATCCAAGATTACCAATAGCGTTACGAAAGCTTGTGTGGCAAAAGTTAGCGCAGTGACTGAATTCATTTTCTAACAACCCTTCGTACATCTGCAAGTGATTCTAAGAGCTCCCATTGTGCCTTATCAGTGGTGTTCTCTGCGAGAGAATTTAGTTTGCCAGTGCCATGATAATCACTAGAGCCAGTGACGACTAGGTTTAATTCTTGAGCAATAGTTAACAGCGTTTGGCGTTCAGTAACATTTTGATCTCGATTATAAACCTCGATTCCATGCATTCCTGCCTCAACTAAGTCGGAAAAGGTAGCTGCCGTAATGATTTGCCCCCGGCGTGAAGCAAATGGGTGTGCAATCACCGCGACTCCTCCTGCTCTGCGAATAACTTTTATTGCGTCCACAGGAGTAGGAGATGCATGAGTAACATAATATTTTGATTCATTATTGAGCAAATCATTGAAAGCTTCATCTCGGCTAGCTACCACTTTGTTTTCCACTAGAGCATCAGCAAGATGTGGCCTACCAACCGTGGCTCCGCTAGGTACTTTTCGATACACATCTTCCAAGGTAATTTCGTACCCATCGACCTGTAATAATTCAACCATTTTGCGCATGCGAGGTACGCGAGTGTCGCGCGAATCAGAGAGCATCTCTTGCATTTGAGTATTCTCACCATCAAAAAGTAAGCCAAGCATATGAACGCTAATACCATCGGTTGTCAGGCACGAAATCTCCGCACCTAAAACTAGGGCAATTTCAGGCTGAATTGCAGTTATCGCCTCGGCCCATCCGGCTGTTGAATCATGATCTGTAATTCCTAAAGTTGTGACGCCCGACGCCAGCGCTTTTTTGACAAGAGTGAATGGCTTATCTGTCCCATCGCTACAGGTTGTATGTGTGTGTAGATCGATCATCATGGGCTCAATTCATTGTCAGTACGAGTTCGCGACACCACAAGAATACATCCAAGCAGGATGAGAACGACTCCTGGGATTATGAAGACTGTTGGCTGCTTACCGATTTTAAATACCGATGCAAGCAAAGCAGCAATTGGGACTTCAAAGAAGACAATCATCGAGACCACTGCAGGAGAAACTCGCTTTAAAGTGATATTGAACATCGTGTGCCCCAGTATTTGAGCCCCTAGAATGAGCCCAAGAAGCACCAACCATTCTTGCGCAGCGAAATTAATAATTTCATAACCTGCCAATATCGCCATAGGAAGTGCAGTCATCGCACAGACGAAGTAGCAGATAGTTGTATATGAAGTAGTCTCAAGAGTCTTTTGGGCACGGGATCCGATGAGCATATATGCAGCTGCAAGTGCTCCAGAAATGAGCGCTGCAAGATCGCCCATAAAAGATCTGCGATCTAGTTGTAGGTCGATGCCTGTAACCAGGAGCACTCCAGTAAAACTAATAAGCATCCCTAGCCAAGCTTTCTGAGGAATGTGGCCCCCAGTTAACTTGACGAAGAAAGCCGCAAATATCGGTTGTGTCGCAACAATTGCAGTACCTGCAGTAACACTTGTCATGCGCATGGCGAGAAAGAATCCAACAAAGTGAATCGCAAGAACTACCCCAGCTAGAACTGCCCACTTAACTCCAGTGCGATTAACTTTGTGGCGAAGCGCAAAAGGTAGCGTCATCAAAGCTCCGCCGAAATTTCGCCAGAAGATTAAGGTTGGGACTGGCATGGTGCTCAAAGCAATGAGTGGACCAGATGAGCCAATCCCAAAGATTCCAATTACTAAGCGGAT
>DJBN01000096.1:0-4388 GCA_002430075.1 Actinobacteria bacterium UBA5975 | reverse complement strand
CGATTCCAATTACTAAGCGGATTAAGTCGGGTCTGGCAGGCAGTTCTGTGTGATTATGAACTGTTGCACTCTGTGGCCTGACTGACATGGGGCAAACCTAGCTGATACCGCAACCGTTACTCTTATCCCATGAGCGGAAATAGCAGCAATCGTATATTTCTCGCACGTCTAGCCGGAACTGCAGTTTTTGACCCCAATGGGGATCCAGTAGGAAAGGTGCGCGATGCTGTAGCGACCCTTCGCTCAAATAATCAATCGCCACGTGTACTTGGGCTTGTCGTTGAAGTCCCTCTTCGCCGAAGAGTATTCGTACCAATAACACGTGTAACCTCAATTGAATCAGGAACGGTTGTTATTACAGGCCTTCTCAACATGCGTCGATTTGAAACGCGCACCGGAGAATTACTGGTTCTTGGCGATCTTTTAGACCGCACAATCACATTGATTGAAAATGGTGAAAATGTGTTAGTTGAAGATATGGCGATGGAGCAGAATCGAACTGGCGATTGGCTAATAACACGTGTGCACATTATGCGTAAGGGTCGAAGGCTTAGACGCAAGGGTGCGACATCAACGGTTGCATGGGAAGAAGTAACTGGTTTTGCGCATCACGAATCGAATCAAGGTGTTGCAAATTTACTTTCAACGTTAAGCAATCTTCGCGCCGCAGATCTTGCTGCCGTTATTCAAGACCTAGCCCCCAAACGTAGAGTTGAAGTTGCACGTGCTCTCGATGACGAGCGTCTGGCGGATGTGCTTGAAGAGATGGATGAATCAGAGCGAGTTGGACTTCTTGCAGAACTTGAAGGTGAGCGTGCTGCTGACATCCTCGAAGAGATGGATCCAGATGATGCCGCAGATTTACTTCGTGAAGTAGGAGAAGAGCGGGCCCAAGAACTTATTGAGTTGATGGATCCTATCGATGCAGAAAGTGTGCTCCGCTTGATGACGTATGAAGATTATTCAGCTGGTGGAATGATGACAACAGAACCAATTGTTATGTCGGCCGATTCCACCGTTGCAGATGCGCTGGCGGCTGTGCGAAAAAGCGAAATTTCACCTGCACTTGCTTCACAAGTATTTATTACGCGCCAACCACTTGAGACCCCAACGGGACGTTTTATCGGAATGGTTCATTACCAACGCTTGCTCAGAGAGCCACCTTCGACTCTACTAGGCTCGATTGTTGATACAAATACGCAGGGAGTTAATCCCGATGCATCACTACACGCAGTATCGTCATACTTAGCTAGTTATAACTTGCTCTCCCTGCCTGTCATTGATGCCAATGACAGATTACTTGGCGCTGTAACCGTTGACGATGTGCTCGATCACTTGCTGCCCGATAATTGGCGACACGATCATCGAGATTCTGCAGCAGCGACGGCCGCACTCGAGAGCATTGACACTAATTTCACCGAGGAGGTGTAACGATGGCACGCAACCATGGATTAGACACACCACGCGAAACACGTCGTTCACTCCGCGGAAATTATGATCCAGAGACTTTTGGTCGCCTCTCTGAACGTTTTGCTCGATTTTTAGGTACTGCCAGATTCCTGGTCTACATGACTGCATTTGTTATTAGCTGGGTGGTATGGAATACCTTGGCTCCACACCACATTCGTTTCGATAAATATCCTTTTATCTTCTTAACTCTGATTCTTTCATTGCAGGCATCTTATGCAGCTCCACTCATTTTGCTTGCGCAAAATCGCCAGGCAGACCGCGATCGTATTGCCTTAAATGAAGATCGAGGTCAAAACGCACGTAGTATTGCCGATACTGAATACCTCACGCGTGAATTAGCAAGTTTGCGAATTGCACTGGGCGATGTTGCGACTCGTGACTATATTCGAAATGAACTTGGTGATTTAGCAAAGGATATCGCGCAAGAGCTACGCAAGCCCGAGCCTGACACCAAGCAGTGACTTTTCACGAACAATTAATTTAGAAACAATCTCTTCGATTGCCTTTGCGCTAACGCTATCTGGAGCTGAAACTACAACAGGAGATCCAGCATCTCCGCCTTCGCGAAGATCTGCGCTAAATGGAATTTTTCCAAGAAGCGGGACGTCAGCTCCTACTAACTGAGATAAGCGCCTGGATGTTTCCTCTCCGCCTCCATCGCCAAAGAGGTAGGTGAATTCTCCACAATGTGCGCATGGATAGGCAGACATATTTTCGATAACACCAATTACGCGCTGATGTATCTGATGGGCTATTCGGCCAGCACGTTCTGCAACTTCGGCTGCGGCAACTTGAGGCGTAGTCACGACCACAATTTCTGAAGAAGGAACTAACTGCCCGAGTGAGATAGCTAAATCACCAGTACCAGGAGGTAGGTCAATGTAGAGAAGGTCTAGATCTCCCCAATAAGCGTCGCTAAGTAGCTGTTCAAGTACGCGATGAAGGAGTGGGCCACGATAAGCAATTGCATCCGAACGATCGGGTTTAAACATCTCCATCGATACAGTCTTGACGCCAAATGATTCGAGGGGGATAAACATCTGATCAATAGCCGTTGGACGTTGACCAATAAGCCCCATTAAGCGTGGGATTGAATGTCCATATACGTCAGCATCAAGTATTCCAACGCGAAGGCCCTTCTGGGCAGAGGCCACGGCGAGATTGGCAGTGAGCGAGGATTTACCTACTCCACCTTTTCCAGAGGCAACGCCGATGACACGAGTGAGTGAATCTTTCTGAGCAAAGGAGATGAAGCTTTCGCGTCCATTGCGCAGAAGCTTCTTTATATTAGCTCTCTGTTCATCATCCATCACTCCAAAGGTAATTTCAACTGAAGAGATGCCATCAACTGCAGTAACAGCAGTCTGAATATCTTTCTGCAACCGGTCTCGCATTGGGCAACCTGAGATTGTCAATAAAATCTCGAGGACTGCAATATCGCCTTTAATCTCTACAGATTTGACCATACCAAGTTCAGGTAAAGGTTTATGTAGTTCAGGATCTTGCACTGTTGCAAGCGCTGCATGTATTAACTCAAGCGTTGTCATAGAAGATCAGGGTCGAGCTTTGTCTTGCGCTTATTCTCTACCTTGGCTCCCTCATCATCGAGAACGTTTGAGAGTTGCTTTTGAATAAAGGTTTTAGGGTTGAGGTCTGTCGGTTTTAAATCTTCAAAACCTGGCCCAAGACTCTCTTTTAAATCATTTGTAGCATTACTAGCCATCTCACGAATTCGCTTAACAAATTTTGCTGCTTCAACTGCAAATGTAGGTAACTTATCCGGTCCGATAAGAATCATTGCCAAAACTGCTAGACCCATTATCTCGCCAGCGCCAAAGTCAAAGAACATAGTCGTTACACCTTATCCCACTACTTCGAAGCCGTCAGTTTCAGTGTTGCAGAGGCCGCAACCCCCGAACGTGTATAGGTCACAACAACGTTATCTCCGACGCTCTGAGCGCGAATTGCGACAATTAGCTCTTCTGGCGATCCAATAGGACGGCCATCTATTTCAGTAATGATGTCTCCGGCTTTGAGACCCGCCTTTGCTGCAGGCCCTCCTGGCACAATTGCTTGAGAGTTACTTGCAATCAAAGCTCCCTCTCCGGAGTAATTCATATCAACTGAAATTCCCATTACCGGGTAGGTAGCTTTGCCATTCTTGATAAGTTGATCTGCAGTCTTACGAGCCTGATTGATTGGAATCGCAAAACCTAAGCCAATCGATCCCGTTTGGGATCCAAAATTTGAGCCAAGGGATGCAATCGCAGAGTTAACTCCAATTACCGCACCTGTTGCATCTACAAGTGGGCCTCCAGAATTTCCGGGGTTAATAGCAGCATCGGTTTGCAACGCATTGATAAATGAGTTTTCTGAATTAGATTCACCTGCAGTAACAGCGCGATCCTTAGCGCTAATAATTCCAAGAGTGACTGTTCCTGAAAGTCCAAGAGGTGAACCAATAGCAATTACGGAATCACCCACTGCAACTTTGTCGCTATCACCGAATTGCAAAGCTTTGAGTTGAACAGCGGCGATCTTTAATACTGCCAAGTCATATGCACTATCTCGACCGACGACCTTGGCAGAATAGGACGATCCATCATTGAGTTGAACAGTGATATCTCCACCGTTAGTAACCGATCCAGCAATCACATGGTTATTGGTCAAAATATATCCGCGGCTATCAATGACGAATCCAGATCCAGTCGATCCTCCCTTGGAAGATTTAGCATCAATAGAAACAACTGATGGCAGAACACGTTGCGCTATTTCTGCAACTGACCCTACCGGACGTTCAATAACTGAAGTTGATTTTACAAGATTTACTGAGCGCCCAAATAGAGAGCCTGAAGATGATGCACCAAAAGCTCCAGCAATGACGCCAACAACAAGAGATAAGACAATTGCACTTCTTA
>DJBN01000016.1:48585-49004 GCA_002430075.1 Actinobacteria bacterium UBA5975 | reverse complement strand
CGTAAAATTCTGTGGTGCATATGTTCTTTATCTGAACTAAATGGAGATTGACCAGCACGTAACCTGCGGATTATTGCTGAGAATAAATCGATAAGTGGAATTGCAAGAACTGCAAAGGGAAGTGCTAGCGGCAAAAGTGTTGGCCCCAGCTTTTCTGCTGAAATTGCATTGGGATCAATCTGCCCGGTTAATGTAATTGCAGAAGCTGCTAAAAGCAGCCCCAGGAACATCGAACCTGAATCCCCCATAAAAATTTTTGCAGGGTGAGCATTGTGGGGCAGAAACCCAATACAGATACCGATAATTACAGCCGTAATAAGAGATGGCGCACCAGCACGGCTAAAGCCATAAATCACAGCTAATAAGTATGCGAATGCAAAGAATGCCGCACCTGAAATTGCAACGATTCCTGCAGCTAA
>DJBN01000016.1:32705-48402 GCA_002430075.1 Actinobacteria bacterium UBA5975 | reverse complement strand
CCATCGATGAAATTCACTGCATTGATTGTGACCAGGACAATCAAAACAGTAACTAACTGGCCAATGCTTGGCGGTAAGGTAATAACTCCATTAATTGGTAGCCACAAAACTTGAATTCCAAAGATCAATAAAATTCCAGCGGCAAGAGCTTGTCCTGCAAGTTTTGTCAGCGCATCTAACTCAAATCGGTCATCAATAAGTCCAATGGCGAGTAAGAGCGTGGAGGCCAGAAAGATGCCAAGGGTTTCACGGCCAAATGATTTACCTACCAGGGATAAATGGCTCACGATCGCAAATGTCAGCGCCATCGAAATCCACATTGCAAGGCCACCCCATCGCGGAGTAGCTGTTGTGTGAACATCGCGAGTACGAACATGAGCCACCGCTCCAAACTTCAAGGCCCATGTGCGAACCAAGGGAGTAATGATGTAACAGAGCGCTGCCGCTAAGAGCAAGGTAACTAGGTACTCGCGCATCTCAAACGGCTCTTGACTTACGCCTGGTAAATCGGAAAGCGCGAGGTCAGCGCATGGACTTCAGATTTTATTGCAGCGTGAGCGCTGGCATCATCAGTCTTAATTGCCCGGGCGATGAGAGATGCGATGGTCTTCATCTCTTGCGTACCCATTCCTTGCGTTGTAGTTGCAGGAGTTCCAACACGAATTCCTGATGTAACTGATGGTGCTTCTGGATCATATGGAATTGAATTCTTATTAAGAACAATTCCCGCAGCTCCACAACGTTCGTCGGCGACTTTGCCATTGACGCCAGTTGATCGAATATCAATGAGTGCCAGGTGGGTCTGTGTGCCTCCAGAAACTGCACGCATACCTTCACTTTCAAGAGCAGCCGCAAGGCTCTTGGCATTAACAATGACTTCCTTTGCATACTGTTGATATGCAGGCGTTGCGCATTCAGCCAAGGCCACAGCTTTTCCTGCAACAGCCGACATAATCGGGCCACCCTGCATTCCAGGAAATACAGCCTTATCGATAGCGGCGGCATGTTCTGCCTTAGATAAAATCATTCCGCCACGCGGGCCACGCAATACTTTATGGGTTGTAAGCGAAACAACATCGGCATACGGAACCGGCGAAGGAATTGCCTTACCGGCAACAAGACCGATGAAGTGGGCTGCATCAACCCACATAATCGCACCAACTTCATCGCAGATCGCCCGAACTTTTTCAAAATCAATCAGTGATGGATAGGCAGTTGCACCAGAACAGATCATCTTCGGCTTATTGGCGATTGCAAGATCGCGTAGTTCGTCGTAGTCAATGAGTTCATCCTCTTGACGAACTCCGTAGGAAACAACATTGAACCACTTACCAGAGAAATTGACCTTGGAGCCGTGAGTTAAGTGACCTCCGTGAGGAAGTGACATGGCAAGGACCGTATCTCCTGGTTTGGTAAATGCTTGGTAAACGGCAACATTTGCACTTGCACCAGAATGGGGTTGAACATTTGCATGTTCTGCACCGAAGAGAGATTTCGCACGATCGATGGCGATATTTTCAGCGATATCAACTTCTTCACATCCGCCGTAGTAACGCTTTGCTGGATAACCCTCTGCATATTTATTTGAAAGAGTCGAACCAAGGGCTGCAAGAACTGCACGTGATGTGAAATTCTCGGATGCAATCAACTGCAGATTGGTCTGTTGGCGTTTGAGCTCTGAAAGTAGAACTGCAGCGATATCAGGATCTTGCTTGGAAAGGAGTGTGAAATCTGGGCCATAGAAAGTTTCGGACATGACGCCAGCCTAATAGTTATTGGCGAAAAACTCTTATAAGGCAGAAAGGTTTGGCGCCACCTTTGTCATCTCAGCTAAAGAGATAGCACCCTCGCGGACAAGACGAATGCCAGTCTCATCGGCTTCAACGATGGTGGTGCGCTGCCCTGATTTGAGCGCTCCATTATCAAAGACCACAGCAACATCCCAATCTTTCAGTGTCGTTCGATTGATTGTCAGCATTGGTTCAGCCCCTGACATGGAAGCGCTAGCGACTGCAAGTGGTCCTGACTCTTTTAAGAGTGCGCGCAGAAATCTTGATTTAGGAACTCGAACATTAAATCTATCTAGCTCTTTATTATCACCTAGATCCCACGCAAGTGATCTACTTGGCTTTAGCGTGACTGAGAGCATTCCTGGCCAAAATTCTGTGCAGAGCTTCTGTGTTTCGGGTGGTACTGCGCGGGCAATTCCCTTTACTGCATCAAGACTGTATGCCAAAACTTGAGATGCAACACCTGTCTCATCTTTTCGCAACACATGCATCGCTCTTACTGCCATTGGAGAGAAAGCATCTGCGAGATAGACATACCCGTGTTCAAGCGGTACAACAATAATGTAGCCATCGCGAATTGCTTTAAGTGCACGCGTCACATGCTTTTTCATCTCACCCTTTTTGAGGTCTACACGAGGTGCCATCTCTATCTCCTCAATGCAGTCGTAAACCTTGGGCGGCCATTTAAATCCTGATGTAGAAGAATATCTTCGAAATCACTACTTAGTACATCGCCAATCTCAGCCCCTTGGCTTTCATGATGTTCAATCGCTAAGAATCCGCCTGATTTGAGCAATCTGCTAGCAGTTGAAATGAAGAGACGGGACGCCTTCATGCCATCGGCTCCCCCAAAGAGCGCAACGGCAGGTTCGTGCTCAGCTATATCGCGAGGAAGCACTTGACTATCTGGAATGTAAGGCGGGTTGGCTATTACGACATCGCACTTCACGCCTTCGAGAGCGGTTCTAACATCACTTTCTAAGATTCGAACTTTTTCATCAATAAAAGAGACATTCTCTTTAAGCCAAGTAATTGCTTCGGGGCTTTTTTCCACCGCAATGACGTGAGTCTGTGGAGCCTCTGTTGCAATCGCTAAAGCAAGAGCTCCTGAACCTGAACCGAGATCGACAACGCTGATTGCGCCAGATAGTTTTTCAATGTGAGTAAGAGCTGCTTCAACGAGTAACTCACTTTCAGGGCGAGGAACTAAAACCCCAGGACCTACCTTGAGTTCGAGATGTCGAAAGTAGGCGACGCCTGTCAGATATTGCAAAGGTTCGTGATTGCAACGACGATCTAATAACTTCCAGAAAGTTTCTTCTACAACAGTTATGTCGCCAATAGCTGTAAGTGCATTTTCTACTGTTAATGGATTATGTAGATCCATACGTGTCAGCCCTAAAGTATGTGCTAGCAGGTGTTCTGCCTCGACCTCAGCAAAACCGGCGGCAGATAATTGTTCTTTACCGCCTCGCAAGAATTCTTTAAAAGTTAGTTCCATTAGGGTGAATTACTTTGTAGATGAGAGCTTCGCTGCCTTATCGGCATCAAGTAGGGCCTGTATAACGTCATCTAATTCGCCGTTAAGTACTGCATCTAAATTATTTGCTTTGTAATTGACGCGGTGATCACTTAATCGATTTTCCGGATAGTTATATGTACGAATTCTCTCAGAGCGATCGACGGTTCGAACTTGGCTCTTACGTTCTGCCATTGCTACAGCCTCTGCCTTTTCTTGCGCATCGGCAAGCAGGCGGGCGCGCAGGATACGGAGCGCGGATTCCTTATTTTGAAGCTGCGATTTTTCGTTCTGACATGAAACCACAATGCCAGTTGGAACGTGTGTCAGACGTACTGCAGAGTCCGTTGTATTGACGGACTGTCCACCAGGACCTGATGAGCGATACACATCTACGCGCACATCATTCATATTTAAATCCACATCGACTTCTTCAGCTTCTGGCAGAACTAATACGCCTGCCGCGGAGGTGTGAATTCGCCCTTGGCTCTCTGTCTCGGGAACGCGCTGCACACGATGGACTCCGCCTTCAAACTTTAAACGTGCATAGGGAGTAGTCCCTGGTTCAGGAGTTCCCTTTGATTTAACCGCCATAGAAATGTCTTTGTAGCCACCAAGATCAGACTCGGTCATATCGATAATTTCAATCTTCCATCCGCGCTTTTCTGCATAACGCTGATACATGCGGACCAAATCTCCTGCAAAGAGCGCGGACTCATCACCGCCTGCTCCAGCCTTTACTTCGATAATGACATCGCGGTCATCGTTAGGATCACGGGGAAGGAGTAGCTCCTCTAATTTTTCTGCAGCAGCTTCAACTGCAAATTCCATGGCAGGAATTTCTGCAGCAAAGGATTCATCCTCAGCGGCCATCTCTTTTGCAGCTTCTAAATCATCAGCTGCAGCCTTCCATGCATTAAAGCCAGCAACTACTGGGCCCAGTTGGGCATAGCGACGACCTAGCTGGCGCGCTTTGCCCTGATCGTCGTGAATAGAAGGATCGGCCATCTTTAACTCAAGCTCTTGATATTCGCGCACCATCTCATGAGCGGACGCAAAGCGATCATTGCTCATCTGACTCTTCCCTTCTATTCAACCAGTTAGAGGTAGCTCTTTAACTTTGAGAAATAAAAAGACCGCTCCGCAACCGTTATGGCTGCGATGCGGTCTCTTTGAAAAGCTAGTTAGCTGCGGGAGTCGCAGAGTTCTTTGATTTAGAGTTACTTCCGAAACGCTCTTCGAACTTAGCGACGCGTCCACCTGTATCGAGGATGCGCTGCTTGCCTGTGTAGAACGGGTGGCATACAGAACAAACTTCAACGTAGATAGATCCGCTGGCAACTGTTGAGCGGGTGACAAACTTTTCACCGCAACCACACGTTACTTGGGTCTCTTTGTACTCTGGGTGGATATCTGGCTTCATCGTTTTTCCTTTTCTTGAGTCTGGGTCCAGCGAACTGGTGAACCAGGTCATCGCCATCAGGTGTGGCAATAGGTGGTAATTCTCTCTTAAAAGCAGTCAACCGCAAAATCCATGCGGGATTATGCCTCTGGGCCTGCAGTCGTCTTTTGAATCTGCATCAAGAATTCGACGTTGGACTTGGTCCCCTTCATCTTCTCGAGCAAGAGCTCAAGGGCTGCTTGTGGTTCGAGTGCATGAAGTACGCGACGAAGCTTCCAAACAATGTTGAGCTCTTCAGAGCCCATAAGGATTTCTTCCTTACGTGTACCGGAGGCAACAACGTTGACTGCAGGGAAGATGCGCTTATCTGCCATACGGCGATCAAGAATGAGCTCCATGTTTCCTGTGCCCTTGAACTCTTCGAAGATAACTTCATCCATACGAGAGCCTGTATCAACAAGTGCTGTTGCAAGAATTGTTAGAGATCCGCCATCTTCAATATTACGAGCGGCACCGAAGAACTTCTTTGGTGGATAGAGCGCTGCAGAGTCAACACCGCCAGAAAGGATTCTTCCTGATGCAGGCGCTGCGATGTTATATGCACGTCCAAGACGTGTGATTGAGTCGAGAAGAACTACAACATCGTGGCCCATCTCAACAAGGCGCTTTGCGCGTTCGATCGCAAGCTCTGCGATAGTTGTGTGGTCATCAGCTGGGCGATCGAAAGTTGAAGCGATAACTTCGCCCTTCACGCTGCGCTGCATATCCGTTACTTCTTCTGGACGTTCATCAACGAGTACAACCATCAAGTGACATTCAGGATTATTGGTAGTAATTGCATTTGCAATCGCTTGTAAGACCATCGTCTTACCAGCCTTAGGAGGCGAAACGATAAGTCCGCGCTGACCTTTACCGATAGGTGCAATCAAATCGATAACGCGAGTAGTAAGAATGTTTGGTTCTGTCTCAAGACGTAGACGGTCTTGAGGGTAGAGAGGAACAAGCTTTCCAAATTCAACTCGGCCACGCGCTTCTTCGTATGGCATACCGTTAATTGTCTCGAGAGTAATCAGTGGGTTGTACTTCTGCCGGGTTTCGCCTTCACGAGCTTGACGTACCTGGCCAGTGACAACATCGCCTTTACGGAGACCATACTTACGAACCTGTCCTTGTGAGACATACACATCATCAGGACCAGGTAGATAGCCACCTGTACGGATAAATGAATAGTTGTCCATGATGTCGACTAGTCCGCCAACCGGGACAAGTACATCGTCCTCACCAATTACTGGTTCGCGTTCTTCGCGGTTGCCACGATCGCGTCCACGATCGCGTCCACGATTGCGATCGCGTCCACGATTGCGTCCGTTGCGATCATCACGATCGTTATTGCCACGATCTTGTGGTGCGCTGTTATCTGATGAATCTTCTTCATCGTCATCGTTCTGTGATGAGTTGGACTCTGAATTCTTATTGCTCTTCTTGGCGCTACGCGCTTCGCGGCGGGCTTCACGCTCTGCCTTGGCTGCTTCGCGATTTGAAGCTTGTAAATCTGCGATTGCAGTTACGAGCGCATCCTTCTTCAGCTTTGCTGCACCATCGATGCCGAGCTGGGACGCAACTTCCTTTAACTTAGGAAGGGTCATTGCTGCGAGCTCTGGACTGCTAGAACGAACTGGTTCTGTTGTTGTCATCTATTTCTTTTCAGTTTGGGGCTTACTTATATAAGTGAAGCCCAGGGGTTAATTTGTGTTGCTTCTGTTCTTGCTTGTGATGTATCAATTCTTTAGATAACCCTTAGTTGCTGGGCTGAACTGATAGCAAAACTATAGCAGGCTCGCTCCACGGCTAGCAATTTCGAGAGATTTACTCTCAAATTTAGCTCCACCGGCCCTCATCAACTGGTCGCTCTCTTCTTGATCTCCCATGTGAAGAGCAAGAACCGTTGGACCTGCGCCAGAGATAAATGCAGCAACTCCAGCAGAACGTAACTTGCTCATGAGCGCATAAGAAGATGGCATCGCTTCTTGGCGGTAGGACTGATGGAGAAAATCTTCTGTTGCCCTAAAGAGTAGATCTGGGCGAATTGTCAGCGCTTGCGTCAGCAGAGCTGCATTTGTGCTGTTGCGTTGCGCATCTGCAAATGGAATTGATTCAGGCAACATTGTCCGAGCCTTCCTTGTGGCAAGTGATGTTGCAGGAATAAAAGCTACAACTTGGATGCGAGGATCTACCGGAAGATGAATCGCACGAGCAATTGGCTTTGACTTACCAGCTTCTTGCCAAGCGACAGTTGCGCCACCAAAAAGTGCTGCAGCAACGTTATCGGGATGACCTTCCATCTCTGATGCAATATTAAGAAGCGCTTCATCACTCATTTTATCTGTGCCCGTAAGTACAAGAGATCGTGCAAGCACAAGGCCACCAATAATTGCAGATGCTGAAGAACCTAAACCGCGACCATGTGGAATTACATTAAGCGCGCGCACTGCGATTCCTTTTGGTTTTCCTCCAAGGAAATCGAAACCTTTATACATTGCTTTTACAAGCAAGTTCTTATCCGTGCGAGGAACATCATCTGCACCTTCGCCGGTTACATCGATATCAAGACCACCTTCGTCGAGAATTTGCGCGGCGTAACGGTCATACAGTGCAAAAGCCAGACCAAATGAATCGAAGCCAGGTCCTAGATTGGCCGAGGTGGCTGGAACCTGTACTTGAATCGGATTTGCTTTAAATGTTGGCTTTGCCATGGCTCTTATTCAATCCCTAATTCTTCACTAGACCAAGGGCCTTGGCCGCAGCATCGGCGCTAACAGGAACCACGACAGGATCTGCTACTCCTTCAAGCGCCCACGGAATATCTTTAAGGCCATTTCCGGTACATGTAATAACAATTGTCTTATCTTTAGGAAGCTTGCCAGCGTTTTTATATTTAATAAGCCCAGCTAGTCCTGCAGCTGATGATGGCTCGCAGAAGATTCCCTCTCGTGAAGCTAGCAAATGATAGGCCGATAAAATTTCTTCATCTGTCACTGAATCAATCAACCCACCAGATTGATCACGAGCTGCGATTGCTTGATCCCATGAAGCAGGGTTTCCGATTCTTATCGCTGTCGCAATTGTTTCAGGTTTTGCAACTGGCTTACCAGTAACAAGGGGTGCAGCACCTGCTGCTTGAAATCCCCACATTTGTGGAAGTTTGCTCGACATCTTGTCGCTGCGATATTCGTTATAACCCTTCCGATATGCAGTGATATTTCCAGCATTGCCTACGGGAAGAGTATGAATATCTGGAGCATCTCCTAACATATCTACTACTTCAAACGCTGCTGTCTTTTGACCTTCTATGCGATATGGATTAACTGAGTTAACGAGTGAAACTGGGTAGTGCTCTGATAAATCGCGCGCAAGAACTAGGCAATCATCAAAGTTTCCAGCGACTTGCAGCAGTTTGGCGCCATGAACAACAGCTTGCGCCAGCTTTCCCATGGCAATTTTTCCTTCAGGAATTAAGACCGCAGGAACCATTCCGGCTTTGACTGCATAAGCTGCAGCAGATGCTGAAGTATTTCCAGTTGATGCACAGATAACTGCCTTCGCGCCTTCTTCGGCAGCCTTTGTGATCGCCATTGTCATTCCACGATCTTTAAAGGAACCAGTCGGGTTAATTCCTTCAAATTTCACCCAGACGTTATTACCAAGCATTTCAGAGAGAATGTGGGCATAGATAAGTGGAGTGCCTCCTTCACGCAAAGTGACGATAGGAGTTTTTGCACTTATCGGTAAGCGGTGACGATATTCTTCGATGACTCCACGCCATTGGTGCGCACCGGACTTTTTCGCGAAAATTGCCATTACGAGATGGCTCCTTCAACGCGAATGACGCTAGAAATCTTTGTCACCATAGCCATCTTCTTAAGCGCTTCAACTGTTGCCTTGAGTTCACCTTCAGTTGCTAAGTGCGTGACGATAATGAGTTCAGCATCTTGATTGCGACCATTCTGATCTACAGTTTGAATTGAAACGCCTTGATCAGCAAAGACCTTGGCAATCGCAGCCAAAACACCTGACTTATCTTCTACTTCGAGGCGGATAAGGAATTTAGTTCTTGTTGTTTCAATAGGTGCAATATTTCGATCTGCATAATCAGTTTCGCGCTGGCCAATGGAATTGAGGGCAATATGTCGTGAAACAGCGACTATGTCGCCCAGTATGGCTGACGCGGTTGGGGCACCACCCGCGCCACGACCGTAGAACATCAAAGGTCCAGCAGATTGTGCTTCTACGAATACAGCATTAAATGCATCACGAACTGATGCCAGAGGATGGCTCTTTTCAATCATCACGGGATGAACACGGACAGAAATTTCATCTGCTGGTGTTAATTCTGCAATGGCAAGAAGTTTGATGACGTGATTCATCGATTTCGCAATTGAAACATCTTCAAGTGTTACCTGCGAAATACCTTCGCGATATACATCTTCCACACTCACGCGAGTATGGAATGCCAGGCCAGAGAGAATGGCAGCCTTAGCTGCTGCGTCAAAGCCTTCGATATCGGCAGTTGGGTCAGCCTCTGCATACCCAAGCTCTTGCGCTTCTTTAAGAACATCTGCAAATTCACGATTATCTTCATGCATTTTTGTAAGAATGTAGTTCGTAGTTCCGTTAACTATTCCCATCAGACGAATGACAAAATCGCCAGCCAGTGAATCTCGAAGAGGACGAATGATTGGAATTGCACCAGCTACAGATGCTTCATAATAAATATCTTCACCTTTTGCATACGCTGCAGTAAATAAATCTGCTCCGTGGCTAGCAAGCAAGGCCTTATTTGCAGTCACTATCGATTTATGATTATCAATGGCGATCATTGCTAGTTCGCGCGCAGGTTCGATTCCACCCATGACCTCAACAATCAAATCAATATTTGGGTCATTAACAATTGAAAATGGATCTGTAGTAAAGAGTGCAGGGTCTAAACCTGGATAAGGTTTCAGGGTCCGAACTGCAATACGAGATAGTTCAATTTTTACACCTGCACGGGTTGAGAGTTCGGCAGTATCTTGAAGGAGTAAGCGCGCAACTTCGCTACCTACAACGCCGCAGCCGAGCATGCCGACGCGAACTACTTTATCTGCAGGGCTCATCCGCCTATTCTTTCACATCAAGGGCAAGCAGATCTGCCTCATTTTCACGCCGCACAATTACGCGTGCTTTTCCATCTTTTACAGCTACGACAGGTGGCTTTGGGACGTGATTGTAATTACTCGCCATACTGCGCCCATATGCACCTGTTGCAGGAGTTGCAATGAGATCGCCAGGAACAACATCTGAAGCCATCTGGATCTCATTAATAATAATGTCACCAGTTTCACAATGCTTACCAACAAGCCTTGTGAGAGCAAGTGGTGCTTGTGACGTTCGTTGAGCAATGATCGCTGTGTATTCGGCGTCATAGAGAGCAGTACGGGCGTTATCGCTCATTCCACCATCTACTGAGACATATTTCCTGACCACTCCGCCATCAATGACAACATCTTTTACTGTTCCAACTTCATACAAGGTAAACATGGTTGGACCAACAATATTTCGGCCTGGCTCAAAGGAGACAGTTGGAATAGCAAGGTTGTATTTCTTACATGCAGCGACAACCGCAGCACGAATGGCTGGCAATACATCAGATGGTTCGACCGTGATATCTCCATCTATATAGGCAATTCCAAATCCACCACCAAGATCTAGCTCTGCAAGCTCTGTTTTATATGCGTCGCGATATTCGGCCATAAAAGCAAGGAGTCGATCTGTTGCTTCTTCATGTGCATCTGAACCAAAGATTTGTGAACCAATATGGCAATGAACGCCGCGAAGTTCTAGCTCGGGATGAGCAGCAACTGCAGCGGCTGCAGCGGTTGCTGCACCGGATGCGATAGAGAATCCAAATTTTACATCTTCGTGCGCCGTTGAAATCTTTTCATGTGTGTGTGCTTCGATCCCAGGTGTTAAGCGGAGCATGACCCCTTGGCGTATGCCGTGCTTCTTCGCAGCGGCTGCAACTCTTTCGATTTCAAAGAGTGAATCCATCACGATCGTTTTAACGCCAACAGAAACTGCTCTATCTATTTCACTTACTGACTTATTATTTCCATGTAATTCAATCTTTGAAGGTTTGATTCCGCCTGCAAGAGCCACGGCGAGTTCTCCCCCAGTGCAGACATCTATTCCGATCCCAATTTCTGCAATCCATTGAGCAACAGCAGTACAAATAAAGGATTTCGCAGCATAGTAAATAGTTCCCGCGCTATCTTCGAATTCATCGTTAAGACTGATCTGCCATGAAAGTGCGCGCGAGCGGAATGCATCCTCGTCGAGGAAAAATGTTGGGGTTCCGAAATCTTTCGCGAGTTGCGCAGCTGGAATACCCGCAAGGCTAAGTACCCCACCTTCGAAAGATGAATTCTTCGACCACATGAGATTAGTTTGAGCCATGGCTACATTCTCTCCGGTGCGCTTACGCCGAGTAAATCAAGGCCATTGGCAAGCACCTGCATCGTTGCTGCGCAGAGCGCCGCTCTGGCGGAATGAATTGGAGCAACAGCTTCATCTCCGAGCGGAAGTACTCGACAATCTGCATAGAAGCCGTGATAAACCCCAGCAAGTTCTTCAAGGTAGCGAGCAACGCGATGTGGTTCGCGAAATTGTGCAGCACCTGCAACCACCCGCGGATATTCAGCAAGTGCACCTAATAACTCATTTTCGCGATCGTGAATGAGTTGTGATGGATCAAATGACTCGAGCCCTGATGCAATTCCAAGCTCTACTGTATTGCGAAGTACTGCAGCAATTCGCGCGTGTGCATACTGCACGTAATAGACAGGGTTCTCATTGCTATTGCGGCGTAATACATCTACATCCATCACCATTGGCGTATCAACGGGATAGCGAATTAAGGTATATCGCGCAGCATCGACTCCAACTTTTTCAACCAGCTCTTCAAGAGTGATTATGGTGCCAGCTCTCTTTGAGAGTTTGAGCTCTTCCCCACCTTCCATAATTTTGACAAGCTGACCAATCAAAATTTCAACGTTATAGGCAGGGTCATCTCCAGCGCAGGCCGCGGTTGCTTTAAGGCGATTCACATATCCATGGTGATCTGCGCCCAACATATAGATGCAGATATCAAAGCCGCGTTCGCGCTTATTGATGTAATAAGCGGTATCAGATGCAAAGTAGGTGAGATCGCCATCTTCTTTTACGATCACGCGATCTTTATCATCACCGAAATCTGTAGTGCGTAGCCAGACCGCGCCATCTACTTCAAAGACATGTCCTTGTGAGCGCAATTTATCGAGCGCGTGGTCGACCGCTTTAGATTCATGCAACGAACGTTCAGAGAACCAGATATCAAAGTGGGTATTAAAAGTTTCAAGCACGCTCTGTTGCTGAGCCAACTGCACTTTATAGGCAGCTTCACGAAACTCTTCACTTGTTGAAATATTTGAATCTGCCGCGACAACTTCTGCTGCTAAATCATTAATGTAATCTCCTTGATAACCATCTTCGGGAATCGGTTTTCCTTGTGCTGCAGCCTGGACCGATTGACCGAAGAGATCCATCTGCCGACCGCGGTCATTGATATAGAACTCGCGAGTTACAGCAGCTCCGGCAGCGCTCAGTACGCGACCGAGTGAATCTCCGACTGCAGCCCAGCGCGTATGTCCTAAGTGCAAAGGACCCGTTGGGTTTGCGCTAATGAATTCAAGGTTGATGGTGACGCCAGCAAGACCGTTACCGCGACCATATTCGTATTTATTGCTCAAAATTATTCGCACGAGTTCAGCTTGGCTGGCGCGGTCAAGAGTGATGTTAATGAAACCAGGGCCTGCAATATCGACCTTACTTACTCCGGCAATCGATGCAATCGCCTTTTGGAGAATTGCAGCGATCTCTCGTGGGTTCTGCCCTGCAGCCTTGGCTAGTTGCAAGGCAATGGAGGTCGCATAGTCACCATGGTCGCGATTCTTGGGACGCTCTAGCGTGATGGCCGAAGGGACTTCTCCTTGAATCTCACCCCTAGTAAAGGCGTCGGCAACTACAGCCTGGATATCGGCTGAAAGTTGATCTGCGAGCGAGCTCATTAGGCAAGGTTACCTGTTTGCAGCTTCGAGTCGGCGACCATATCTACATTGCGTAAACTCGCCCTTTGCAGGTGATGAGCACGGTGAGAAATATCTTGAAATCTGCTTAGTTATACATTCGAGAAGGTAACTCTCAACTCATAGAGAGCTTTGAGCACGGATTTGTTGCAATGCGTAAAGACGCGTAATCTTTCGCATGCAACTCCAGCGGGAGTGGTGAAATGGCAGACACGCAAGTCTTAGGAACTTGTGCTCCGGCGTGCGGGTTCAAGTCCCGCCTCCCGCACCAGAAGTAACGTTCTAGAGAGAATAGATATGGCTAAGCAATCGCCTGCAAAAGCGAAGAAACTTCGCGCAGAAGCGATGAGGGCTGCAGCGCAACGACGAGCCGAGAAAGCTACAAGCAACTCATCTCTTACAAGCAGCATGGCCAATCCAGATCCTTATAGTGAAGTCGAAAGCCAATGGATTGAGCTTGGCTTAGGAGCTCCGGCTTGTCGGGCTCTCATCGATGATGGCCTCTTTGCCTTAAGTGACCTACGAAAGGTTTCCCTCGATGCAATCAAGGAACTCCATGGCATCGGACCAAACGCTATACGCATCTTGGTATCTGAGATGAAGAAGGCCGATCTCTCCTTCAGAAATTAATTTCTCTTTTTTGCCAATCTCGGGTTACTATTTACCTGTTCACGAGTTCTACGTTTCAGCCCCGGCTTAGTAGACGGCAACCCTCCACCGCGGTGGGGTGCTCCGGGTGACGAACAGGTCAGGTAACTGGCAAGCGCGAGTCTCATTACTTTAATGCTTCTCGTACAAGGTTACTTGGCACCTACTGCGATGGAGAAACACATGTCTAACAACTGGTCCTTTGAAACGCTACAAATTCATGCAGGTCAAACTGCTGATCCAACAACGGGTGCGCGCGCGCTACCTTTGTATCAGACAACTGCATACGAGTTTCGCGATACAACACATGCAGCAAATCTCTTTGGTCTTGCTGAATTAGGAAATATCTATACCCGCATCATGAATCCGACTCAAGATGCTGTTGAGCAACGTCTTGCAGCCCTTGAAGGTGGAGTAGCCGCGCTACTTCTGGCATCTGGATCTGCAGCAACAACATTCGCAATACTCAATGTGGCAGAAGCTGGCGATCACATTGTCTCAAGTCCAAGCCTGTATGGCGGAACTTATAACTTATTCCATTACACCCTTCCTAAATTTGGCATCGAGGTAACTTTCGTCGAGGATACAAGTGATCCAGAGTCTTGGAAGAAGGCTGTAAGGCCAAATACCAAGGCTTTCTTTGGCGAGACCATTGCAAACCCGAAGAATGAAATATTGGATATCAAGGCGATAGCTGATGTTGCTCACTCAGTTGGTGTCCCGCTCATCGTCGATAACACAGTCGCAACCCCATATCTGATTAAGCCAATTGATTTCGGTGCAGATGTAGTCGTGCACTCAGCAACAAAGTTCTTATCAGGCCATGGAAACGCCGTTGTTGGCGCCATTATCGATGCTGGTAAATTCGATTATGCACAGCACCAAGATCGCTTCCCGGGATTTAATAAACCAGATCCTAGTTACCACGGCCTGGTCTTCTCACAGGCGCTCGGCGTAGGTTCTGCATTCGGTGCAAACTTGTCTTACATCTTCAAGATTCGGCTGCAATTGCTTCGTGATATCGGAGCTGCAGTCTCTCCATTTAACGCATGGTTGTTGGCGCAAGGACTTGAAACACTTTCACTTCGTATTGAGCGCCATATCGAAAATACCAAGGCTGTTGCAACATTCCTGGAAGCGCACCCTGATGTCGAAAAGGTAAATTATGCGGCCCTCAAGTCATCTCCTTGGTATGAACTTGCAACTAAGTACGCACCTAAGGGACCAGGCGCGGTGCTCTCCTTTGAACTCAAAGGCGGCGTTGAAGCAGGTAAGAAGTTCGTTGAATCACTTGAACTTTTTAGCCATGTTGCAAATATTGGTGATGTCCGTTCATTGGTTATTCACCCTGCTACGACCACACACTCACAGCTTTCTCCTGAAGAACAGTTGGAAGCTGGCGTTACTCCAGGACTTGTTCGCCTAAGTCTTGGCCTTGAAAATATTATTGATATCAAGGCAGATCTTGAAGCAGGCTTTAAAGCGTCAAAGGGATAAGAGCCTAAGAGTTCTCTTAACTACTTCTCGACTGGAAAGCTATACGAAGAAGCTATAGGCCAGAAGCAGGCCGCCGACAGTGATTGCAATCGCTGCGGCGGTCTGTGTTTGTAGCCACTTCTTTCCTGGATCCGTTAATGAAATTGCCAATAGAAGTGCGCCGGGGATTATAAGAACCAAGCTCTTCATAAAATTACCATTGTTGCCTGTTTGATAGCGAAGATTGATAAGGCCTACCGCCAAAGCTGCATAGGAGCCCATACGAAAATTATTAATTCGCTGCATATTCATGCCTTGATAGTAAGGGAAAAGGGCGCCGGTTTCCCGACGCCCTCAACCTTTTTAACTTTTTTTATTAGTGATCTGCTGGCATACCTTCAGCGTGTGACTTCATGCGTGCGATCTTCAAAATTGTAAGACCGAATACGCACTTAGCAAGAATGTCTGCAAGTGTGTAACCAACCTGAACAGCTACGAATGATGATGCTGAAGCATCACCAACGATGTTGAAGATGTACGCGATTGGGTATACGCCCCATGTTGCAATGAGAAGCAGGCGCAAACGTCCTACAGTCTCTGCAACTCCAGCTGGCTGGCGCTCTAGTGACTTTCCTAGCTCTGAGAAGAGTACGTAGAGGATGTAGATGAATGGAATTGTTGAAAGAACACCGTAGAGAACCTG
>DJBN01000016.1:27375-32582 GCA_002430075.1 Actinobacteria bacterium UBA5975 | reverse complement strand
TCTACAAGAAGTAGTGGAACTGTAAGTAGCCAGTCAACGTAACGATATGCCTCGTTGAATGCACCTTGTTCTCCTGAAACATTTACCATCATTCCATCGGATGCTTCACCGAATGAGTTGAAGATTCGGAAGTAGTGGTAGCCCGCGATGAATGTAACCATCGATGACATAACTAGTGCATTGCGGTACTTAGGTAGAACTCGAGACTGCGAGACAAGTGTGTACACAGTGCATGCGAGCATTGAAATCAAACCGAATGAAAAAATGTTATAAACAAGGTTCCATTGATTTTGGTCAAGTGTTACTGACATGTAATAAGCCTCCATGGGTGCTTAAACAATGTGGGCCGGCGGCCCCAAAGTTCAGAAATCTATGAAACCCTCGAGGAGTCTCATTTATCGCTGACGGAATTCATTGTGGCGGAAGCCACAACCGAGCGCATGATGAAAAGCTGCGTGTCACATGGATTTCTCAGAAATATGACCAAAATCTTCGTAAATCGGATATTCCGCCCGCCAGCTAGGCTTGTCTCATGATCGCCCAACTGCGTGAGGTTCGAGGCTATCCAGGTTTCACCTCACTTGCGATTTCGCGCTTCATATCCAATGTCGGCAATGGCGTATCCCCGATCGCTCTGGCTTACGGAGTGCTCAGCCTGCCTAATGCCACGGGAAAAGATCTGTCGATAGTGATGGCTGCCCGCTTTGTACCACTCTTGGCCTTCATGCTCTTCGGCGGAATTCTGGCTGATCGCTTCCAACGTAATCGTTTAGTCGGCGGCAGTGACATGATTGGAAGCTTCTTAGCTGGCATGAGCGCAATCTCATTGATTGCAGGTTTTTCAAGCACGCTCTTATTAGCCCTGATGGGTGGCCTCTTTGGAATTCTTAATGCAATTTGGTGGCCCGCGATGTCTGGAGTGCTGCCTGAGATTCTTCCAAAAGATAAGTTGCAGCAAGGCAATGCTGTGATGGGGTTGATGACAAATTTCGGATACATTGTCGGAACTCTCGGTGGCGGAATTCTTGTAGCAACCGTTGGTGCAGGCTGGGGTCTACTCGTTGATGCAGCAACATTCTTTATCGCTGGAGTTATTGTCTGGAACTTACCCATCCTTGGAAAAATCAAAGAGAAGAGCCCTGGAATTATCCATGACCTAGTAGTCGGGTGGAAAGAATTTATTTCTCGGTCGTGGGTAATTGCGATGGTCCTTGCTTTCGCGCTAATCAATATGGCCTTTGAATCAATGCTTTCGGTACTAGGCCCACTCAATTTCAGTGATCCAGTCTCTGGGCCGAAACAATGGTCTTACAACTTGGCAGGGCTTTCTATTGGAATGTTTATTGGCGGAATCGGAATTCTCAAAATCAAAATTCGCAGACCGTTATTTTTGGCCATGATTCTTATTGCATTTTCATCAATGTGGGACTTTGCTCTTGCTTTCGATATGCCTATTGTCTTTACAGTGCTGGCCTCTATCTTTTCAGGAATTAGCCTCGAGGTATTTATGGTGACCTGGAATACATCGCTTCAAAGCCATGTGCCTGAAGAGTCATTTTCACGGGTGAGCTCTTACGACACACTGGGCTCATATGGAATCGCCCCCTTGGGAATTGTCATCGCTGGTCCTCTTGCTATGCATTTTGGCGTCAGCACAATCCTCTTCATTACGGGAACGCTCACCTTAACTGCAGCGCTCATCTCACTATTGGTGCCATCTGTTCGAAATCTTCGTAACGATGCCTAGGAAGCGATTAGGCTTATCTCCATGACCACCGAGCCAATTCCTGCTCCGCCGAAGTTACGTGGGTGGTTTCACTTGGGAGCAACTCCTGTTGTAATCATTGCCTCTCTCGTGCTCTTCATTCTTAGCCGCGACTCATTTAAGTTTGCAGTGGCGCTCTATTCGATTACTGCAATCATGCTCTTTAGCGTTTCAGCGATCTACCATCGAGTTCCATGGATCCCACGGAAGAAGAAGATTTGGCGCCGTTGGGATCATGCAAATATAAATTTGTTGATTGCAGGTTCCTATACTCCATTTGCTGTTGCTCTATTAGATAACCGCGACCGTAATATTTTGCTCGCGGTTGTTTGGACAGGAGCAATCATTGGCGTGGCACTTCGCGTCTTCTGGGTTGGCGCACCACGATGGCTCTATGTAGCTAATTATCTACTGCTTGGGTGGGTTGCAGTTATCTATACCCCTCAGCTCTATGCAAAGGGTGGCCTCTGGGTGTTACTGCCCATCTTGATTGGCGGGCTTCTCTATTCCATAGGAGCCATTTTCTATGCACTTAAATTGCCAGGTAGAAATGCAAAATACTTTGGTTTTCATGAGCTCTTTCATATTTTCGTGCTGGCGGCTTGGATTTCCCAGTATCTAGCAGTCTCTTTCGCCATTTACCGAAAGTAGCTTCATGCCCTAATCTTGTGCTCTGGGAAGTTGATCACAAGCAATCGATTGAGGGTATGAGATGGCAGAGAAGAAGTTCCGCAGTTGGATGGGTTTTCGCGATGAAGAAGAGCGAGCACCCATCGCGAACCCTGTCGACCGTATCCGCGAACTTGAATCACAGCTAGCTGACCTTCGTTCCCGTCGTGACATCACCGGCCTAAGCCGCGAAGAGTTTGAGATCTTGGCAACTGAGACAGCGATGTCGATGGTCAAATCTGCCCAGGCCCGTGAAGTTAAAGCCCATGCCGCATCAGAGCGAATCATCAATGAGACAACTAGAAATGCAAAAGATGTTCTCGAGGGTGCTGAAAATAAGGCTCGTAGTGTTTTGGCCGGAGCAGAATCTCGTGGGCGCAAGTACATCTCAACTGCTGAAGCTGAAGGCGCCGAAATGCTTCGTGACGCTAGCCGTCAAGGTGAAGGAATTATTGAAACTAAACGTCGCGAAGCAGCAACTCTTCAAGCTGCTGCACGTCGCGAGGCCGAGAAAGTAGTTTCAGAGGCGGCTGAAAACGTTATTGCCTACCGTACCTGGCTTGCAGATATTATCTCTGAATCTGAGCGTCTCTACCGCAGCCAGTCAACTGCACTGACTGCTGCCGAAGCTGCAATCGCGCAATCTCGTGAAAAATTGGATTCAGCCTTCACTCGTCTTAACAGTATGAAGAACGCAGTTGAGAGCTCATTCAATCAAGATGGAACTGTAAAGCGTTCTGAACCGATCAGGGTTGAGAGCAAGCGAACTCGCGCAGCAATTGTGGCGCCAAAAAAGACTGCTAAAAAGACAACTAAGAAAAAAGCAGCAAAGCGTAAGTAATTCTTATGGCTACCAAGCGCGGTATCCAATACATACCTGCAATTGATGGACTTCGCGCACTTGCAGTAATTGCAGTCATGTTCTATCACTTAGGTTTCTCATGGATCCCCGGTGGATTTCTTGGAGTAGATCTCTTCTTTGTTATCTCAGGCTATGTCATTACTCGACTCCTGCTCGATTCAATAGCTCAGAGTGGGGGCCTTGATTTACGGGGTTTCTATATTGCGCGAATAAGAAGGCTCTTGCCAGCTCTTGCCTTCATGGTGATTTCAACAATGATTGCGATTGGGATCTGGGCACCAGATACGATCAAGAGACTACTCCTAGATGCTCCTTTTTCATTAACAGGAACTATGAATTGGTGGCTTGTCGCCCGTCATCAGGATTACTTTGAAAGCATCGGCCGTCCTCCTCTTTTGCAACACACATGGTCGCTGGCTGTAGAAGCCCAGTTCTATCTGGCGTGGCCGCTGATTCTCTATTTCATATTGAAAAAATTCGGCCAGAAACATATCCCTGCGGCAGCGCTCTTTATCGCCGCAGCATCAGGAATTGCGCTACTCCTGCTTTCCTTTTCACTTGATGCATCGAACGCATCCAAGGTAAGCCATGTTTACTTTGGAACTGACACTCATAGTATCGGACTCTTTTTAGGCGCTGCGCTAGCTGTGAGCTGGATACCTCAAAATTTTACAACCTCTGTCACAAAGAAGGCTCAGGATTTTATTGATGGAGTTGGTGTTGCAGGATTTATTGGAATTGTTGCTGCGTTCTTATTGATCGACGAGACTCAACCAACGTTATATAAGATTGCATTTCCACTTGCTGGAATATGTGGCGCCGCAATCATCATGTCAGTTGTTCATCCGGCCTCACGATTTGCTCCGATATTACAAAATCCAGTTCTCTTGTGGATTGGTGAGCGTTCATATGCAATTTATTTATGGCACTGGGTGATCTTTCAAGTAACACGCCCGAGCATGGATTTAGCCGGACAAACCTGGGCACTTTATGCACTGCGAATATTAATTGTCTTCGCGCTCAGCGACATTTCCCTGCGTTATATCGAGCTCCCAATTCGCCGTGGAATAATTCAAAACTGGTTTAAAGGGTTGAAATACCGCACTAAGCAAGAACGTAGCGTTCAGACTCGAGTCTTCTCAGCTCTAACTGTAGTAGTTCTCCTTGTTGCAACTGTCGTTAGCGTTCGTGCGATTTCTATAACCAACGATCAAAGAGCCGCCTTAGAAGCCTCCCTAACTGTGGAGCCTGCAGTAGTCAGCGAATCTGTCGAGGATGGCCTCTGGGTAACGGGAGATTCGGTCATCTTGGGAATTCGCGCCGCCTTAGGTCAGAGCCATCCGATCAGCATTATGAATGCCCGGATCGGACGGCAAGCGCCCGAACTTCTTGATGTCATTCTTCATGACAAGGCTGCCGCTCAAAATTCCCGAACCGTTATCGATATCGGCAATAACAATGCTTTGACTCGAGCGCAGGTAGAAGCAATCTTTGAAGCGCTCAAGGATCAACCTCAGGTAGTCATTGTAAATACAGCTGTTCCGCGCCCTTGGCGAGATCCCAACAATTCCCTTATCTCTGATATTGCAGCGCAGTATCCACGCTTTTCAGTTGTCGATTGGAAAACCATTTCAGAAGGCCACCCAGAATATTTTGCACCGGATGGGGTCCATTTGGTTCCCACAGGAGTTGCTGTGTATGTTGCACAGATTCTTCAAGAACTAAATAATCCGTAAAAAAAATCCCCGACCACTCTTATGGCCGGGGATTTTTTATTTAAATATTTATTCGAATTGACCAGCAAATCCGAATGCTTTTGCAACTCCGAATGAACCATCTGCGTAGGTTGCAGAAACTCGGAACGATGTTGAACTTGTATCCGAGGTCTTAGCAAACTCTGCAGAGAGAGTC
>DJBN01000016.1:26548-27180 GCA_002430075.1 Actinobacteria bacterium UBA5975 | reverse complement strand
AGCAAACTCTGCAGAGAGAGTCATTGCTGAAACTTCTGAGACAACGTTCCATTCACCCATTCCAGATCGTGTCTCGACTTTATATCCGGTTACATCTCCAGCTGGAGCCTTCCACGTAATAACCATGACTGACTTAGAACTGTCTTTCCAATTTCCGATAAAGCGAGATGGCGCTTCTCCAGTTGCTGCTGCTGGATCAATTGCTGTTCCAGGATCAGTAGCAGGCGCAGTCTCTTCAGTTGCAGGAGTTTCTGCAGCCTCAGGAGCCATCGATTCTTCAATAGATGGAGTTACCGCTGGCGCATCATCAGAATCCTCGTTACTCGAGTTAGCAATAACAATTGCCGCAAGAAGCACAACGCCGACAAGAACGCCTAAGAGAATCTTTCCTGATGATCCTTGGCGAGCAGCCGTTGACTTCGCTGCGTCTTTCGCTGCAGCTGCACGAACTGGCGCCGGAGCTGGAGTAGTTGAAACGTTAACGCGAGCAGAACCACCTGAAGGAACTGGAGGAATGACGACTTTTGACGTTGCCTTCCTGGCCGCAGACTTCTTTGCGCTCTTTTTAGGTGCTGCCTTCTTGGCCACAGACTTCTTAGCTGTTGTCTTCTTCTTGGCTACAACTTTCTTGG